>DBBL01000137.1 GCA_002292185.1 Akkermansiaceae bacterium UBA985 | reverse complement strand
CCGGCCCACTTCATGTGGGTCGGGGCAGTGGCTTTTAGGGCCGGAGCAGAGAACTGACCCGCAGGCCGCGCATGCGGACAAGGGTCATTCGAACGCACACGCAGTGCGTGCGTCACGCATCCCAAACTCCAAGTTTCCGGAGGAGGAAACTTGCTAACCAGCATAGCTTTCATGGAATGAAAGCAATCCCGTCCATCCCGCCACTGCCCCGGCCCACTTCATGTGGGTCGGGGCAGTGGCTTTTAGGGCCGGAGCAAAAGAACTGACCCGCAGGCGGTAAATCGAGGACATGCGCATGCACCTGGCGTCTATAAAATCATGGAAACATAGCGAAAAATGTAGATCATGCGTCATTTCTCTGCCTGACCCCTATTTGATAAACTTAAAACTTTAACTGCCGCGTAGCGGCTGCATCAGCACAAAGGGCGACACCACCAGGGCGGTAAACTCCTGAGGATTCTCAGACCACCATTTGGCATGAGGTTCGGAAGGTTTGACAAGATCGCCAGATTTTAACCAGGCTTCGATTTTGTCTTTATTATCATCTGCCAAGACTTGCCCAACATCGGTGATGTTCAGGCATGCATCAACATAGAGCAGGGCACCTGAGTCAAAATGAGGTTTGAGATATTCCCAATCCACCACGCCGGTGTACTTTTCAAGCTTCTCAGGGGTGCTCTGGGTATCCTCGCCCAGTATGCCGTAGTTAAGCTCTTCGGATTTCTTTTGATCAGCGGCCATGGGAAATCAGGTAGTGAGGGTTGGGGTTACTATCCCATCCGGTCAGCTCCAATACGGAAGCGTTGGTTGCGAAGCTTGGAATCTGAAAGGGCATCGCATAGTTGGCTGGCGACTTTTTCATTCACATCGACCAAGGAGTGGCGGTCAAAAAGCTGAATGCGACCCACGGAGTTGTCCGGGATTTTGCCTTCACGGTAGAACATGCCTAGAAGGTCGCTAGGTCTTACCCCTGCGGCTTTACCTAGGCTGACAAATAAGGTGGTCATGCCAGCCTCTTTTTTGTCGCCACGGCCACCACGGCCACCACGGTCACCACGGTCACCACGTGCGCCCCTGCGGTCGTCACGATCATGTCCTTTTTCACGACTGCGGCGTGCGCCACGGTCTTTGTTGGCATTGTAGTCAGGGCGATCTTCCATGATTTCCTCGCCCTCGCGGCCAAGGGACTCGCGTAGTAGCTCAAAGAGGGAAGATGCAATGTCAGTAGCAGTATGCCCTTGATCTAATAATCGGTCGATGTAGTGGCGGTAGCTTCGGCTGACTTCTTTTTCTAGGCGAGCTTGCACCAGCTCGAACAACTGGTCGGCGCGTTTGCCCTCAACTTCTTCTTGGGTCGGGATTTTTGCGCGCGTTATTTTTTGCTTGGTGTAGCGCTCGATGCTTTGTAGACGATAAATATCACGGCCAAAGACAAAGCTTACGGCACGACCTTCACGGCCGGCGCGCCCGGTGCGTCCAATGCGGTGCACATAGTCTTCTGGGTCTTGGGGGATGTCGTAGTTGAAAACGGCTTCGACATCATCGATGTCGAGTCCACGTGCGGCGACGTCGGTGGCAATGAGTAGGTTAAATTTCCCTTCACGGAATCGTTTAGTGGTGCGCTCACGAGCTTGTTGGCCGATGTCACCGTGTAGTTTGTCAGCGGCGTAGCCACGTGCGGTGAGCGCATCGGTGCATTCGTCAACACTGCGTTTGGTATTGCAGAAGACCACGGCGAGTCGTGGGCTGTCCATATCGAGTAGGCGTGTGAGCACTTCGACTTTAGATCGGTTCCGAACTTCGTAATAGCTCTGAGTGACGGTGGAAACTGTTTTGGTCTGTCCTTTGATGGAGACTTCTTCTGGCTCATTACCAAATTTTTGAATCAGCTTCTGCACCTGCTTGTTCATGGTGGCTGAGAAGAACAGCGTCTGGTGATCGGATTTCATGGCGCCGAGCAGGTCTTCCATGTCTTCACGGAATCCCATATCGAGCATGCGGTCGGCTTCATCAAGGATGGCCAGCTTGATGGTGGCTGGTTTCAGGGTCTTGCGGCGCAGGTGGTCGAGTAGGCGGCCTGGTGTTCCCACAATAATATGGGCACCACGTTTGAGCTGGGTGATTTGGCGATCGATCGGGGTGCCGCCATAAACAGGTACAGCGCGTAGGCCTTTAACGTGCTTTCCGAGGCGGTGTACTTCCTCGCAGACCTGAACACAAAGTTCGCGGGTGGGTGAGAGGATCAGCACCTGAGCCTCATCGGCATCAAGGTCGATCATCTGTAGCGCAGGCAGGGTGAAGGCGGCGGTTTTGCCCGATCCTGTTTCAGATAGGCCAACGATATCCTTGCCCGCTAAGATGGGGGGAATAGCGAGGGCTTGAATAGGAGAGGGGCTTTCAAAGCCTTGGTCGTTGATAGCCTCGAGCAGCTCATTACAGAGGCCGAGGGAGGAAAATGGAACGTCAGTCATATTATTAATAGTTGGTGTTTTGTTGATGGTCCGTCTGGATCATCTTTAAATACCGCTTGGGCTCCTTGGTTCAGAACGATTAATAACAAGCCTGGGCGGTGGGAGAGCGAGCCATAAGCCTGCATTGCCACAGAAGCAACTTTAAAAGCGAACCACTCTGGGCATTGAGGTCTCAACCCAAGCGTGGACGATGACTCACATAAGGTAATAAATGATCAACACAGGTATTGACCTGTGGAATTTGGCAACCATAATCCCGCCCCGTTCTGCAAATGCATAACGCAATCAATCATTTAATATCACAACCATGGCTAATTACGCAATCAATGGATTTGGACGCATCGGACGCAATGTACTGCGCGCGCTTGTGCAGAAGGGCGAACTCAAAAATGTCGTCGCTATCAACGACCTCACCGACAACAAAAACCTGGCTCACTTGCTGAAGTATGACTCCTCACAGGGTCGTGTTTCTTACGATGTAACCTACGATGATGATTCAATCATCGTTGATGGACACAAAATTCACGCTACCGCCGAGCGTGACCCCGCAGCACTCCCATGGGCAGAGCTGAAAGTGGACGTTGTTCTCGAGTCGACTGGATTCTTTACCTCA
>DBBL01000073.1 GCA_002292185.1 Akkermansiaceae bacterium UBA985 | reverse complement strand
TCTGCCACAGGCCGCCAAGCTGGCATCCAAACGGTTGGTAGTCACACCCGTGGTAGAATTGACGACATTGATCCTACAATGATCAAAGCTTATCTTGCCGAGGAAAAAGTAGTGATTATTGCTGGTTTTCAAGGTGTGACCAAAGAGGGCCTGATTCATACACTCGGGCGCGGCGGATCTGATCTCAGTGCCATCGCCGTTGCGGCATCACTGGATGCTGATGTCTGTCAAATCCTCACCGATGTTGATGGTGTTTATACTTGTGACCCACGCATCGTGCTAAATGCACGCAAGCTCCCCGAAATCTCATACGACGAAATGCTGGAAATGGCCTCATCTGGAACAAAGGTGATGCAATCCCGCTCTGTCGAATTCGCCAAAAAATATGGTGTTGTATTTGAAGTCTGTTCTAGCCTCAACGACAACCCAGGAACCCTAGTTACCGAAGAACACCCAGCCATGGAAGCAGTAGTCATTCGAGGAGTCTCTATCGAGCGCTCCCAAGCCCGCGTCACCATCACAGATATACCAGACACTCCTGGACAATCGGGGAAAATCCTTGGTTGTTTAGCTGATGCTGAGATCAATGTTGATATGATTGTCTCGAACATCTCCAGCGATGGCATGGCGCGCCACTCCTTTACGATGCACACCAACGACCTTGGTCGCGCTCAAGCCGCGCTCAAGCCTGTTCTCAGCGAGCTCTCCAGCGATGCCAATATCGAATCCGAAGCCGCCCTCGCCAAGCTCAGCACAGTGGGCATAGGTATGCGCTCTCACGCGGGTGTTGCCGCCAAAATGTTTCAGGCGCTAGGTAAGGCCGGTATTAACATTGGCATGATTACCACTTCGGAAATCAAGATATCGGTGACGGTCAGTGAAAGCCAAATCGAGGACGCCGCGCGCGTTGTTCATGAAGCTTTTGAACTCGACAAAAAACCATTAGCCTAGGCTCGCACAATCGGCTCTTTTACGAGTCGATGCACCCATCAGCACAAGGCTAAGTGAACGCTAGCTCCTACAATCAGCCACAGACTGCTGAGAAAAAAGTCTTATCCGGCACCTACGGACCTTTCAGGAATAATGAGCCGCTAAAGGTCATGATCTTTATTGGGCTTATTGCGGCAGTCATGCTGACTCTTTTCTCTCTGCTAGCACGCCAAGTTATCCCAGCAACCATTTTAGCTGAACCCGATCACCATATCTCCATCACGCTTCGTGTGATTTACATGGCTGGAATTACCATCCATATTCTCTGCGTGCCATTTTACTGCCTGTGGATCAACCGTAGCTGCAAGAACGCATGGTTACTCAACCCCCCAAAAATGAAAGCGACTCCAGCATGGGCAGTTGCTTACTACTTCATCCCCATCGTTTCGCTCTGGAAACCCTACAGGAGCATGCTTGAAATACGTAACGCAAGCTTTGGCATGCGCGCTAATCTGACGCGCCTACTACCCCTGTGGTGGTTCTCATGGCTAGCATTCATGATACTCACGGCAGGCCAACTGACCGGCCACCTATCCATCAACGTCGAAATCATGGCTATCCTCGACAAACTTGCCAGCGTTGCCGACATCGCAAGCATCACTCTCAATTATCTTTCTATCGCCGTGGTAGTATCCATTACCAACGCGCAGAACAAAAGAGCATCAGAGCTGCAAGGATAATGACTTTTTTCGCAGCAACCTCTTTACAAGGCAAGCTTAACTGCCAACTTTAGAGCATGCATTTGTTCGCGCGATTTATTGGAGTCCCTTGGGCCATCATAGGTGTTAGTGTATTGTTGCTGCGCGCCATCATGGGCCTTTCTAAGCACGCCGCAAATGCCATCGAGAGCGGGCTAAGTACATGGCAGTGGATAGCCCTTGTCGCCTTTGCTCTTTTCATGTTGGTTGCGGAAGGTTACCGCGGCTTTCAGAAAAAATTCTCCCCACGCACGGCAGCTCGAGTCAAGCATCTACGTGATCACCCCACATTGCTGCGTATTGTTTTGGCGCCTCTGTTCTCAATGGGGTTTTTTCATGCTAATAGAAAAACGAAAACGATCGCGTATTGCCTGACATTTGGAATCATCTGCCTGGTCCTCCTCGTTCACCAGTGTGATCAACCTTGGCGCGGCATCATCGACTTCGGAGTCGTGCTCGGCCTCACATGGGGCTTAATTTCCTTCTGGATCTTTACCATCCAAGCCCTGACCAATAAAGACTTCTCCCAATCACCAGAGATGCCTTCCGCCTGAGGTCAAATTCTCAGACACTGCTTTTTCTGAGTAATCACAGGGACCTCCGCGCGGCTTGTGAAAGCAGCTTGCCGGTGAATAGATAACAGCACCCCAACTGCAAATAGTGTAAAGAGGATGTTAGTGCCTCCATAGCTGATAAAGGGCAATGGTAAGCCTGTGTTTGGCAGCACCGCTGTGCACACCCCAATGTTCACCATCGCTGGCACCACAATTATACAGGTCAGGCCAACTGCTAACAACCTACCGAAAATATCTTTTGCATGCATGGCAATGGCCATTCCGTACACCATAATAACGACAAAGCAGAAAACACTTCCCAGTGTAGCCCAAAGACCTAACTCCTCACCGATGGCAGGGAAAATAAAATCAGTATGTGCCATCGGCAGAGAACCATGCTTACCAACACCATTGCCTAAGCCCGTGCCGTTCACTCCACCATTGATGAAAGCATGAATACCATTGAGCTGCTGGTAGCCATCTCCTTGCCGATACTTATCAGATTCAAGATCAAACAATGCGTTGATCCTGCCCATTCGCTCTGGGTTTTTCAGAATAACCAACCAAGCTCCACCAACCGTAAGGGTAAACGCTCCAATGATGTAGGGCATGCGCACGCCAGCAGCAAACATGACCATTCCGCCAGAACACCCGAGAGCCATTGCTGTACCCATATCCTTTTCGAAAAAGATAAGAACCACAGGCACCCCCAGAAGAATAGAGGGAGACACAAAGCCTTT
>DBBL01000012.1:3306-7944 GCA_002292185.1 Akkermansiaceae bacterium UBA985 | reverse complement strand
AGGTTTGGGCGCAGCAGGTTTGGGTGCAGCAGGTTTGGGTGCAGCAGCAGGTTTGCTTGAGGCTCCCAAGATGACTTGAGGCGTGGCCTTGTCTTGATATTCCTCCTCGAGGCCTTGTTGGGCTTCTTGGTGTTTGTCAGTGAGTGTCTTTTCCAGTGACTTGGCGGCTGCCTCGGTAACCTTGGTATTCCACAGATACACTTTTTTCAACGAGCTCATCGGCTCCAGGTTCTTGATGCCTGCATCAGTGACCTCTGTGCTGTGGAGGTTTAAAATCTGCAGTTGATTGAGTTTCTGAATTTCAGGTAAGGATGAATCCGTGATGCTGGTCTGGTTGAGCTTGAGTGACTGCAGGCTGGCAAATTCACCGAGGCTAAAGGCCGCAGCATCGGTGATGGCAGTGGCACTGAGGTCTAGCTCAGTGATGTCAGCGGCGGCATCCTTGAGAATCTCGAGGCTTTCATCATTGAAATCCTTACGGTAGCTGACAGCGGAGAAAGAGAGATTGGTGCTGTCCTTGGAGATATAGTTGAGCGAGCCAGCATACTTTTCGTTGACCGACTTTAAGGATGAAGCAAGGCGAGCGCGCTTGGCCTTCATGAAAGCAATGCGCTCTTGCTTGGCTTTTTCCTTAGCTGCTTTTTCGCGAGCGATCTGCTCTGGTGTTTTGAGGGTGTCAATGGCTGCGATGATGTCCTCAGGAACTTCCACGGCACTGAGTGTGTCTGTTTCTGGGGCACCAATCTTCACCCACCACTCGATGATTTGAATTTCTTCTGGGGTGAGCTGCTTTTTGCCTTCGGGAGGCATGTGCATGTCATCTTCCATAGGCAAGTGCATGTAGGTGACCATTGCGCTGCTCTTGGTATCTCCTGGAACCAAGCAGTCGGTCTCCTCACCACCATCAATGAGAGCAGCGTAGCTGTCCATGCGCAGACCGCTTTTCTGCTTGGTCTCACCGTGGCAGGTAATGCACTTTTGCTCCAAAATGGGATGAACAATGTTGGTGTAGAGGATGGGATCAACGATCACTTCTGCCGTGGCTGCCTCTTTATCGAGCTTCCATGGCGCTTTGTCGAGTGGGTCGCCGTGGGTGATTTGCCCACCGTGATGGCCTGCGCTCATCATCATGGCAGTCGTTAGGAATAGGCCGACGATGTAGGATGGTTTGGCAAATTTACCCATGAGGCCGATATCAGAGGTGTACTTAACAAGGAAAGTGGCAATGAGAAGGATGGTGAAGATAATGCCATCACGCTTGTGTTCCTCAATGAGCTCACCGGAGAAGTCTCCTGTCAGGTAGAGGCAGTAACCGAAGGCGACGGCAAAGACACCAGTGGCCGAGGCGAAAAATAAGCCCAGTGTGGTATTGGGGGTGTATTTCCCGAAGGTGATCAAGCGCAGCACTTCCATGAGTAGGACGAGCATTAAGGCACCAATAGGAAGGTGTAAAAAGAGGGGGTGAAATTCACCGAGAAAGCCGATCCATTTACCAATAGTGGTGGTGGCGCTCTCACTAGCCATTCCAATTTCCCCGAGGGTGGGCATGATGGCAACAAGCAGGATGGCAAGGAAACCAAGAATCAGGACAGGCACAAAGAATTTTTTCTGAGCTGAGCCCTCGCAGGCCCCGCAGCTTGCAGATGTTGATTTGGCAGTATCTTGACCCGTTTTTTCGGTCTTTTTGCCGGCCTTTTTCCCATTGTCCTTGCTGGGTTTTTGATCGTTTTCACCTGCGTTTTTATCCATGATATTGCATTTACGTTCTACTCAGTGAGAGTCTTGCGAAAAATCTACACAAATACAGCAAGAGTTGTAGTGTTAAATTAGTTTTGCGCAGAAAAGAAAATTAGCCGCGGCTAATTTTAACTTGACGGTCTCTGACTTCTGTTTTAAGAGGATTTATGGCAAAAAAGATAGTGGTCATTATCGTGGTTATCGGGGCACTGGCCATTGGCTTGTCTTGGATGCTGCAGAAAGAGCAAGGCATGTCACACAGCTCAGCCAATGAAGAGGGCAAACTGAGGGTCGTGACCACCACCACCATGGTGACCGATATGGTCAAGATCATCGGCGGAGAGCGTATTTTGGTTCAGGGTTTGATGGGGCCTGGTGTGGACCCGCACAGCTATCAAGTGACATTTAGAGATACGGCGGCACTGCAGGGTGCAGATATTATTTTTTATAGTGGTCATCATTTGGAGGGAAAGATGCAGGATGTTTTGGAGAAAAGAGCAAAAAAGCATGGTGGCGTGTTTGCTGTCACAGACGGCATTGCCAAGGCGGATTTGTTGCAACCAGAAGAAGAATTCCAAGGCTACTACGATCCACACATCTGGGGGGATCCAGCGCTTTGGGCAGGGTGCCTCAGCGTTGTCGTTGATGCTTTATCGGAGGCGGATCCTAATGGTGCTGAGCAATACCAAGAGAGGGCAGGGAGGTATCGCGATGAGCTTCTTGCTTTGCATGATTGGGCACAGGCAAGGATCGGTGAGATTGCGCCAGAGCAGAGAGTGCTGGTCACTAGCCATGATGCCTTTCATTATTTCGGTAAAGCTTTTGCGGTTGAGGTTAAGGGCTTGCAGGGTGTGTCCACCAATTCGGAATCGGGTTTGAAAGATAGGTCCGACCTTGTCGATTTCATCCAGCGGCGTGCATTGAAGACTATTTTTCCTGAGTCGAGCGTGAACGCGAAGGGCATCAGGGCTGTTGCGGCTGAAGCGGGTGTTCAGGTCAGTGAGCACGAGTTATTTTCTGATGCGATGGGCGAGCTCGGTGATACGGTGACACTGCATGGGGAAACTTATGATAAAGGAACCTACATCGGCATGATCAAACATAATGTGAATACCCTGGTGGACGGCTTGAAGTGATCACCGCTTAGTGGTATTGGCGACATGGACTGGCGAGATGGTAAATTTGATGAGAGAACAATAGTATTAGCTACAGCAACAGCAATGAGTGACGAACAACAACCAGCACTGGAAACCCACGACCTTACGGTAACTTATCATAAGCGACCTGCACTTTATGGTATTGATGTAGCTGTGCCTGCTGGCAGCCTGGTCGGTATTGTCGGGCCAAACGGAGCGGGCAAATCCACCTTTATTAAAGCGGTGATGGGCGTTGTGCCCTCATCTGGTGGCTGGGTCAAAGTATTCGGTAAGCCGTTGCGGGAAAATCTGCATCGTGTTGGCTATGTTCCCCAGCGAGAGAGTGTCGACTGGGATTTTCCCGTTACAGTAATGGATGTTGCTCTGATGGGAACTTATGGTGGATTGGGTTTATTCCGCAGACCGGGCAAGGCTGAAAAAAAGCGCGCCTCTGAAGCTCTCGAGAAGGTGGGCATGCTGCCCTATTCCAATAGGCAGATTGGCAATCTGAGTGGTGGTCAGCAACAGCGGGTTTTTCTAGCTCGGGCGCTGGCTCAAGATAGCGATCTCTATTTGATGGATGAGCCCTTTGCTGGGGTCGATGCGGCAACTGAAGCGGCCATTGTAACACTACTTCGGGAAATGCGTGAGCGTGGCAAAACGGTACTGGTGGTTCATCACGATCTGCAATCCGCGGGTGAATACTTTGATCGCCTGCTGCTGCTCAATATGCGGCTTGTTGCCTTTGGCGAAGTCAAGGATGTCTATACCCGTGAGCTGCTGCAAAAGACCTATGGCGGGCGCCTGACAATTCTTAGTGAGGTCGCAGATCGGGCTGCCAAACTATAAAGATCAGCATGATTCAAGAGATGTCAGTTTTAGCCTCTACCGTTGATTTCCTCATACCGGCAAGCGGTAGTGGTAAAGCGATGATGGCGGCAGTATTGCTGGGCGCTGGGTGTGGTTTGCTGGGTTGTTTTGTTGTTCTGAGGCGAGTTGCTTTAATGGGTGACGCGGTCTCTCACGCGGTTCTTCCCGGGGTGGTGGCAGGTTTGATCTACAGCTCGGAGCGCAGCCCGGGGGTGATTTTTGTATTCGCTGCCACAGCGGGTTTATTGGGGGCCGGTTTGGTGCGCTTGATGATGATGAGCACGCGCTTAAAGTCGGACGCTGCACTGGGGATTGTGTTGGCGACATTTTTTGCCTTTGGCATCATGTGGCAGTCCAGAAATCAGCAGGATACCGTTGGGGTCATGAATTTCCTTTTTGGTAATGTCGGCTCGATTGATGCCAGTGATTTGCGAATGATGCTGATGACCACATTGGTTCTAGTGGTGACGATGTTTTTTCTGCGGCGCCCCTTGTTAGTGATGAGTTTTGATGAGGGTTTTTCTAGGGGGCTTGGTTATCCTGTGAAATTACTCAATGGGGTGTTTTACTTTTTGCTGACCTTTTCGGTGGTGGTGGCATTGCAGGCGGTGGGTGTAGTGCTGGTTTCTGCCATGCTGATCACGCCAGCGGCGGCGGCTTATCTTCTTACCGATCGCTTTGACCGCATGTTGCTCTTGTCAGTGTTATTCGGCGTGCTTTCCGGGCTTGCTGGCGGCCTTGTCTCGGCTGAGGTCAATGGACTGCCCACGGGTCCGGTAATCGCCTTGTCAGCCACTGCGCTGTTTGCGGTGGTTTACCTCGTAGCTCCTCGGCACGGAGTATTGTCGAAGGTATTGCGGACCTTGAGGCGCCGGATGCGTGTCAGGAGGGAAAA
>DBBL01000012.1:0-3291 GCA_002292185.1 Akkermansiaceae bacterium UBA985 | reverse complement strand
GCTCGCAAGAGGGGACTGACTGAGGATGTGGTGAGGAGGGATTGCAAGGCTCTGCTGAGCCGTGGCTTTATTGATATGGCTGAGGATGGTGTCTCTTTGCACTTAAGCCGCTTGGGCTGGAAGCGGGCGATGGAAATTGTGCGTAATCACCGTCTATGGGAGCTCTATTTGACCAATGAAGCTGACTATGCCGAAGACCATGTGCATGAGGATGCAGAGAAGATAGAGCATATCCTGGAGCCCGGCATTGTTCGCCAACTTGAGCAGCATCTTGATTTCCCCGAGCTTGATCCGCACGGTAAACCCATCCCGCAGCCAACACACCTGGTTGCCCAGCCTCTTGCCACCCTTTGATGAACACGATCGAATACATCACCTTGCCATGGGACGTTCTCGGCATTGGAGCTCTTTGGCTAATTTTGATGGCCTTTTTTGTCGCCTTGCCGTGCTCGCAGATGGGCTCGTTTTTGATTTTGCGTCGCATGGCACTCACCGGTGATGCGATCAGTCACAGTGTGTTCCCGGGTGTGGTTATTGCCTTTTATATAACGGGGGATCTGTCCTCGCCTTGGCTCATTGTCGGTGCGGGGCTAGCAGGTTTGGCATCCACCGTCATTATCGAGCTGATTCACAAGTGGACCAGAGTGAAGCAGGATGCTGCTACGGGTATCTCATTCACGGCGCTCTTTGCCCTCGGGGTTTTGTTGATGGAGTTATTGCTGGGTAAAAATGTAGACCTCGATCTCGAGTGTGTTTTGCATGGCCGCTTGGGGCTCTTGCTGGAGGATGATCGGTTAGCGCTCTTTGGGCTGATGGTGCCCGCACCTGTCCTGGTCATGGCTGGGGTGGCTTTGGTTACCATGGTGCTATTGTTCTTTTTCTGCCGGGTGATGATGTTGAGTTCATTTGATGCTGATCTCGCCGCATCTTTTGGTTACCGACCCGCTGTGATTCATTATGGCATGATGTTTGTGGTGTCCTTTATCGTTGTTGCCGCATTTCAGGCGGTCGGTGCTATTTTAGTGATCGCATTACTGATTTTGCCAGGGGCCGCAGCTTACCTGTGCAGTTACCGCCTCAAGGTAATGCTGCTGATTGCAGCACTGCATGCTTTGTTTTCGGCGATAGGGGGTTTGTACCTGCATGTCTGGTTTAATTCCAATATGGCAGCCTCAGTTGTGGTGAGTGGTGGTGTATTATTTGTGCTGGCATGGCTGCTTGGGCCGGTGGATGGAGTTCTCTGGAAATGGTTCAAAGAGGAAGCCCCCACCCCCGAGGAATCAAGCGATCAGGTTGGAAATAGGCTATCTTGACACATTCGGCTTGCTCCCAATAGCTGCTGAGGGTAGTTCAGTGACCCCGCATTCAAGGGATATTACCAATAACACATTATGGCTATTCAACGCGCTCTACTCTCTGTTTCCGATAAGTCCGGTCTGGTCGACTTCGCTAAAGGACTGGATAAACACGGTATCGAACTGCTCTCTACGGGAGGCACGTCCAAAACACTTCGCGAGGCTGGCCTCACGGTCATCGATGTTTCCGAGTTCACCGGCGCTCCTGAACTCTTCGAGGGACGCGTTAAGACACTACACCCCAAAGTGCACGGTGGCCTCTTGCATAAGCGTGATGATGAGGAGCACCTCAAGCAGGCGAAAGAGCATGACATTCCGCCGATTGATCTGGTGGTTGTTAATTTGTATCCCTTTGAAGAAACCGTAGCCAAGGAAGATGTTACCCTCGAGGAAGCCATTGAGAATATTGATATCGGTGGTCCCTCCATGCTGCGCAGCGCGGCAAAAAACTACAAGTCAGTGACCGTGGTGACCGACCCCAAGGATTATGATCGGGTACTTGCTGAGATGGATGAACACGATGGTGACACCTCTCACAAGCTGCGTGAGGAGCTGGCGCTGAAAGTGTTTCTACGCACCTCTACCTACGACACCGCGATCACCAATTACCTCTCTCAAGCGGGAGAAGGAACTCGATCTCAGTTTGTCATCAGCCTGCCACTCGATCAGGAGCTGCGCTATGGTGATAATCCGCACCAGCCAACCGCGCTGTATGGTGATTTCAGCAACGTCTTTACTCAACTACAGGGCAAGGAGCTCAGCTACACCAATGTCATTGATATTGAGGCTGCATCCGAGCTGATCACCGACTTCGTTCGGCCAACGGTGGGAATTCTTAAGCACACCAACCCATGTGGCCTTGGTCAGCATGATGATGATTTACGCAAGGCCTGGCAGCTCGCCTATGAGACAGACACGCAGGCCCCGTTTGGTGGTGTGATCGTTGTCAACCGCCCCCTTACGGAAGGACTCGCTCGCATCATCTCCTCGATCTTCACGGATGTGATCATCGCGCCTGACTTTGAGCCTGAGGCTCGTGCCATCCTGCAAAAGAAGAAGAACTTACGTTTGATCAAGATTAACAGCGATGCGTGGGAAGCGGTCAGAAAAGACCCTGTTATTCGTTCCGCTCCGGGAGGCCTGATGGTGATGGGGCGTGACCACACTGCCTTAGGTCTCGATAATATCGAAGAGCGTGTTGTCACCAAGCGTCCGCCAACACAGGATGAAATCAGAGCAATGCGCTTCGGTTGGAGGGTCGTCAAACACGTTAAATCCAATGCCATTGTTTATTCAGGCATGGATCGCACACTGGGAATTGGTGCAGGACAAATGAGTCGTGTTGACTCTTCCCGCATTGCTGTGTGGAAAGCGAACGAAGCTGGATTGTCTCTAAAGGGCAGCATCATGGCATCCGATGCGATGCTTCCATTTGCTGATGGACTTAATGCTGCGATCGAAGCCGGTGCTACGGCGTGTATCCAGCCCGGAGGCTCTATCCGTGATGAGGAGGTGATCGCCGCCGCTGACGCAGCAGGCATCGCTATGGTCTTTACCGGCCATCGTCACTTTAAGCACTAGCCTGATACACGTTGGGTGGTTCAAGCCGGGCAAGCAGCCTGGCACGAGCTGGCACGAGCTGTCACGTGCTGGCATGTCACGTCGAGCTCTGCCTATGAGAAATAGGCATTGACGGACTTCGTTTATGCGCGGAGGTTATGAGGGTTATTCTATGACCCGTATGATGAAAATTCTCTGTATAAGCGTGCCGCCACTTGTTGTTCTGACCCTGTATTTTTCTCAGACTAACGGTGCTCAAGGAGCATCTGAAGTCTCAGCAAAACCAGAGTATGTTGCTGAGGCGCCACTACCAAAGGGCTGGCCTAAACCCGGCCCATACAATGCAGTCTCTTTGAAGCGTTTTCCCGCCTACCGC
>DBBL01000148.1 GCA_002292185.1 Akkermansiaceae bacterium UBA985 | reverse complement strand
GGCATACTTCCCCACAAAAGAAGTATTGAAGAGGGCACGTCTGACGAGGAGCGCAGGTTGCTCTATGTGGGCATCACCCGAGCTCAGGACCGCTGCACGTTGACCTGGTGTTCTGTAAGGACAAAATGGGGTCAGCAGCAAGCCGGCGAGGCGAGTAAGTTTTTGATGGAGCTAGATGACAAATACGTTGAGCAGCACGACTACGATGATATCATGGGAGCCGAGGCTACCGAGGAGGAGACGGATAACTTCTTTGCCGATCTGAAGAGCATGTTTGACTAGTCATTGGGTCGTCGAGCAATCTGTATGCATGGAAAATTTTCCGTGTATTTCAGCATCAAGGTGATTAATACGTTTTTCTATGAACTCTTACATTCTTAAAATTTTCCTCTATGAAACCGACCCGCAGGTGTGGCGAAGGTTTTCTGTGCCCGAGACAGCCACTTTTTCTGAATTGCATCAGATTATCCAAAAGGCGATGGGTTGGAATGATGAGCAGGCCCATCAGTTTCGTTATGGCAAGGGCCGCCACCTCAAGCAAGTGATTGCCAATACCAATGAGCAAGTAGGGCCTGGAGATGAATTTACCGATGAAAAGGATATCACGATCGCGCAGTTTGCAGGGCGGCGTAAATTACCTGTTCGGCTGATGTATCGGTATGATTTTTTTGATGACTGGACGCACGAACTTGTCATCGAAGAAAAAAAGGAAGGTGAGAACACGCTTAAGATGCTGGGCGGCGAACGAGCCTGCCCGCCAGAAGACTGCGGAGGATCCTTTGGCTACAAGGAATGCCTTGCTGGCTATGCTGAGTGGATGGACGATGATTACGACCCTGAGGTATTTGACCCGGGATCGGTGAAGCTGTGAAGCTTGCCAGCGTTTACCTTACCCTACACAAGTAATCAGTAGATCTAGGAGGTCTAAGCTTTCTGATCGACACTACGCATTTGAATGTCGGTGATTTCCACGTGCAGTGGGGTGTTGAGGATATGCAACACAGAGCTGGCGACGTCTTCGGGCTGAAGCAAGCGCATACTCGAGCGCGTTTGGGCAAGTTGATCCTCTCGTCCTTTGAAATAGTCATCGAGTAAGGGGGTGTCTACGAAACCAGGGGAGACGGTGGCGACACGGGTGGGGTTGCCGTCAGCCCGAAGTTCATAACGCAAGGCATCACTAATGCCGCGCACCGCAAACTTGGTGGGTGAGTAGAATCCGCCAGTGGGGGGCACACGATGGCCGCTCATGCTGGAGGTGTTGATGATCTGGCCGCCGGATTCAGGAAACAGAGCGAGGGATTTTTGGCAGCAAATGGTGAGTGCTTGCACGTTTAGCTGCCACATGGTTTCCCAATCGGCGGGGTTGCCGTCGGCAATGCGTGACAGCAAGGCGAGCCCTGCGTTGTTGACGAGGATATCGAGGTGGCTCAGTGACGCAAAGACCTTATCAATTTCGGCGGGCTCAGTGAGATCGCAGGCGATGGGCTCGACGCCCTTGGGAAGTTTGGACGTATCACGGCAGAGGCCAAGAACCTTGACTCCAGAATCGAGTAGCTGATTCGATACGGCACGGCCGATACCAGAGGAAGCTCCGGTGACAAGGGCTGTTTTGTTGGTGAGGGACATATCAATGATCAGTTGTCAGGGATGGTTGGACAATGAGTCATTTAGCTAGCCGGGCGGCTGCAGGTCATCATGAATTCATTGCCGTCAGGATCGACACACATGGCAAGGTGAAGTGGGTCCTCGGGAGTGTCGGTTGGCTCTCTGGTGAGTGCGCCTCCGTGCTCTTTGAGCCGGACGATTCCTTCGTGAAGATCATCGACACGGAAGCTGAGTCCCGTCCAGGTGCGCTTGCCCTCACCACCTCCGTGGATCCCAATGGTTGCTCCCGCAATGACGACTTCACTCCATGGTTCTGAGGCAAAACTGACCTCACCATCGAACAAATCACGATAGAAGTGGAGGCATCGTTCCCAATCTGCTGCCCAGAGCGCGTATTTGACTTTTTCTACCTTCATCGTATTGGCAACAATATTGATAAGACGGCCTGGCACAACGATAATTTTACCAGTGGCTATAGCTCTGCTTGGTCACGCGGCCTAGAAAGCATTTCTCACATAAAAAATCTAAAAATTGCCACTATCCGATGTTTCCACATTATTTGCCGATTGATAGAGGTAACCGCTTGCGCTGACTCCGGTGACTGTGAAGGTGTAACTAAACGGTAAGCGTTCCTTGGCAGAGGTGGTCAGGACAGCTTGACCTGAGCTATTAGTGACCACGCTCACAGATTGGCTAAACACACCGCTAAAATCACCCTGAACGGTAGCGCCAGCCATGGCTTGGCCGGTTCTGCTGTCGATGATAGTTACTGTGGCTACACCACGATAACTCTTGCCCGTGCGTTGCACACCGATATCAATTGCAGAGACATAAATTTCAGGCGAGGCACCGCCGGTGGTGAATGACCAGACAGGCCCGCTGGCTGTTCCCGCGCCATTTAGCTCATCAATCGCCCAGTAATAGGTGGTATCATATTCCAGAGGGCTGGGTGTGTAAGTGTTTGCAGTTTGGTTACCTCGAAACTCAGTAGCCCCTGGCACGGGGTTGGCCCCGAAATACACGTTATGGGAAGCTGCTAGCAGGCTCGGCATCCAGCTAAGCTCCGCATTGACAGGAACGTTGACCGCTCCATCACCAGGATCGGGATCGGTGGCTCCCGTTGGAGGTTCGGTGGCAGTCTCTGAGACAATGAACAAGCTATCGACGTAGAGACTATCCAAAGCTCTGTTACCTTGGGTGCGATCGGTGTCTATCACTCGGACGTAAACTGTGCCGCTCAGATCTCCTGGTAATACGAAAAAGTTGTTCGAGTTGTCATCCGCAGTTTTCGTCACGGTGAGCATGTCCGTGTAGTTGATGTCATCAGTGGAATAGGAGAAGAGGAAATCATCGCCCTCGTCGTTGACGGTATGGTGGGCTTCCACAAAAAAGGTGACTAGCTCACCACCAGTGACGTCGAAAATCCATTTGTGCTCAAGCTGGGAGCGACGCCGGTTACGCTTACCTCCGCTTTCTGTCTCGGTAAGTATCTGGTAAGTATTGTCACTGGTATGAGTATCGGTAATCGCGCCCGCAGAGATGGTGCCAAGCAAGGTGATCTCAGTGTTGGCCAAATCACTGAGTGGCGGATCGACTTCAAAATTAGCGGTAACCCCAACATTACCCATGACACCGGTATCAGTGCGCGGGTTATCCGTGCTGCCGTCCGACCAGTCTACGAAATAGTAGCCTGAATCTGCCACTGCCGTCACTGCCGAACCGCCCGACCCGTATTCGACAAGCTGCGAGCTGGGGCCGCTAATGGATCCGTTAGGCCCAGCTGTGTAACTGAGCGTGAAGGTGTCGATCGCAAAGTTAGCACTGACGTTAATCTCAGCGATCACGCCGCTATCGATGCGTGGGTTGACCGTGCTGCCGTCAGACCAGTCGACGAAATGGTAACCTGCATTTGGCACGGCGATAACCGCGGAGCTATCGGTCCCGTATTCGACTACTTGCTGGCTGGCACCACTGATGGATCCGTTAGGTCCGGCCGTGTAGCTCAAGGTGAATGTTTCCGGTGCGAGGGTATTCACCACTCGAACCCGCCAGGCCGCGTTCAGGTCCAAGGACGGGCGTGGGATGCTAAAGACATAGTCCATCGATCCGTCCGGATTTAAAAACCCTTGGTAATAGGCGTTATTGATGAGATCAACCCCTTCAAGCTCGCTCCAGATACCATCGTTCCATCTTTGAACCTTGAGCTCCTGGCCTGCTGCCGCCCCCTTGATGGTGACTGGCACGTGTCCGATCCCCCCGCCGTTAAGGGTGAAATCCGCAAGCACGTTACTACTCGTTTCAGGTTGGATCTCCATGGGGTAATTACGCATCAGGGTTCCAGACTGCACTGAAACGTCTAACTGAACATTGTGCACCCACTCATCCCTTACTGGCTCCCAAGAAGTGTCACCATAGGATGTGAGGCGGCTGATTAGCTCGGCGTCACCACCCCAGTAGTTGTCTCGGTGTTGTGGTGGCATGACAAATTCAAGCTCTCCGGTGACCACGTCACCTGCATTGTAGGAATCCGTCACTGCCGCGCCAGCCAGATCAAACAACATGGTGCTGGAGCCCCAGGTGCGGCCGTAGGTATGTAGGTAAACAGGTAGAGGAGTCTCGTTAAGAGTTGATGACAAGGACATCAGTCCACGCAAGGCCTTGGCTGGCTTGCCGCCGCCCGTGGTGTCATCAATACTCAGCCATTTGCCATCGAACGCGATCGGCGAATCCTTATAGCTGTTGCCGCCGGCATTGATCGCCCGACTTTCTAACAATCCGCTTTCATCGCCGAGATAATAATTGGTGTAGCTCGGAACCATGTAGTAGTCGGCTGCCATCTGGTGGAAGACCAGCCGTTGTGGTGAGATTACGTCATCGAGGAACTCGTAGCGATACTTGCTGAAGCGCCGATGGTAGTCGTGAGTGGATACTGAGCGGGCAGTGTAGGTGAAGCGAATTCGCTCGTCGTCAGTCACACCACCGTAGATCACCTCAGTCATGTTAGGTCCCGTGCGGTGGAAACAAGTTTTGAGGCGTTTGCCCCAACGGTAGGTATTGGCGTTGTCACGGTAGAGTAGGAAATCAGCACCGCCGCAGTTTTCAGTCCAGCCGTGGGTGGGGCCGTTGGCTGAGTACGAATCAGTGAACGTTGGCCGGATGTCACCCATGAATGATCCGGCAATATGTTGGGCTGGATCAAAAGTGATGGATTCTCCCCAGGCGCCGAGTGCACTCTCTTCCCATTTCCAGTTGCCACCCCAGCCGATGAGCGATAGCTGGGCGTGAGAGACGGCACCGGCGCCACCCCAGTAGCCATAGATGACGCGTAACTTGAAACGGCGGGTTTCACCTGGTTCAAGGGTCAGCATTGTTGATCCTCGTAGCCATGAACCTTCGTGGGTGGTTGGGTTGGCCGCATCACGATGCCAGTTTTTTGAGATCTGGACAGGGATACCCAGTGGCCGCCCATCGGTCTCATCAGCAAGCAGCATCACCGTGCCGGTGATTTTGCGTGGTATTGGTTGGTCAAAAACAAGTGGAATGTTTGCCTTGGTCTCGGCCGGGTTGGTGACTTCCACCAGATACTCGTCGATGCGGTTGGTGTCAGCCGGGTAGGAAACCCCAGCGGCGGGCACATCGATGTGGAAGGCGTGGGTATCAGCATCGAAACTGACTGCCAGGGGCGAGTTGTTTTGAAGGTTGGTAGCCGTGGTGATATATTGGGCCGGATTGAGTGTTCCCAGCTTCAGGTCTTCTTGCGGTTTCAGGCTCAAGCGAACTTCATTGGCCAGAGTGTCAGCCAGATGGGCGGTGCCGTTGGGTGAAATGACTTGAATGGTCGTGCGTGTGATCGGGTTGATAGTCTCCGCCGAAAAATCGAGAAACAAGGTGACGCGGTCCGGCCAGGCGGTGATTTCAAGGCGGCAGTTTGGGTCAGTCACCAGCGTGTCACCATTGGCTGCGCGGAATACGAGGCCGAGGTGATCGATGCGTTGCACGTATTGTCCGTTCTCGATGAGACGAACATTGTTAAATCCATTACCTGCTACCACCGCACTAACGCAGTCATAGGCGATGCCATCACGATAAACCCGCAACAAGAGGTTTTGAGCAGGGGTGAAAGTGCTTACATCCTCATCGAGAGCGGAACGGTAATCAGACCCGGCAAGGCCGTTGTAGCCTTTCAGATTAATGTCGTTGCAATCAAAGAGCAGACTGAAGTAACCGGTTTGAAATACCAGGTCCGGGTTGGCGCGGGCAGCCACGTTGGCCTCGCTTTGTGGACGCCGGGTATTTAAGGTCGTTGGATAGCCGTTTTCGAAATAGAGATAGCCGTAATTGCGTAACTGGGCGGGTTCCGGGGATGGTGGCGGCGGCGGTGGTGCTACCGGCTCGTAGCGGAGTCCCAGATTGTCGATACCTGTGCTCCCAGGGCTGGATCCGACGTTGCGGGTGAAAGCAAGGCTCAGGTAGCTGAAATCACCAAGCTTGCTGATACCGGCAATACCCAGGTCGGCAAGCGGAATGGTGACCGAATAAGTGCCGCTGCCAGTTAATGTAGCAAGAGCATTGGCGGGTGAGCCGCCTGCCGGGTTAGACCCGTCCTTGAGGTTGTAGGTGTTGACATTGCCAGGTCCGTCTACGTCCTCAGCGTTGTTGTAGTAGTGACCGTTGCTAGCCTGAAAATTACCGAGGTTGTCGTTATCACCGGATAACACACCGGTGAAGCCCCAGAGATGAACATGGAGAGTGTCGTTGCCGCTGTTGGTGTAATCGAAGGATAACACAAGGTCAGTTCCGTCTCCGGTAACCGAGATCACCTGGGCCACACCACCTTCACCGCTGCTGTTGTTGTCCGGGCTGGCATTGCTGAGCGTTCCACCGGAGATTGTCCAAGCAGACTGCGGGTAACCCTGGCCGGCTTGCTGGTCCGAGTTAGCTTGCCAGCCACCGTCAATGTCACTTTCCTTGAGCCGGACAACATCGTAGTTGATCGTGCTGGTAGAAAAATTATCAGTGATGATGTTCGCGGAGGCGGACGTCGAGATCATCCACCCGCCTGCCAGAGACACTAACACGTGAAACATGATCGCAAGAGTCATGCGTAGCTGTTTGGAAATGGATTTTTTGAAGTAAGCGGGAGTTGCTGGATGCATCGTTTGGGCGGGTTACTGGGAATTACCGTTTTTTAGTGACATGGGCGGGATGAACGTCCCTGTAAAGAGGTCACGAAAAAGGCGAGGAGAAATAACGGAGATCAATCATGATAAGTGAGTTATCTTCTGCCAAGCATAAAAAACAGATAGGCGGAAGCATGACCGACAAGAGCAAGATATTGAGGACAAGCTCTGCTGAAGCCTGGAGAGCTAGTTCGCCACAATATTAACCAGGCGGCCGGGTACCACAATGATTTTGCGAATGGTTTTTCCTTCGGTATGCTGAATCACGTTGGCGTCTTGCTGGGCGAGGGCTTCAATCTCATCCTTTGAGGCATCTTTTGCGACAGTAATTTTACCGCGCAGCTTGCCGTTGACCTGAACGACGATTTCGACTTCGTCTTCGACGAGGTAGGCTTCGTTGTATGTAGGCCAGTCTTGATTGCATAGCATCGTTTTGGAGTTTGCGATGGGCAGTTGAGAGTTGATTTCCTCGGTGATATG
>DBBL01000097.1 GCA_002292185.1 Akkermansiaceae bacterium UBA985 | reverse complement strand
CAATAGACCTTTCACAAAAACGGTTAGCGTCAGTTAGGGTATCGGCATTTCGCAAGCGCACGAGATCTGCTTGATATGGAGCTTCAGTTTCTGTGCTGACTTTAAAGGCAACGGTTTCTCCTGGTCGTGCAGTAAGAGGGTCGCAATAACCGATCACAGTCTGGTCGTGTGTCATAGCTTGTTACGCCTTTATAAACCGTGAAAACGCGCCTTCAATGACAAAATATTATTGAGGTTGCCGTTATCAGACATTTGAGGATCACCTAGCAGTTCAATCTGGTTTACTCGCTGCAATAGCGTGTTTGCCGCAACGCGGGCCTCCATACGCGCCAGTGGTGCACCCAGGCAAAAGTGCGGACCGCCTGCAAAACTCAGATGTCGGGGGCGCTTGGTTGTAATATCAAAGTTATTGGGCTTTTCGAAAACACTGGGATCACGGTTGGCCGCAAGGAACCACAAAGCTACAGAATTACCGGCAGGAATCGTGACGCCATGGAATTCTGCGTCTTTGCAAACGCTGCGTATAGTCATTCTCAAAGAGGGTTCAAGGCGCAGTGTTTCCTCAATGGCCGCATCAATCAGGTTGGGGTCTTTTTTGAGGAGCTCAAATTGAGAGGGGTAACGAACCATGCAGCGAATAAAATTTGTGATCAGGTTCGTGGTGGTTTCATTCCCAGCCAGCAATAAGAGCATTGCAGTAGATTCAATTTCTTCGTCACTAAAGCGCTCGCCATCGAGCTCGGTTGTCATTAGGGTCGATAGGATATTGTCATCCTGTGGATTTTTTCGTAAGAATTTAAGGTGATCGTGAAAATAGTCAGCCATCTCCTGTGTAACTCTGACTACGCTGTCAGCCCTCTCGTCGTCCCACTCAGTGAGCCAAAACGACGCCATCGTGTTGCGTTGCATGGTATTTGTCCAATCACGCACAATAGACCAGTCATCAGCGGGCAAACCTAAAATGCCTGTAATCATGCCGATGGTGAGTTGCGACGAGACGTCGTTAACCAGATCAAACTCATCCACCTTCAGGGCATATTCGAAGCGTTCTTTGGCAATTTGTTCGGCTCGCGGAAGAAATTTCTTAATCACCTTGGGGAAAAACCCCTGCTGGGCCAAGCCACGAAGCCGGGTGTGACGCGGTGGGTTCATCAAAATGAAGTTTTCGGTGGCCCGGCCCAGGTTGAGGGCATCGAGATCAGTATTGATGGGTTCGCTTGAGAACGTTTCCCAGTCAAGCAGGACGCGCTTTACATCTTCGTAGCGAAATATGCTGTAGACCGGGTCTAGGGTGACGTCATGCTTTACAATCGGGTGTTCTGACAAGCCCTTGGTCATGAAAGGCAGGGGGTCTTTAATAAAGGCGTCGCTGAGGGCATTAAACCCGAATGCTTGCGGCGATGGACTGTTTGCAGATTCAATCATGGTGATAGATCATCCTCACTAGGCCCGTCGAATTTCGAGTTCTACCGCCTGAAGTAGTAAAGCCACCTAATCTGATGGCATGGGTTTGTTAGCAGATCTTAACTCGAATTAATTTGAGTTTTATGACATTTATTTGAAATAGTATGGGTCATAAAATTTTTAACTTCAAATTTTTTCGAGTTAACGAGTTTTAAGAGCGCTAAGTTGTGGAAGCTTATTTGTGATGAAAACAGCAGAAAAAGGCCAGTCAGCCACTCAGGCACGGGGGCGGGAGCGCCGGCAGCAACTGATCGAATCGGCTAGATTCCTACTCGAATCCCATGCAATGGATGCGCTGTCTCTGGCCGATATTGCCGCAAATGCTGGTATCCCTACAGGTTCTGCCTACCACTTTTTCCCCAATGTTACGGCGGTTTACCAAGCGCTGGGAGAGCGCTTCTCTGATGAGTTGGATGCTGAATTATCAAAGCCATACCGGGTCTCGGCGGAAGATGGGTGGTTGAGCATCATTGATGAATCGATTGATCGAGCACATCGTTTCTACAAAGCCAGTGGGGCCTACAGGCAGTTAATTATTGGGGCACGAGTTCCCGCCGATATCAAATTGTCGGACCGCCTCAACGATGAAGTGATCGGTCAGATCTTGATTAATGCGATAAATGATCATTTTTATCTGCCCGAGATTCCTCGTGCTAATGAAATCTTTTTTCACGTTGTAGAAATCATCGATCTGTTTTTCACACTTTCAGTGCTGCGCAATGACGAGATTACAGAGCACATGAGTATCGAGGCCGGGCGGGCGTCAAAAGCCTACTTGCTGACTTACTTTCCCAGCGTTCTGACGCCAAGAGATAAACCTAGCTCAAAGCAGGTCCCTCAGGGTGTTTGATTCAACGTGTTCAAACCCGATTGGCAGGAGTGTGCGTCCAATCGTCTTGCGCGACTGTTGACAACATTGAGAAAAATATTAAACCGATGCCGCAGCATGCTGGCCTATTCGCAGGTTGTTTAGTTTGTTCGGGCAGTTATTACTTGTTCTATCGTGATCCTGTGATCACGAAGGGGCAACGTGACTGGCTCATTGTGGCGCTTGAGAAGACCTTGCTGGAATTGTGCGGCACTGAAGCACAGATTGATGGGCGATAACTGCGTTGAATCGACTGGTTATGGCGATTTTTCTTTAGCTTTTGCTTCGGCCAACAGACATAAAATCTCATACATCAAAGTGGCGCCCACGAGGGCGGTATTACCACTGGGGTCAAAGGGTGGCGCAACCTCCACCACGTCACCACCTATCAGATTGAAACCGCGCAGCCCACGCAAAAGCTCCATCGCTTCTATGGTGGTGAGGCCGCCAATTTCTGGGGTGCCTGTACCGGGTGCGTATACCGGATCGAGGCCATCGACATCAAAAGAAATGTAAGTCGGATGATCGCCAACTAACCTCCGGGCTTCATCAATGACCTGTTTTACTCCCAGCGCCGTGAACTCCTCCATGAAGACCACACGCATACCTTGTTCAAGTGAGTAATCCCAGCCTTCACTGGTTTCCTGGG
>DBBL01000109.1 GCA_002292185.1 Akkermansiaceae bacterium UBA985 | reverse complement strand
AAAAAGGGCATGTTATTGACCTTAGCTACAGCTGCCATGAACTCGATCTTGGTAACCTTTGCCCCAAGCTGGCCATGATCAATATCCTTGAGGGACTGGTCATGATCAACAAGCACCTGCATAATGCGTTTACTTATCAGCGAGTTAAAACGTATGCCGTCAAATTCAATCATGCTTTAGCTCCTCTCTGAAATGCTTGATGCACATCGTCTCCCAGCCAGCGTAATCAAGCCTTATGATGCTAATGATCGGCTGGGTGCCGTTACGTTCCATTGTGTAGTTTGAGATCGCCGCTGATAACGCGTCCATAAAATAGGGGTTGATTGACGCTAATGCCAATACATCGAGATCCTCAGCATAAGCAACCGGAACACGCATCAGCCTACACATTAACTCAATATCAGGATTTTTTTCATAGAGCGCCGCAGGCTTTATAAGCTTACCTGCGAAGGGCACCCGAGTCGGTATAAACGGAAGAGTTTCCGCCAACTTAATAGAGATCGTCTCAACACTTGCATCAATCATCTCACTGCTTCCAGAACTCAATTTAGCAAGATAATCAATAGGATCAGCTCCTTTTCCGGAAAGCCAATCACGCTTGACCATTTTTGCTACCTGATTGCAATCCTCCGCAGTGGCAAGATCATGCTGCTGCAGCATCGCCAAGGTGCGTATCAATGCATGCTCGAGCGCAATTGGAACCTCCTGATTAACGACCGAGAAACCCTCTCTGTGCGCAGGCTCATCCGCGGATGAAGGCACCACATTAGACAAAAGATCTTGCTCAAATGGCAATTCTTCATCTCCTTGGTCTTGTGGCTGTATACTCATTGTTTGCGGTTCTTCATGCAGGGTCTAGGCGGAGAGATTCTATTCACTCAGCCATCCTTCACCCCTCTATTCACCGAGGGAAGTCCTGAAATTCACACGATCACTTGCCTTTTTATGACTCTTGATACAGGAAGGATTGTACGAGGTCGGAGTCACAACAAAAACGAGGCTCGATTTTTCCTTCAGAGTTTGTTTCGACTTAAAGAAGAAGCTGAGGATAGGAATATCACCGAGTATTGGTATCTTGTTGTCACCTTTGCTTTCCACCTCACCATAAAAACCACCGATGATCAGCGAGTGCCCGTCAGGAATTCTGGCAATGGACTGAATCGTCGCCTCACTCACACGAGGGTAAACGTTGCCCGATTTCGTCACAATGTTTTCGGTAATCTGGGCATTTCTGGGGCGCATCTGCATCCTGATAGTTCCATCTGGCAACAGGCTCGGTGTCACTGAAATCGTCACGCCGATTTCACGTGTTGTCTCGGGATCTGTTGAATCCGAAGCGTCAATCGTGTAGCGAACCTCCTCCGCCTCAGATGTATTACCCGAGCCTATGTTGGTCGTGGTTGTGATAATAGGCACCCGATCAATCAGCGAGATGGATGCCTTTTCATTGTCTTCAGTAATGACTACCGGGTTAGACTTCTGTGTCACAAGATTGTTGTCATTGAGTGCCCTAAGCACACCACTAATTTGCAACGGACTCAGCACGATGTTAGCCGCTGAAAAATCAGGGCCTGAACTCTCGTCATCACCTCCTCCCCCAACAGGACTCGATATACCAAATACTGAGTTGAGATCACGGGCAACAGATAATGAAACTCCAGCGTCACCAAGAGATGATGACCAGTCTACCCCAGTTTGTGAACCCTCACTGTTATTCACACGTAAAATCTTCACCTCAACAACAATCTGACCCTTTGGCTTGTCGATCTTCTTGAGCAGCTTCTCAACCATCTCAATATGCCTCATCGTATCAATCACGATGATGGTATTGGTCTTCGGCTCATAGTTCACAATACCGCGCCCAACACTCAGCATGGGTTGGATCAGGGCTTTAATCTGCTCAATGTCCGTGGGGCGTAAGTAGTTCAGCGAATAGGTCCACTCTTTAGCGGGAAGATTGCTCAGCTGATCACTCATCATCGCATACACCGTATTGCCCTTCACATACATGCGAAGTCCGTATTGGAAGGCTAGTTCCTCCATTTGCTTAAGTGGGTCTACGTCACCGTTAAGATGGCCTGTCACCTGAAAATCCACGGTATTGAGTTTATTGTTGTGGAAGTATTGCTTGTCTGAGCGCTTGGCGAGAAGCTGAAAAATATCATTGATATTGGCATCCTTAATTAAAAACCCACCTTCCTCAGCCTCAATCGGATTGCTTTGCTCTTCATTAGCTCCGGCATCATTGACATTGTCAGCCTCTGCGGAGACGTCGCCCGCTTCAGCTGGCGCAGGATTAATGATAACTGTGGCTGCCGGCTTGCTCTCAGATACTACCACCTCAACTGATTCTGTTTGTGCAGAAGCCGCGTGTGAAATGCACAAGATAGCTAATGCCAGCAGTAGTTTATTGATGTTCTTTTTCATGGTTATCATGTTTGTTTTGTTTGTTTTTGAGATTATCTTGTAATTGCGTGTGATGGTTCATCGATCAAGATCGAGCGGCATTGCATTCTTCTTGTCGGCTGGAAAAACTCCGGGGATCGCATCTAAATGGCTGCTTTTTTTCATCCCTGCTGGTAAATCATTAAGATTCTTTCTCACTTGTTCGCCGGTATCGACATTCTTGAAGACAATACCCTTTGTATTAATCTCCATGACTTCGATATTAAATTGACGCTGGTTCTTGATGATGGGAAATTGATCTCCTACAGAGAATTCACGTGAGCGGCTGGTAAATTTATTGTCTGAAGGCATCACCGTATTGATTTTGATCGCCCCTATGGCTTCAAGAAACGCTCCTTTTTCGACCTTCTTTTCTCGAGGTTTAATCGCTGTGGCATCAAGGTCTTGAAGCATGCCAAACGGACCGGTAAGCCTTGTCGAAATGGTAAGTTTCTTACGCATGGATTCTATCCATTCTGCTTTCTGCTCCCCCATCAGCAATCGAGAGCTCGTGATGGCATGAGCCACCTCGGCATCTCCAGCCCGATTATCTGACTCTAATTCTTGCGCCCATGCGGCGGGTATCACCACAGCAAGCATGAGGGTGATGATGCCTATCTTAATGTCCATACTGTGTACGTAGTTGTAAAATTAACTCCCCTACCATTGCCGTCTGGCTTTATATCTAGTGAATCTAGCTGCATCGTTGGCAGCGCTGTCTCTAACCTCATCAACGCGGTTTGCATCGCTCTGTAGGTACCTACAAACGACATAATCACTTGGCTGGATGGCTGCGAAACCCCCTTGCCAAGGCCCTCACTGTAGTTAATCCAACTACGCGATGACTTCGTTAATTCCTTACCGCTGAAGTTTTTCGCCGCATTTTTCCAATGTTCAAGAAATGTACCCCTCGTTTCCGTGCGCAACAACTTGTCCCAGGTATCCATTTTGGGTTTGTTGGTCTCAACCTCGCTGCGAAGCTTCATGATTTGACGCTTGGCTTCCTGAGACACGTCATACGCCCTCTTCTTTGAGGCAAATTTATTGTTCACGGATGAGGTGTAGAATAACATCCCGCCAGCCAAAATAGTCATCACCGCAATCGGCAAAATGAAGCCGAACACCGCGATTGGTTGCCTGTAATGCTCACTCATCTTTTAGTTGTTTACTCCCTCTACGGTAGACAATGCCATCTCATCATCGGCAGTGACATTCTGAGAAATCGTCAATGTAAAAACCCTCTCAAAAGAACTTCCGGCATTTTGTGAATTGAACTTGTTAAATGATGGATTGGAACGCGGAGCCAAACTAACCGTTATATCACGATGACCGCCCTCAGGTAGGTAGACT
>DBBL01000141.1:4712-6545 GCA_002292185.1 Akkermansiaceae bacterium UBA985 | reverse complement strand
ATCCAGTGTGGGCATGTAGATGACATCATCAACACGGACGCTAAGCCCTTCAAGCTGGTCGTAATTTCCTTCGTGTTTCTCTGCCACGAACTAACTCTAGAAAATACAAATCAATGAGGCAAGCTGAGAGCACAGTGATTTTACCTCCTGGACAGCAAGCCACATTCAGCAGTCGCCATTGATGAAGTGACCGCTAACCCAAGCGTTTCAGCTTACGCTTCACACTGAGCTTGGAAGCCGGACTAATGCGGTCGACAAATAGAATGCCGTTTAGGTGATCCACCTCGTGCTGCAAGGCGCGGGCGAGCAATCCATCAGACTCAAGCTCAATGACGGAGCCATCAAGCTGAGGCAGCGTTGCTTTAACGATGCTTGGCCTCCTCACCTTCGCCTGAATATCGTGAATACTTAGGCAGCCCTCCGTATCCGTCTCACGCGGGCCGTCGAGCTCAAGCTCAGGATTAATAAATACCAAGGGCATGACATCCTCCATCTTGGCATCTGCACCATTGACCTTGAGAAAAGAAATACATTCAGGGTCATGAGACACATCCACCACCGCCATGCGGATATCTTTGCCGATCTGAGGGGCTGCCAAGCCAACACCGTGGGCATCGATCATCGTTTCGATCATATCTTCTGCAAGCTTACGGACAGGCTCATCAACTTCTGCAATCTTGCTGCATTTCTTGCGTAAGACAGGATTACCATACTGTGTAATTTCTAGGACCATGGGATCAATCGATTGCTTTAGTTTTCTGACTTGGGGGCTAAATTTAGGGCTGACTCTGTTATTTTCACGCGGGAAGGCACATCGCGTGGGTTGATGCCTGCCTTGATCAGAGCATTTTGCACCTGGATAAAGCGCTCCAGCGGAATGCCTTTGTCTGGCTCAAGCTCGAGTTTGCGCGTGGGAAACTTTTCACGGAAGACTTTGAGATAATCGACCAACATCGCCTCGTGAATGCGGGTAGCGTCCAGCATGAGGCTGCCGTCAGCCTGGATCGACAACACGGCTGCAGGCTCCACCACCTCGACGGTGGCGCTGTCTTGGGCGAGAGCGAGTTCGATATGCATCACCGGGCGCTTATTCTTAGGGTCAGTCGACACCGCAAAATAAATCAACAAAATCGCCAAGATGTCGATCAAGGGAATGATCGGCACCGTCGGGATTTTTCGGCTTGGTCTTTGAAACTCCACAGAGCGAATGTGTGATTATTGATTGAAGGTCGTGTATTGCTGACACCTTGCTACCACCTTACCCATGAGCACCTCTAGGCGTGCGGACATGGTCTCGATCTTACGGTTGAAGTGACTGTGTGCGATGACTGCAGGCACTGCAACGACAAGGCCGGCAACCGTCGTATTGAGAGCCATGGCAATACCCTGACCCACCATGGCCGGGTCTGCACCCTGACCGACGTTAGCGAAGACAAGCACAAGTCCACTGGTCGTTCCCAGCAAACCAAGTAATGGTGCGATGGTAATAACCACCTCAAGAATCGGCATGCCACTATGCATGTTCACGATCTCCTCACGTGCCGCGGATTGAACCACCTCCTGCACCTCGCCCTGTGGCCGGTCGGCGCTATCGAAGGCGACTGCACATAGCCTGGCTAACGAGCTTTCCCCTGCCCTGAAACGAGACTCCAGACTGGCTAGCTCTCCCGCCTCAGCACGAGCAGCCATTTTTTCTACTTCTGCCTCCAATGCTACTGGAATGATCATTCCCTTGCCCAAGGTCATCACCTTATAAACCACCACTGCCACCGCAACCAATGAGCAGGCGAGAATCGGGACCATAAACCATCCGCCCTGGCTAAAAAAATTCCA
>DBBL01000141.1:0-4705 GCA_002292185.1 Akkermansiaceae bacterium UBA985 | reverse complement strand
GAATGTTCTGTGATACTAAATTTTGCTGGCAAAGTGATGCACCCTTAGCTGCCAATGATCCAGCGGGAAATCGTGATTTTTAACCCATGCAGGCTAAGCTGACGCTTGAACTGCCCACTGGTTAACGGCACTAAAAATAAAAGTTGTAAATCAACTCCAAGGACTCGCCTTCAAGCTCCTTGAGCACCGATTCTGGCATCTTAGGCAGCTCTACTTGTCTCAAAGCACGCTGGGTGAAACCCCGCTCGATAAAGTTGGCCCCGATCACTTCCTGGAACTTGATGCCAGACACCCCACCGCTTTGATCGACATAAAAACGAATAGAGATCACACCAGGTACGATGTGGTCTCGGTGTTGCTCACAGTTTCGGCGCCATTGCAGCTCTACCGCCTTACTGATAAGAGCCTGATAGCGGCCCAGCGGTGAGTTTTTCACATTAAGAGCGCTTGTCCCCTGACGGTTGATCGAGCCCGTTACCCTCGTCTGTCTGGAGTATCCACGAAAGCCACTCTTCTTGGGCTCCTGCTCGGAACCACCGACTATCTTCTTTTTATCGGCCTCTTGATGCGCTCCCTCATTCGGACGCTCGCGCGGTGACTTCTCTTCCTTAGGATCTTCTGCTAGCTGCTTGTCACCTTCATCTCCTAGTGGAGCGGGAAGTTCCTCACCTACGGCTAAATGTTTGTCTTTCGGCCCGGATGATGACTCCTCCTCAGGCTCTATTACGTCAAGTTGGGGCGCGTCATCGGCAAGAACATCATCCTTACTGGCACTTGCCTCCTGAGGAACCTCAGTCTCCTCACCTTGCGCATCTTGCCCCAAAGATCCCTCTTGATATTTTTTACTCACCGTTTCTACATGCCCTGGATAAAGTGGCGCGGCACCGTCCTGGGCAGGCGTATTAGGCTTAGCCCCTGGTGTGGCTGGCAACTCAGAGGCGGCACGGGTATCACGCTCGCCCAGAATATCAGTATCGGCATCCGGCGCACCCTCCTGATCAGCGGATGTGCGAGCAAAGCGCCGCTTCGGCTCAGCGAGTGCCTCTTTTTCATCAACTGTCTCTTTTGCAAGCGGTGGCTCTGGTTCTGGTTTGTGCTCTGCTTTCTCTGGTGGCTCTTCTTGTGGTTTCTCCCGAATCATGGGAGGTGGTTTTTTGACAAAGGGAATCATGACCACCGTCACCTCAGGCTCTGCTTGTGGCTCAAGCTCAGGGGGCTGAAAAGCAAAGATTGGCAGATCAATAATGATGATCATCATCCACAGGCCAAGTATGAGCATATGCAAAGCCACCGCTGCAAACGCAGAGGCGACGGCACGTTTTTGCACAATAGAGAACCCGCTCACAACTCCACCCTAATTTCCAATTACTAAATTGCAAACACAGAGGCTGTCCTCCATGATCTTAGGCGTGAAGATTGAAGTGGATTGCATCGACCCCCAGCGGATAGACCAGTTTCTGGTTACCCGCCTGCCAGAGCTGTCCCGCTCCCGCATTCAGACACTGATCAAATCTGGAGACATACTGCTCAACGAAAAAACATCAAAGGCCAAGCAACAGGTCACCAGCGGAGATCAAATCTCAGTATCCATCCCCGAGGAGGAAACCTTCGAAGCACAACCAGAAGATATCCCACTTGAAATACTCCATGAGGATAATGACATTATTGTACTTAACAAAGCACATGGCATGGTGGTTCATCCTGCAGCAGGCAATACAAACGGCACCTTGGTCAACGCATTACTGCACCACTGCAAGGGAGAGCTGGCAACCACTGACCAAACACAAAGACCCGGCATTGTGCACCGGCTTGATAAGGACACATCGGGATGCATCATCGTGGCAAAAAACAATCAGGCGCTTCAATCACTGGTCAAACAATTCCATGACCGCACCACTGAAAAGCGCTACCTCACCGTCGTGCAAAGCGCTCCTAACAAAGAAAAGGATACCGTTTTCACCCACATTGGACGTCATCCAGTAAACCGCTTAAAAATGGCAGTCGTTAATCCCGGCAGTGGCAAGTCAGCCATCACAGATTACCGAGTTCTCAATCAAGCTGATGACGGCACCTGCCTTATTTTATGCGACCTTCACACCGGCCGCACTCATCAAATCCGTGTGCACATGACCCACATCGGCACAGCTATTCTGGGTGACCCTATCTACGCCAAACCGAACCGGCAATGCGTGCAACCCGGCAGACTCATGCTGCACGCTTGGCAACTCGTTATCGACCACCCAAGCAGTGGCGAGCGCATGGCTTTTCAGGCCCCCGTTCCTAGCCAATATCAACCCTGGACCAAAGACGCTAATTTATGAATGACCAGTCACTGATTGAATCCCTGTTGCCAGCCGTAAACCAACAACTGGAATCAGAGCAAACGCCCTACGTGAAAGCGGCATTCACGAGACTCGTGGAGAAAGAAGAGATCAGCCCAGATGAAGCGAAGGAACTTATCGCACTCTGCCTAGCTGATGAATCCAACCGCATGTATATTGATAAGCGGGACTTTGACGTTTCCCGCTACCAACAATTACTCGAGGACTTACCCGGCGAACTAATTGAAGACCCCGATCAGAACCAAGATAAAGACTAGCTCACCCTAGATAAGCTGGATAAGACTGCTGCAAGAAAAGGCATCTACGCCTGCTCGTCGTCTGCAGGAGCAGGAGGAGCCTTGGGGATCTTATCCACTTCATCAAGCACGTTGATCATATCAACACCACGTGCCGCAGATGTATCTAGGCGAAAGTCCAGCCTGGGGGTGCAGCGCAGCACAACTCGCTTTGCGACACGGCTTTGAATCAACGCTCTTCTCTGTGTGAGCTGCTCAATTACTTTCGCTCCGTATCCACCAAGCACGCCAACAAAGACCTTGGCTTCGCGTAAATCTTGAGTGATGTCCACTCCACTGACAGTGACCAATGCACCGCCGAATTCGAAATCACGTTGCACTACGGTGCTTATTTCACGCCGTAACAACTCATTGATTCTATCCAGGCGCTGGCTCATTAAATAATAGTGATTAAAAACAGTCTACTAAAAGCTACCTAGAGAGTCTGCTCAACCTTCTCAAGGATGTAGCACTCGATGATGTCGCCCTCCTCGTATTCATCGAAGTCACCCAAGCGAATACCGCACTCGATACCCTGCTTGACCTCCTCGACTTCATCATTGTGGCGGCGTAGTGTAGACATTTTACCGTCATACACAGGAACACCTCCGCGCAATACACGAGCGTGGGATGTGCGAGTCACCTTGCCATCTTTAGCAACACAACCAGCAGCGCGACCACGTCGCACCTTAAATACCTGCTTCACCTCGGCGTGACCGATGATGCTCTCACGAGTAAGTGGGTCAAGCAAGCCGAGCATGGCCTCCTCAACAGTGTCGATGAGTTCGTAAACGATGGAGAAAAGCTTCACCTGTACGCCTTCACGCTTGGCAGTACGCACAGCATTGCTTTCCACCTTGGTATTGAATCCTAACACCACAGCATCTGACGAGCTGGCCATGAGGATATCGTTCTCGGTAATAGCTCCGGCAGCGGATTTAATGAAGCGAGGCTCCACCTTGTCGCTCTTGATTTGATTGATCGCATTTTCGATCGCCTGAACAGATCCTTGAACATCACCCTTGAGAATGATTTTTAGCTGAATGGTGTTATCACCCTCCACCATGGACATAAGATCTTCCATGCGGCTTTGCTTAGGACGAACGAGGCGCACGTTGCGTTTTTCCTCGAGGCGTTCCTCAGAGAGCTTTTTGGCAGCACGCTCATTTTTCATCTGCACGAGCTCATCACCTACATGAGGTAACTCGGCGAAACCGATGACCTCCACCGGTGTCGCTGGCCCAGCTTCCTTGACCTGCTCGCCGAGGTCGTTGAGCATCGTTTTGACCTTGCCTGCATAAGGACCACAAATAAATGGCACGCCTACTTTCAAGGTGCCAGCCTGGACCATAACGGTAGCTGTCGGCCCCTTACCTGCCTGGATGCTGGCCTCAATGACTGAAGCACGAGCATTGGCACGTGGGTTCGCTTTGAGTTCAAGAACCTCTGCCTGAAGAGCCATCAGCTCGATAAGCTCATCCATTCCCTGACCAGTAACTGCGGAAACTTCGACACATTCAACATCACCACCAAAGTCAACAGGTTGCAGACCGTGCTCCATCAGCTGTGTTTTCACACGCGCAGGATCAGCCCCTGGCATGTCACACTTGTTGATGGCAACAATGATTGCCTTCTCCGCTTTCTTAGCATGCTCGATCGCTTCGATCGTCTGAGGCATAATACCATCATCGGCAGCGACAACGAGAACGACGATGTCAGTGACATCAGCACCTCGAGCACGCATTTCTGTGAAGATTGAGTGACCTGGAGTATCAATAAAACTAATCGGACGACCATCGTGTTCAACACGATATGCGCCAATGTGCTGAGTAATGCCACCAGCCTCACCTGAGGTGACTCGGCTCTTACGAACGAAATCGAGCAATGAGGTCTTGCCGTGGTCTACGTGACCCATGAAAGTGATAATAGGAGCCCGGTATTCGAGTGTTTCTTGGTCTTCCTCCTCGATTTTCTTTGCCTTAGGCTCCTTGATCTTTTTCTTCTCCTTGTGAACACCGCCACCTTTCTCACGCTTTTCACGCTCAAAGGTGAAACCATGCATTTCACAAAGTTTTTCTGCGATATCAG
>DBBL01000098.1 GCA_002292185.1 Akkermansiaceae bacterium UBA985 | reverse complement strand
GTTTCACGTCTGGCCATGCGCATGACAAAAAAGATGATCGCGCAGAGCATCGGCAGAATAATGACCAGCATCACAAGCATCGCATAACCAGCGGCGACAGAGCCAATGTGCTCCTTACCTGATCCCATGCAGACAGAACAGGCGGTGATATCAAAAATCGAGGTCATAGATGTGAAGGTGTAATGGATTAAATTTCTCGAGACTTGCGGTAAAAACGAATGCCGTATGCTGGTAAGATGATCGCCATAACAGCACAGATGCCGCCAAACAGCTTCAAACTCGTCTCAGCATAAGATGAAAATACAAATGCCCATAGTACCACGAAGACACAAAGTAGAGTCGATAATGTAATGAAGAGAATGTGGAATCCTTTAAGAGACATCAGTATGTTTGTGGGTAAAAGCTTACCTTCCGAAAAAGGCTTGGAACTCGATCGGGTCTGAGAATGCAAATGCGAATATTGCCATCAGGCAAAAGGCAAAAAAGAGGCCTAGGCCAAACAGCCAATATACCATTTTTTTCTCATGATTGAGGTGCATGAAAATCAAGGCTACAAGTGTTGCCTTAAAGGTGGCGATGAGCAAGCCGATGACAGCATCGACACCATCAAATCCACGGTCGCCAAAATCGAGAAACTCGAACTTGGCTACAGCTACGGTAAGAACTGTACAGACAAACAGGATAGCACCTATGAAAAGGTAGAGCTTGATGTGTTTTTTGATCGCTTCAGGTGAGTCGGCCATTTTGAATAATAAATGTTAAATGAGAAAAGGTGAATAACCCTCTTACATGAGGTAGAGAATTGGGAAAAGGAAGATCCAGACAAGGTCAACAAAGTGCCAGAACAGGCCTCCGACCTCGACACGGTTAGCAAGCCACTCGGGCTTCTCTTCGAACATCTTACGTCCGAAGAAGAGGTAGTAGCCGAGCACTAAGGCTCCGGCGATGACGTGTAAGCCATGCAGGCCTGTGATGGTGAAGTAAGTAGCGTAATAGGTATTCCAACGGGGGCTGAAAACGGACTCAAAACGGACTTGCTCGCGCGGAACGATCACTTCTGGGTAGTGGATTTTCTTATGATCTGGTCCAGCAAAACCTTCGACGTCACCAGGGTAAAGGGCCAAAATATCGTGGTAGCTCATCGACTCAAGATCAGCGAGATCATGGTCAAGTAAGCCAGCGATTTCCTGCCAGTTAACACGGTAGATATCGTTCTCTGCTGGCTCACGATCCTTGGCCTTGAGCTCCTCGGCAAGCTTGCTGGTGATGAGCTTGTGCTTCTCCCAAATGTGTTTGATTTTTTCGTCCTTCAGCAACCAGGAATTAGCCACGGCCACAGCGGGATCAATGCCTCTTTCTTCGGCCTTCATCACTGTGTGGCGAAAGTCAATACCATCGACAGCTAGTGCGATCGAGCTATCCGCTGTAACGCCAGAGATTAGGGTCTCGTCCTTAAGCTTGAGCGTGCCCTTATCCCCCTCTTTCGGGTTACTGAGTCTGCCCCAGTAAGGATTCACAGTAATCGTTGCAGATCCCGAGCTCGGCACAAAGGTAAGGTTAGGCGTAGTGGAACTGTAATCGCCCTTACGCTCCTTCTTAAGCTCTTTGATATAAGCAGATACTACTTCATTGAGTGTCTTGGTGCCCTCAACGGCTTCGTAGTATTTCTTGCCTTGATATTTAGTCTTCATCAATGCCCATGCCTCTCGGCCCAGCTCAATATCAATGCTGCTGTTGTTGGCAATAGCCTCGAGGTAGTCATTCTTAGCCTGATCAATCAGTTCCTTACTAATGGCGCTACCTTTTGCAATGACCTTGCCATCATTCAAGGTCAGCTCACTCGCAAGCACCATGCCGCCATCATCATATTGTTTACCCATTACCTCATAATAGGCATCGTCCACACGGCTCAAATTAATCTGGACTGTATCAGCCTCGATATTGAAGTTCTTCCTCGGTGCGTGGTAATCGTCGCTCCCTCCCTGTGGATGAGAGTGGCCTTCAATCACGGTATAGTCGTCCAAGCGGATCGCTTGGTGAGCAAACTTAGCATTATACTCGATTCCCTTGAGCACCATGAACAAGGCAGCACAGATAATCGTGATTGCCATGTAGACCTGAAACTTGCGCCACTGACCGAGCTTGAGAGAGACCCAAGCAAAGACAACCGTCACCGAAGAACCGATGAGAATGAAGGTGTTAATCAGACCGGGCAGCACAGGCAAAGTACGCTCGGGCCAAGGATAGTCCGCATAAATGCGCAGGAAGATGTATCCTGAAAAGAGACCGCCAAAGAGCATGACCTCGGATGCGAGGAAAAGCCAGATGCCGATTTTCGAGTTATTCAGCCCGGTGTCTTTCCGGGGTTCTACAACGTAAGGAATTTCCATATCAAAAGTGCTAGAGTGTTGGTTGGTAAATGATTGGTTTAGCCTTCTTCGGTTTTATCCACTGGCTTCCTCCACTGGGCGTAGAAGTCTTCGTCCACCTCTGGGCGGGCGTATTCGTAAGGTCCACGGTATGCAACAGGCTCCTCGAGGAAGTTGCCATGACCTGGAGGCGTCGGGGTTGCCCACTCAAGGGAACAAGCATCCCACGGGTTGTCGCTCTCCACCTTCTTGCCTGTTTTCATGGAGATGAAGATATTGATGATAAATGGTATCTGGGCTGCGCAGAGCAACCAAGCGGACCATGACATCATGATGTTCAGATCAATGTATTCCGCAATCGTCTTACCAAACACGTTGGCGCTATCTGGGTCTGTGGTGAGATAAGCGTCACCTCCGTTATACCAACGGCGGTGGAAGCCGGCCATGCCCTGAATAAGCATCGGGAAAAACAGGGTATTCATCAGGATGAGTGATGGCCAGAAGTGCAGCTGATTGAGCGTGCGGCTGGTGTAGCGGCCGGTAATCTTGGGATACCAGTGATGAACGCCAGCAAAGAAGCCAAAGAGAATACCAGGTGCCACCACGTAGTGGAAGTGGCCGATCACGTAATAGGTGTCGTGCAGGTGAAGGTCTACTAGGTTGAAGGCCAGTGGCAAGCCGGTGAGGCCACCGATACCAAACATCGGCAGGAACGCACAGGCCCACATCATTGGAGGCGTGAACCTAATCGATCCGCCCCATAGGGAAATCAACATACAGGTCAGCAGAATGACCGAGGGAATAGAAATCAACGCCGTCGTCGTCTGGAAGAACGTCGAGATGGCAGGCCCCATGCCGGTCATATACATATGGTGTGCCCAGACGATAAAGGAAAGGAAACCGAGAACGAGTACCGCATAAACCATCGACTTGTAGCCCCAGATCGGGCGACGTGTGTTGACTGGAATAATCTCCGCAACACAGGCAATCGCCGGCAGCAGAAGCACGTAAACCTCTGGGTGACCAAGGAACCAGAACAGATGCTGATAGAGCAAGGGGCTACCTCCACCTGACGCGTCAGCAAGACCAATCTGCTGGTGATAGAGACCAGATGGCTGGAAGAAGCTGGAGCCGAACATGCGGTCAACCACCTGCATTATACCGGCGACTTCAAGTGGTGGGAAGGAAAGCAAGAGAAGGAAACCGGTGACCAACATCGCCCAAACAAAGAACGGCATGCGCATCCAAGTCATGCCCTTAGCTCGTAGGTTGATGATCGTAGTGATGAAGTTCACCGATCCTAAGAGAGAGGATGAAATCAACATGACAAGGCCCATCAACCATTGGGTCTGGCCGGTCCAAAACTGGTGTGGATATTGCGCATCGGCAAAGAAGGAGAGCGGCGGGTAGTTGGTCCAGCCGGACTTAGCAGCACCAGACTCCATGAAGAAACTAGCACACATCATGACTCCACCGATGACATAGAGGTAGTAACTCACCATGTTCAGCTTGGGGAAGGCCATATCAGGAGCTCCAATCTGCAGTGGAGTCACATAGTTACCAAATGCCCCAAAACCAAGCGGCACAATGCCGAGGAACACCATGATGGTTCCGTGCATGGCGCCAAACATATTGTAGGTTTCCCCAGGCAGCTTACCCTCTGTAAGCCACTGTGCTTTCCAATCTTCCGTGAAGAGCCAGCTCATCCATGCAGGAAGCGGCTCATTAGGATAAGCAATGCTCCAACGCATGACCATCATCAGGTAGAATCCAAACAGCAAAAATAGCATTGCCGTAAGGCCATACTGCAGGCCAATCGTCTTGTGATCAGTGGAGAAAATATATTTCTTAATAAATCCAGGATTGTGGTGATCGTGATGATCTCCGTGGTTGTCGTGGTTATCGCTCATGACGGGTATGTGATTGGTGATGGTAGTAAATAGGTAGTCGGCTAGGAATGATTGTCAAATGAGAGTGTGTCATTCGTTAGACTCGACAGGGAGAAGTGTTTTGGGATCGACTAACGTCTCGGGATCGAGTGGAGCACCCACAAGATCTATGTTGTAATCAGCGTTGAGCTCGGTGGCAGTCACCTGACCCCCATCGCGTTCCTTGGAGACATCGAGAGCGTTCTGCGCCATTTCTAGGCTTACCAGTGAATCGCTCGTATTGCCAAAGCTGTTACGGATGTAGTTGAGCACTCCAGCAAGTTGCTTGGCGTCCATACCAGAACCCATGCTGGGCATATTGGCATTGTAGGTTTTGCCATCTACGGTGATCGCCTCGTGAAGGCCATTGAGAATAATTAAGGCTGGGCGCAAGCTTGGGCCAGTAACCCACTCCGAATTAGCCAGTGGCGGATAGGCCGCATTACCTTCTCCTCCCGGCTGGTGACAACCTGAACAAGCAGTGTAAGCCTTTTTACCGATCTTGAGGTAGGCATCGAGCGCGGACTTAGGTAGTGTCGCTGTGCTCGCCGCACCAGGTGCTGTAGCGCGAACGTATCCTGGCTTCACGTAATTGTTATAATCAAAGATGCTGCCTGCAATGACGCCGCCGGCGATCAAAATAATCAAAGCACCCCCTAGGATGACCCACAGAGAAATAGGCTCGGATCCTTGGGTAAACATTTGGTTCTCGCGCTTAACCGCAGCAGCATCAGTGCTCACATTGGTATCATCATCGAGATCCGGTTTGCTAGTAGATGGGTCGGACATGGTATGGAGAGAAATTAAAGAGTTATTATGGAAGCTTACTTCACGTCAGCAGCTGCAGCGCCGGAATTTTTGGGAGCGTTATTCATGCTCTCAGGCAGTGCAGAATCACGCTTAAGGGTAAGGAGGTAGTCGGTTAAAACACGAGCTTGTTCGAGCGGCACAACCTGTGTCATTGCCACGGTATTAATATTCAAGGCCAAGCTATCGCCCTGACCTACCAAATCTTTTTCTTTGAACATCTGCAGCTGGGACGGACAGTTCGACCAGGTCATATCGATTTCCTCGCCCTGTTCGCCAAGTTGCAGCTTCTGGTTGCGCGGGTTGTAGAGGTGAGCAATCGTCCACTGTTCTGCAGACATGCCTGTTTTGGCAGCGTAGGCGTCTGCTCGGTGGCCGTAGTTGCTGAGATCTGGCCCCATACGAGTCAGGCCAATCTGAGCGTATTTTTCGCCAAGATAATCATCATAGTGAGTCTCACGTCTTGTATCCACATCCGCGTTGGATATGCCGGCAAAGTCTTTGCGGAAAATCTGGCTACCTAAGTAAGTAGGGCGGATCAGCTGCGAGTGGCAGGTGTAACAGCCATTGGCTGCATAAATCTGAGCACCATTCAAAACTCTGCCAGAGGTCTTGCGCTGGTAGTATTCTGCATCCTCTTCACCGGACATTTTGACAGGCGGAAGGGAGGCCATTTTAGCCGTAGGAATGGCGATCATGCAGAGCCAGGCCAGGCCGAAGCTGGCAAACATCCCAATGAGAAAATATTTAAAGGTCATGGACTTAGTTTAAAGTTATCAGTTTAAAATTGAATGGGATACTAGGCTTTTGCGCTCTCCAGCTCATCGATGTCGCCCTCCGGTCCGTGTGGACCAAGAGCCGAGTGATCACGGCGTAAAAGTGTTGGGTGAGAGCTGCGGCGACCCAGACGAAGCCACATCAATGTCAGGTGGATAAAGAAAAAGATGTTTGCCCAGAGAATGGCAACCCAAGCAAAGGTGATTCCAACAGCATAAGGGAAAGTGCTTTTGACTGCCTGCTTCCAGGGCTGATTGAAATTCTCCTGAGCAGCTCCTTGCTGGAATGATCCGAGCACTGTGCAAAACAGAAGAATCAGGCAAACACCGTAAATCGAGAACCAGAAGTGGGTGCGGATGAGGCGGCGAGATATCCACTCACGACGTGTGACACGAGGAACAATAAAGTAAATTGCACCGAACATGCACATGCTGAAGAAACCGTAGAGAGCAAGAACGTCGTAGCCATAACTCGCAAGGCTAAACTGAGAGTAGCGGATAGCATCGGGATGAGCGAGAATGACACCGAGCACGGCAAGAGCAATCAATCCGAATACACCTGCCACGGTGAAGCGCAGCGATGGACTGTGTGCTAATACTTCAGCCTGGCCTGAGGTTGTTTTGAGCACATTGACTCCGGCAAAGATGAGCGGCACAGCAGCAAGCATCGAGGCAGCGGCTCCCGTGTATTGTAAAAACATGGGAATAGGAGAGCCCATAACCGCATGGAACCCTGCCCATGGTGCAATGATGGCAAGCGCCCAGAAGCATCCTGCAGAATAAGAGTAATTGTAGACCGCGCGCGCGGTAATTTTAGCGGTGATGTAGTAGGCACTAGCAATGCCGATCGGCACAAAGAACAACAGTACAAGTGCCTGTCTGAACCAGCCGTTGATCGCTGCAGCCATCAGAGGGTGCACATCAAACACATTCACATAGAGATTAGCGGTGAGGTAAATCCATGGGAACCAAATACAAGCGGCGAGGATATACCACTGAGAAATGTAAGCCTCATCATCCCCGCGGCGAACGCGGAAAGAAATGACAACCCAGATCGCGATCGCTGCATAACTTGCGAGCAGCACGGGCCAGACAAATGTAGGGAATTCCATCCAGTGTTTACCAGTACCATGACCAGCAAGAATACCGCCAATTCCGAGCATCACGCCCAAGTTCCAAATATGACCAGCGACCAAGAGCGTGCCAGCATTGCGGCTAGGCTGACGAGACAAGCGAGCCATCAACCAAATCATTACACCAAAGGCAGCTTGTGCACCCCAGCCATATACAAGGGCATTGATGTGCGCAGGGAAAGCTCGGCCGTATTGGATGAAAGAACCCTCACCTAAAAAGGCGGGGTTGTGCGTTTTGATTGAAGCAATAATGCCAAGCACAAGAGAAACTGCCAACCAGGCAGCTCCACTAGTGAAGAAGAACATCACGGGATGACGTAGCGATCGATCGATCTCTGAACGCAGCTCGATATCCTCAGTGGTGGGAGCGTTACTTTGAGTGGACATGATTTTGTTTCTTGTAGGAAATTGGATTATTGCTGATCTGCCTTCTGGCCTGCGATCCAATCGGAGAGGACCTTCATTTCTTCTTCACTGACATTAGCCATGATGCCTTTCATCACGGCACTCTGGCCGTTGGCGCGAGTGCCGTCCTTGATGGCTTGCATCTGGTCATAAAGATACTGTGAATTCTGACCTGCAAGACGCGGGTAGATGGGCATGATCGGCGTGTTGGCATCAGCACCGTGACAAGTGGCACAGGCTTTAGCCGTGTAGAGATTTTTGCCGTCGCCCTCAACAAGCTCAACAACTGGCTTATCAGCGGAAGCAATCCAGTCGGAGATCTTTTTCATCTCATCTTCGGTCAGATTCATTGCTGTGGTCATGCCCTTCATCACCGCACTGCCGCCATTGGTGCGAACACCGTTGTGGATGTCTTTAATTTGTGCGAGGAGATACTCTGCGTTCTGGCCACCGAGCTTAGGATACGCTGGTGAAATCGGCCTGTTGGCATCTGCACCGTGGCAGGTGTTACATGCTTTTGCGGTGTAGAGCTTGAAGCCTTCATTGGCAGCTTCGTCACCACCTGAGGCGAGCTGCTCCATGGCACGTGCGTGAGATGCGGAACCTGGCACAAACTGGTCAGTCGCTTGAGGCCCACCTTGGATCTCGTCGGTCAGCTTGTCTGTTGCGCCAGCTGGCGGCAATAACTCCGCCTGAGCAGCATCAACCTTAGCTCTGACTTCATAGCGATCTGCAGCACGAACTTGGGCAACAGCATCAACGGGTGATCCGGACTGCCAATAGAAGAGAGCCGAAACGAGACCAAAGATGGCGAAGTAAGCGAGCCCCCACCAGAAAGCGGTGAATCGGCGCAGTGGGGTGTCGCGGTGATTAGAAAACTGATTAGACATTGTCCTTAAGAAGTTGTGATTCTTTGGGTAAATAAGCTGGCTTGACTGTTAGTTGAACAGGTTAGCTGATTCGAGGATACGAGGGTCACGGCAAGGATAGAGACTATTCTTGGTGAACATACGAAGATAAACAAAGAGGAAGAATGCGCCCACTGTTACAAATGCGAGCAAATCATACCAAACAACACTTCCTGATGGGAACAGGGAGGCTCCAGCCTCACTGCCCAGCGTCAGTGATGGGCCGCGCTCAGGAGCTACAATCAGGTAGTGATCGAGCGCGTGCAGGATAAAGAGATAGATCGTAATAGGGATCATCAGACCGGGCTTTTTCTTCACATCGGAGCGGATTAGGAACAGGAATGGCAGCGCAAAGTGGCCAAAGACCAGAGCGATGTTGGCAACGTTCCAGTTACCCGTATTACGCAATAGGAAGTAGCTGGTTTCCTCTGTGATGTTTGCATACCAGATGAGGAAAAACTGTGAGAAGGTCACGTATGCCCAGAAAACCACAAACGCGAAAGTGAGCTTGCCCATGATGTGGTGATGCTCAGGACTCATCACCGTTTGCAGATAACCCGCGCGGCGCAATAAGATCGAAGTGAGGATCAACAGCGCCATGCCGTTAAGAGCACAACCGGCAAAGAAATAGACTCCATACATGGTCGAGAACCACTTGTAATCAAGAGCCTTGAGCAGATCGAAGGCGAGGAAGGTGGCAGTCAGAGCAAAGATAGGCAGAAAAGCCGCACAAAGTTTACGTGATTTTTTGAGACGCTCAATACCTGGCTTTGGATCGTTGTCCTGAGCAACTGAGATATTTTTAAGGATGTAAATAGCACCGCCGAGCAGCACAAAATAACCAACCATGCGACCAAGCCAAAACGGCAGGTTCATGTAAAAAGACTTGGCGTAGAGCATGTGGTCAAACTGACCATAGCTGTGGTGCAGGATCTCCTTGGCATTAGCGTAGCTGGTGACACTACCCATGAGCTCACGGTGGCGGTTCATCCACTCAAAGAGGTGCTGCTGAACCTGTGGGAAAAGGAAAGGAATGGCAATAATGCCCATCCAAGGGAAGACACTGGCGAGGTTTTCCATCAGACGACGCACAGAGATACCCCAACCGGAGTTGGAAACGTGGTGCAGAAGTAACCAGAAAGCACCACCAAGTGAAAAACTAACAAAGAAAGTAAAGGCAAACAACCATGAGTAGGCATATCGGCCAGCCACCGTATCTGAAGCCGTGTTGGCTGCCTCGTTGTTATTAAAGAGGAGCCACGCGCTGACAATAATGCCGA
>DBBL01000076.1 GCA_002292185.1 Akkermansiaceae bacterium UBA985 | reverse complement strand
ACCAGCCGACTTTTTGGTGGTGTGTTTCGCGGTATTTCGACCCCAAGTCCTAAAGGTTATACCGAGCCCGATGCTGCTAAACAGACCGACGAAGAGACCTCCATTTCTTATGAGTTGGGCTGGCGTCACATCGATGAACAAGCTTACCGCAGTTTTGAATTAGTCGGTTTTTTCACTGACTTTGATAATCTGCTCGCTCCGGCCACAGGCACCGCGACTGGTGATCCTGCCAATGGAGGTGCCGCCGAAGTTTATGGTATTGAGGCTATGCTGAGCTGGGATCCGGCATCCGAGGATGGTAAGGCTTACCGCCTCCCTATGTATCTCAGTGCCACCTGGACACAGGCGACTTTGAAAAGCAATTTAGAGACTGATGATAGCAATATTTTCACAGATTTTCAAGGGGGTGATGAGTCTGGTAATGATATTCCCTACATCCCAGAGTGGAAGCTTGCCGCAGGCATAGGCATTGATATGACTAAATGGGGAGCGAACCTCGACGTTACCTGGACGAGCTCCATGTATGGCACTGCTGGAAACTACGATAAGCCAGTAACTTCTGCTCGCGAGGGTAAGATTGATGATGCCCTGCAATTTGACCTGTCTGCTTGGTATCAAATCAATGATAACTGGAAACTTATTGGAGGCATTTACAATATTCTAGATGAGGAAAATATCGTCTCCAGGATTCCTGAAGGGCCACGTAATGGCCGTGGCCGCCACATCTATGGCGGATTCGAAATCGAATTCTAAGCTTATTCTCAGTGAGCGATAATGCCGGCTCAATCGACTTGAATACTTGCTGAAGACGATAAGTCAGCTACATCATACCATACCATACCACACCATATCATAACATGATACGATTTTACAGTTCCACGATAGGGATGACACTACTTGCAGTGATCACATGTCATGCTCAGGAACAGAACAATAAGGCTGAGCAGGAGGTGAATCCTTCGAACTCTCGCGAGTTGATCCGCCAGTGGGTTCAAACGGAGCGCATCATTAGCGAAGAAAAAACAACTTGGCAGGTTGAAAAACAGCAAATGCAGGACCTGCTTGAGATCTATCAACAAGAGCTCAAGTTGCTCAACGAGGAGTTAAACTTAGCAGGAAGCTCGGCCGATCTCATTGATGAGAATAAAGAAAAATTAGAAAGTGGCCTCGCTCAATACCGCGAGGCTAAGCAGATACTGCGTTCTTCAATGGCAAGCCTTGTTCCTCGTATGCAAAAGTTGGTTGGGCGTTTCCCCGCGCCTTTGGTTGAGGAGTTAGGTTCTGACATTGATTTGATCCGTTCGCCGCAGGCTCTTGATAAACCCCGAGATGTGCTTAAGTCGATCATTGCCATTTTAAATGCAGCAGGGAGCTTTAACCGGACACTAACACTTGCCGAAGAAACACGCACCCTTGCCAATGGGAAAAAGATCACCGTCAGCGTGCTCTACCTTGGCCTCTGCCGTGCCTACTATGCCGCCGATGTTGGCCCTCTGGCGGGCACGGGTGTGCCAGCAGCAACAGCTGCGACAGCTGACACAGCCGCCACAGCTGCAGCAGGCGGCTGGTTATGGACCGAAGATGGAGGCATTGCGGATCAAGTGCGCAGGACGATCGCCGTGCATAAAAAATCGGCGCAGCCACAGCTTGTAGAGCTGCCGGTTCAACTGCAAACAGGGGAGGCCGGAGAATAAACGATGAAAATGATTGTAACTATATGGGTCATCTTGTTGGGCACGCTATTGTCTTCGATGGCTCAGGATCTTGAATCCATTCAGCGGGACCTGGATGGATCAATAAGTCGCCTCACCAAGCAGCGCGAACTGATAGCGGCCGAAAAGCCAGCTCTGGGCCAAGCTTTTCAGACAACGCGTAGCGATCTTGTTGAGAAGCGGCGCAAGGTCAGAATTGCGCGCATGGCCAAATCAGATCGTGATGAATTGCTTAAGGGCTTGGAGAAAAAACAATACCTTTATCAGCAGGATCATGAATACATCACCGGTCAGATTCGTGACTATGGTCTGAAACTTGAAATCTTTCTTTTGCCCAGTGAGCGGGTGCTTCATGGCGCTGCTCTTGAAGCTTTGCGTGAGCAAGGGAGCCTGCCAGCTGAGACGCTTCAATCTCGTCTTGCTGTAATTGAGACCGGCATTGATCGGCTCGAACAGCTCATGGGTGGATATGTGGTAAAGGGGGAGGCAGTAGCTCCGGACGGAGAGCTTAAACAAGGTAGCTTTGCCTTCGCCGGGCCGGTGGCTTGGTTTATTGCAGATGACGATACCCTTGCAGGCGCTGTGGTCAGAGAGAGGGGGTTAAGGAGTCCTAGGGTGCTTCCCGGCTCACGCGGAGCCATCAAGACGCTTGTTGCCGGCGGCTCAGCTGAACTTGATATTGATGTGACCGGTGGCAAGGCACTTGCTCTCGCTACACTTGAAAACGATAAGCTCGATATCTTCCGTAAGGGAGGATTTTGGATTTGGCCGATCCTCGGGATTGCTCTTTTTTCGACCCTCTGCGGGGTGGTTAAATTTATCCAGATTATCCGAATTTTCACCCCACAATCAGAATGGATTGCGGGTATTCTTGCCGCTGTTCGTGAGGGTGATGAGCAAAAAGCAGCTAGCCTAGCACAAAGAGCATCCCATCCGGTTGCCGCCGTCATGCAGCGCTGCTTAACGTATGTCAAAGCCGGCCCAGATGTGGTCGAGGAAGTCCTCTACGAACAACTCATCGGTGTTCAAAACAAACTCCAAAGCTGGCTGCCGTTTATTGCGATCACCGCTGCTACCGCACCACTACTGGGACTACTTGGAACGGTTTCCGGTATGATCCGCACCTTTAATGTGATCACGATCTCAGGGACGGGTGATGCCAAGCCGCTTGCCGGAGGTATTTCCGAGGCTTTGGTGACTACCTTATTTGGACTCATCGTTGCGATTCCAGCTCTTATTATCCACGCGTTACTTTCGCGCCGCTGCCAAGGCATTTTTCAAAATACGGAAAAGCTTGGCCTGACCTTTGTCAACGGTCTGCGCAACAAGGACCAACAAACCTAAGTTAGCCCATCGTGTTTAGCGAATTCCAGCAAGTTCTCAATCAAGGTGGCCCCATTCTCTGGGCCCTCATTATCCTTGGCATTGGCCTCTATACGATTCTTGCTTCTACCTGGCTTGGTTTACGGAAAGTGAAATCTGAGCTTGCTGATTATCATGTTGTCGGGGGAGATAAACGCCAGACTTCGCGTCAATTTGCGGCCTTTGAGCTCGATCGACTTGCGTGGGTTGAACGGCGCATTCCCTTTATTGGAGTTCTTGCGGGAGCAGCTCCGCTCACTGGTTTGTTGGGCACCGTGTCTGGCATGTTGGTTACTTTTTCGGGCTTGGCGGCGAGCAGTGCGGCGACGCCCATTGATAAAATATCCATGGGTATCTCGGAGGCATTAATTACAACACAGGCGGGGCTTCTGCTCGCTATTCCTGCTGCTTTTCTGCTCGCGATGTTGCGTAGCCAAACCGAAACCGCCCAGACAATGCTGCAGCAAAAACTGCACGAGGTAATAGTGGCAGATCATCATTTTTCAACGCCTACAGCTTAAACCATGCGCCGCTTCAGACATTTTACCGGCAATGAAAATGCCAGCTCTGAGATCAATATCTCACCGCTGATTGACGTGGTATTTATCCTGCTTATTTTCTTTATCGTCACGACTGTTTTCATCGAAGAAACCGGAGTGGATGTAAACAAGCCCCGAGCCGCTTCGGCCGAGAGTCTTGAAAAACAAGCGATCCTTTTGGCCGTGACGGCCAGTGGACAAGTCTATCAGGGTGGCCGTAGCATTGGTGTTGACGGTGTGCGCAGTGTGGTAGCGGCGATGCTGGAAAATGATGGGACTACTCCAGTGATCATTCAGGGTGATGCTGCTGCCAATCACGGCACCATTGTCAAAGTTATCGATGCGGCAAAACTTGCCGGCGCTCAATCGGTCAATCTAGCGACCTCCCAATAAATCGTCAGAACGGAGAAATACGCACCCATGACTCTTAAATCCATCATCCTCGGCATTGCTGTAACGGCTGTATTGCTGGCAGTGCTTGTGGCTACCAGGCTGATGGTGTTGACGCCTGTTGATCACGAGTTCGAAATCCGTGAAATAGAAACCGTCTCACTGCCCGAGCCTCCATCAGCTCCCGAAGAGCAGCTTGTCCCAGAGGATATGCCTCCACCTCCGCCGCCAGCCTTGGTGGATTTGCGCCCTGCTTTAGACATGAGTCAGCCGGCACTGCTAGTCAGTACGCAGAGAGTCGATCCGCGACTCAGTATAGATACATTTTTCACCGATCAGCCGCCTTCACCTTTACTAGAGCTTGTAGAAGTTGCCCGTCCTAAGGTTGCCAAGCCGGCAGTAGAATCATCGCAACAGGCGCCAGTGAGCTTGTCTTTGCCAAAAACAAAATCCGAGTATTCGCTCGGAGAGCTAGACCAACAACCACGCTTGCTTCGTAATCCGTCGGTGGTTTTCCCGCGGAGCATTAAAGATGCTAGTAGTGGACGTGTTGTTGTTCGTGTTGCCATCCTAGCAACGGGCCGCAGTGAGTTTATTTCTGTGGTCTCTTCCACCCATGACGAGCTCATCCCATTAGCGCAACGCATTGCCAGTGGCTCACGATTTACTCCACCAACCCGCCAAGGCAAAGCCGTTAAGGCGATCATGACCTGGCCCATTACTATCAAGAAATGAATTATTCAGTGATCAGTTGTTTTTTATTAAGCTGCATAAGCCTTAGTGCTGCAGAGCCCCTAGCTTTGAGTAAGGACTACTGGCAGGATGAGGCTTTTCTCAAATCCTTTAATGGTTCCTACCGCATTAATGCACGCATTGAGCCATCGGTGACAAGCGAGCAGCGCAGTTTGTTGGTCTCGATTCAGCCGCTGATGGCAGAGGGAAAAAGGGAGGATGCGTTGGCAATGCTGACGGGTAATGAACTGGCTAAATCATCTGCTGCGATTGCTTTCAATGCAGGAAATATTCAATTTGAATTGGGTGAGTTAGAATCTGCCGAGCAATCTTATCTGCAGGCTTTGAAGTTATTCCCTAGCTTCCGACGTGCGCATCGCAATCTTGGCTTTGTCTATGTGCGCCAGAGTAGCTGGGACAAAGCACTTCCAGCACTCGAAGAATCTATTCGTCTTGGTGATCATGATGCAGCCACCTTTGGCCAACTTGCTTTTGGAAGAATGCAAGCGGGGCAATACGCCTCAGCTTTACAAGCCTTTCAGCTAGCTCAGTTGACGCAGCCTCAAGCGGTTGATTGGAAGGCGGGGACGGCTCAGTGTTTGGAGCAGCTCAAGCGTCATGAAGAAGCTTTGTCATTACTCAATGAGGTAATTGAAGCGAGGCCTGCAGAGACATCTTACTATCTTCTTCAGGCTTCCGTTTATCTGGCGATGAATCGGCCCGATGAAACGATTACTAATTTGGATCTCGTTCGTCGCCTTGGCAAACTTGATGCCGAAAACCACCTTTTATTAGCTAATCTTCACTTGCGTTCGGGCAGTAGTCACCTGGCGCGTCCGGTGATGATGGCGGCGCTGGAGATGGAGCAAAAAGCAGCCTATGGCTCTGTTATCAATTTACTTGAGTTTGCCTCCATCACTCGAGATTGGTCACTTGCACGGGACTTCGCAACCGCGATGCAGAAAGCCTATCCTGATGCCAGTGATGACAAACTCGAACAGAAGCGTGAGTATCTCTTGGCCTTTATTGATATTGAGTCAGAGGATCATCCTGAGCGTGGAGCAAAAGTTCTTGAGTCAATTATCAAGCGGGACCCTCTAAGTGCTAACTCACTTATTTTGTTGGCTCGCTATCGTGCCAAAGAGCAAAGGCATCAAGAGGCGGTGATGTTGCTTGAGCAAGCAGTGCGTGTGCAGGGTCATGAATACAGTGCAAACCTTGAGTTGGCGAAAGTGTGTGTCAGCACAAGGCGTTACGACAAGGCCATTGATCATCTTGATAAAGCATTAAAGATTCAGCCTAGCGATGAGCTTCTCACGTATCGAGAGGCCATTCAGAATCTTGCCGTTGCAAGTGAGTAACGAACGATTGTTACGGCGGCTGCTTTCCCTGTCGTTACCCCGCTTCTTGTTTAGCTGTTACCTAGCGGACTCTCTGGCTGCGCAGCTGAAGAAAGAAAGCTGTTAGGCCTAGGCACAGCGCAATACAACCCGCCAATACCAGTAAGCAGGCGTGCGTTGTTTTTGATTCAACACCCAGCCAGTACTTGTGTTCAGCGAGGAAAATATTCCTGTTTTTGCTTTTACGATAATCCAAGCGATCAATCTCGCCCTTGGTCACCAGCAGATCAGTGCGGGTATTCACAAAGAAATCTCTAGCTGGCTTGGTAGTAATATTAACATCCTCGGGATAGGGAGGAATTGCTAATAGAGTCTCTAGGTTTTTGTGTCGTCCTGCGTGGGTAATGGACCTTGAGAGCTCTAATGATTCACTTGCAGTGATAGCCTCAGATGCCATCAGTCGTGTCAGGGCCTCAGTGAG
>DBBL01000019.1 GCA_002292185.1 Akkermansiaceae bacterium UBA985 | reverse complement strand
ATCTTTGAAAAAAGAGGTTGCATGATGCGGCAATTTCAGCCAAATAACGCGCGTCCTTCTAGGACAACTTTTCAACAGCGGACACTTTATCGTCCCATCCAGTGCAGGAATAGCTCAGTTGGTAGAGCATCTCGTTTACACCGAGGCGGTCGGGGGTTCAAGTCCCTCTTCCTGCACCATTTTTTTCTTAGCTGAAAAGCCCTCTAAACCCCTTATAAAAAGGGCTTTCCGGCGTTCTAAGGTGCTATACAGCAAACCCTCTAAAAGCTCATAAATGCGTCTAAAAGCGCTCTCACCCCATTCGAAGACATTGCCTCCTCGCTTACGTTTTCGTTATCCTGCCAATATGTTTGATCAAGATGACATAGACAACTTGGGGCGAGCTGGGCGATAGCTGTGATCGGAAAAAATGCCCTTAATCAGCCTTAGGGCTATTCCTTTGTTGTTCCGCAATCTCTGCGAAGATAGCATCAAAGGTTGACGACAAATAATAATCCGCACCCGCTCGAGTTAGGTGATCATCATCTTTATAATAGGCACGATTACCATAAACTTTCAGTTTGGCTGAATCTACAAAAAAATAGGGAGCAGGATCAATCACGTTGACTAAGTCCTTAGGCAAGCGATTGATTGCCTTACTTACGTGTTCTTGTACATTTTCATGTTCTTCCTTCGAAACAGTAAACTGAGCAGGCATGCTGTTTAGGAGGGGAAACCTTTTGGCCATGTAAAATTCTTGTGCTGTGCGAATATTGTTTGATTCGGGAACCTGCCTAATTAACCATACTTTGACCCCTGAATTTTTCAAGTTTTCAGCCATAATTGGCAGTTGTATTTTACCTGTCTCCGTCAAGTTAATGGACCACCTTGCGACTAGAATTACGTTTTTGATCCCTTTATCGAGAATTGAACGTATTACAACATGATCATGAAACTCATGCACTGCGCTATCTATTATAGGAGGTCTTCCATTTATGGCATAAACGTGACCATTCAAGCCGTGACTTCTTGCTAGCTTGTCTACTGTGGCAGAGATTGCCAAGGCGTGACTATCCCCCCAAAGGGCAAAACTTGGCTTCACTTCCATTCTGTCATTTACAGAGGATCTAGCACCTACCTTTACGTATGAACCCAGCTCGCTCTTATATTCTTTTCCCTCCCAACTTATATCCTCTCGTAATAACACGAAATCGTCATATCGATAAGGCAATCCGTTCATTTTCCATATAGTAGCACTAATCAGCAACAAACTAACGGTCGATAGTGCCGCAAACCCGAATGCAGATGATCGTTTTGATAAAGCCCCTTTTCTTCTGAATGGTGCTTCAACCCATTTCCATGACAAAATGGATAAAATCAGCCCTGTCATCAGAATGCCTAGTTTCCATGGCAGGCTAATGTCGATGATTACATGTTTGGTTAAAACAAGAATTGGCCAATGCCATAAATAAAGGGAGTAGGATATAAGGCCGATAAACACGACAGGCTTAAACGAAAGCAATTGCCCCGCACTTGTTTGCTGCCTGCCGTTGGCCCAGATAAAGAGCGCAGATCCTGCGACCGGCGGGATGGCTATCCATCCAGGGAATGGTGTTTGAGCATCATAAATAAGCATCGCTGCAGCGATCAAAAGCAGCCCAAACCATGCCGCCATCTCGGCTGTTTTCCGTGATGTTTCCTTTTCATTTGCCATCAATGCGATAGCTCCTCCGGCCAGCAGCTCCCAAGCCCGCGTGGGAAGCAGAAAGAAGTTGGCTTCAGGCTTGTGCATTAATGCCCAGCAACTCAGGGCCAGAGATAAAACACCAATCAAAATAATGATCGGCAGCGTGTATCTCCTCAGATGCTTCGATAGCAGGGAAAGGAATAAGGGGAAAACAACGTAAAACTGCTCCTCAACGGCTAAGGACCAAGTATGCAGCAAGGGTTTCATCTCAGATGTTTCAGCAAAGTAGCTCATATTATCCAGCCAGAAGAATATATTTACGGCCATCAGCGATTGCGCGATCGATGACTCGGCTAATGCCTTGAATTGTTCCGCTTCGAGAATGAAATATCCCAGGATCAGGCTGACAACAACCATGACGGTGACAGCTGGAAGAATCCGCCTAATTCGCCGAACCCAGAAATCCAGCATCGAAAAGGTTCCAGCGCGTAGGTCTTTTACAATAATACCAGTGATCAAATAACCCGATATAACAAAAAACACATCGACCCCTACATAACCGCCAGGAAAGCCCAATCCGATATGACATAAGACAACTCCGATGACGGCAAACGCACGGAGTCCGTCAATTTCTGGTCTGTAACGAAGGTTGGACATAATTAGACGAACTAAAGGATAAAAAATAAGCTTAATATTAACTAAAACAAGCCAAACCAATAAAAATGCTCCGCCACCTTCGCGTTGATCACGATCATCGGTGAAACGATATCTTGAGGACTAAACACCTGTTACCTTGCCTTTAGTCTCCAGACTTAAGAATATCCTTGCTGATGCTGCGCCATATATGCAGCTAACGTCGGAGGTATGATGGTGGCTAGTGTATTGAAGACAATAATCATCTTGCGGTGACTGATAGCTGCTTGTTAGTATCTTATTAAGTTTATATGCCGTGCTCGTCGGCCTATGATAAAAAAATTCCATCTCAGCGGCCATGAATCAATTCTCCTCGTCGATACGATATTACATCCTAGCTATATTATTCATACTCCCGTCATGTGAAGATAGGGCCCTACTCAAAAAGGATGCAGAATTGGATCTACATATCAAAGACCTCAAAAAGCAGGTGGAATCCTTACAGGCTGATGCCGGTGAAAATCCGGGCGATCAATCTCAAATGCTCGTAAGCTTTAGCGAAACTATCGATACAGCAAAGGCTGAGAAGAAAAACCTGGAAGATCAAAAAAAGATCTTGGAGCGCGACTATGTAAAACTTGAGAGCCAATATTCCAACTACAAAAAAAGCTATCCAATTAAAAAATGAGACTGTATTTCTGAGCAAAATTAAATACTAAAATATATTCTTAATATGCCGAAAATCATGCTCACAAACCAGCTCTCGCTGGCGATTACTAAAACCGCATTCCCCGTGCTATTACTGCTGTGTTTTTGCAATTTGAGTCATGCGGCTGATGACAACTCTTATTCTGCTAACCTCAGCCAAAGAATTAAAGAAAAAGAGGCTGAAGTGCAGCTGCTGATGAATGAAAAGCTCCAGTGGCAAGCGAACATCAACCTGTTCCAAGAAAATCGTAATAGCAAAACTGAACTGACACAAAAAAGACAGCAGTTAAAGGATATGCTGGATGAAATCCAACAACTCAAAAGAAGCAACGAAAGTATAAAAGCTCGAAAAGATATACTTAATCATCAATACAGAAGTCACACCGCTCAGATCCGCGCAAATGCCATTGGCGAAAAAATCGAATCATTAAAATCAACGGAGGGTAAAGAATATAAAGATGTAACCATCAAAGAAATTCACCCTCAAGGCATACTAATCAGTCATGCCACTGGCGGAGTTAACTTGCCATTCGATAGGCTGCCACAGAAATTACAACAGCGGTTTAATTTTGATCGAGATGAAGCTATGAAGTTTGCGGATCAAGCTAAGCAACGACAAGAAGCACTTCGTAAGAGATTAATGAAACTGCAAGCTAAGCAGCTACCTAAGCAGCCAATGCCTATCCCAAAAGCAGGAGCAAACGAACCAGATAAGTTGCTATTACTTCAACCACAAAAAAAGCCTGCGCAGGTTAATGGCAGGATTGCTGTGCGAGTAATCGCTTCAAAACGCAACAGTAAAAAAATCGAAATCACGGCAAGAGCTAGAACAGAGCAAATGAGAATCGTCGTTTCGTCGAACCGTGGCGGAACAACAAGAAATGTAGAAGCACGGCAAACAGAAGTTTTCAACTTGTGGGTCGGTTCTAAATACACCGTAAAAGCCTACCAAAATAGGCGTTTGATTGATGAACAATCATCGCTAAGAAAGAGAGGGTTGTAGTCTGTTTACACGCCTCCTAGCTCCAAGCCCTCAACACGACATAAACGCGGCCCACGATCAGCGGGATCGACGAGGCGATCAGCACCAGCAGCCAGCCGCGCTGATCAATGGGTTCCAGTGAGAGCACTGCAGCCAGTGGCTCGATGAACATCGCTGCCATGAGAATGATACCGCATAGGGCCACGGCACCCCAGACGTAGGGGTTACGGCTGATCTCATTATCAAACGCCTTACTCTCTGGCTCAGCCATATTGAAGACATGCAGCAGCTGGGCGATGGCGATCACTAAGAAACAAATGGTAACCGCCTGACCATCACTCATGCCCAGCCACAGCCGTGCCAGCACAAAGGAGCCAAGTACCACCAGCGTGATTAACAGGCTGTAAAAACCAATCATGCGCCACTGCTTTTTACCGATGATAGCATCATGCTTCGATCTCGGTGGCTGGGCCATCACATCGCTATGCCCTTTGCTCGCCCCCAGAGCAAGGGCCGGGAACACATCGGTGACCATGTTAAGAAACAGGATTTGTAATGGCAGTAGTGGTAGCGGAGCGCCGGTCATCGATGCCAGACCGATGACCAGTACCTCGCTGAGGTTGCACGACATCAAGTAAACGACAAATTTGCGAATGTTATTGAAGATCACCCTGCCCTGCTCGACAGCAGAAACGATAGAAACAAAGGCATCATCACGCAGCACCATGTCCGCCGTCTCTCGTGCCACTTCCGTACCTCGGATACCCATGGCAATGCCGATGTCGGCTTTTTTCAAGGCTGGGGCGTCATTGACCCCATCTCCAGTCATCGCCACCACCGCACCTTCATCCTGATGCATCTGGATGATATCGAGTTTGTTTTGCGGAGTCACCCGGGAGAATACCGTAACCCCGAGCATGTCGCTCAAGCGCCCCTGCCGCTGCGCCTCATCAATCTCTTTACCCAGCGCGATACATTGCTTCCCTTCTGTTTGGCAAATGCCAGTGTTTTTTGCCACATGCAGAGCCGTGCCGGCCTGGTCACCAGTAACCATCACCACCCGGATGCCCGCATCCTGACACGCTTTGATTGCTTCCGGAATATCAGAACGGGAAGGATCCATCACACAGATCAAGCCCATGAAGACAAGCCCCTCGTATGGTGCGGCATCGGGATCATCCGCTCTCTTTTTCGCTATCGCCAGAACACGAAAACCTTCATTAGCGAGCACTTGGTTCTGATCAAGCCAGTGGTTCCTAAGTCCATCATCCATCGGCACCACACCTTCCCTGCCCTGTAGTCGGCTACAGGCCGCCAGCACTGGCTCGGCTGCGCCCTTGACCGCAAAGAGAAAAGCATCGTCACTCTCGGATCCATGATGAACCGTCGCCATCATTTTCACCTCGGAATCAAAGGCTTCCTCGTGATGGCGCGGGTGCTGCAACAGCAGCTGTTTCTTCTCCAAGTCACGCTTTGAACCCGCCGCAAGTAGAGCCAACTCCATAGGGTCACCCACTCCGTCAACCCCTTCATTGTCTTCACCTGTGTCACCAGTCTCTGCCAGCTCAGCATTACTGCACAAGATGCCGATTTTCAAAAGCTGCTCACTCATGGCCAGGGGGTTTTCATCGGTCTTAAAATTATCCATGCCGGCATCAGTCAGAACCGACACCAGCACCATCCGATTTTCTGTCAAGGTGCCGGTTTTATCGGTGCAGATGATATTGGTCGCCCCCAAGGTCTCGACTGCGGAAAGCCGGTTAATTAGGGCATTACTTCGCGCCATCCGCCACATGCCACGTGCTAGAGCCAAGGTTGCAATAATCGGCAAGCCCTCGGGAATGGCTGCTACTGCGAGGGCAATGGAGGTCTCGATCATCAGGTAGAGATCCCTGCCCCTCATCAGCCCGGCGATCAAGGTGAAGGCGGTGATGCCCAGGGTGATGACGATGAGCTTGCGACTCAAGCGAGCCAGCCGTTTTTCCAAAGGTGTCTCTTCATCATGTGTGGTCATGACCAGAGAGGAAATAATGCCAAACTCGGTTTTCAGACCGGTGGCCACAATAACGGCTGTGGCTGAACCACGCGCAAGTGAGGTACCCTTGTAGAGCATATCCGTGCGCTCGGCGAGAATGGTATCCGCAGCAATGACAGCCGCGCTTTTAGTAACAGGCAATGATTCCCCAGTCAGGGAAGATTCGTTGACCTCAAGGCGCGAGCACTCAGTGATGCGCATATCCGCAGCCACCATATCCCCCGCTTCCAGCGAGACGATGTCACCGGGCACCAGATGTTCCGCCTCGATTTTCCTAATCTTACCACCACGCCTGACCGTCGCCCAGGTCTTGTTGTATTTCCGAAGCGACTCCATGGTGCGCACGGCACCAAACTCGGTAAAAAACCCAATCACCGCATTGAGCACCAGCACCGCACAGATAGCGATGCCTTCGATCCAGTCGTGAAAGACAAAGGCAAGTGTCGCCGCAACTGCTAAAAGAAGAACCAGCAGGCTACGGAACTGGGCAATAAGAATACCCAGCCAGCTGCGGCCAGATGTCGTTTGCAGTTGGTTAGGCCCGTAATGATGCAGCCGCTGATGGGCTTCGTGTTCGGTTAAGCCAGACTCAGTAGACACGCCATGGTGCTCGACGACCTGTTGGGCAGTCTCACTCCATGGGCAATGATCATTCATGTTGCTAGCATGCTACAGGATATGTGCTGTGGCGACAATGCAGACTCTGTGAAAAACAGCCCAGCTATTGTGTTGGTTAATCAGATGCTCAACTGCTCACCCTCAGACTTAGCGATACAGACCGCAGCACAAGAGTCCCCAAAGATGTTCACCGCCGTCCGGCTCATATCGAGCAGTCGATCCACGGAGAGCAGTGCCACCACTGCCATCTCGGCGTTCGGAATGCCTGAGCTATTGAGTATCAAAAGAATCGCCACCAAGCTCGCCGACGGGATGCCTGCCACTCCAATACTGGTAAGCAATGCTGTGACCACGACCGCAAACTGAGCTGCCACGCCCAACTCAATGCCCATCACCTGAGCGACAAATAAAACCGCCACACACTCGTAAAGTGCGGTGCCGTCCATATTGACCGTGGCCCCGAGTGGCAGCGTAAAGCTCGAGACTCGCTTGGAGACACCAGCATTTTTCTGCACGCACAACATCGTCTCAGGAAGTGTGGCCGCGGATGAGGCCGTTGAGAAAGCTGTCAGCATCGCCATGCGCATCGCCCGGAAGTGGGCCCACGGATTGACCCGTGCTACATAGCGGAGTATTAAGGGCATCATCAAAAACAAATGAATGGAGAGTGCCAGCAGCACGGTGAGAAAATACTTACCTAAGCTCAAAAAGATATCCGCGCCGCTCTGATAGACCACAGGCAGCAACAAGCCAAAGACCCCGAGAGGTGCAAACACCATGATCCACTGGGTGAGCCGGATCATCACATCATTGATGGCCTGAATACTGCCTAGCAGTGGCCGCATATTATCGGCAGGAAGCCGGGCCATGACGATCGCAAATAGAATGGAGAAGAAAATCATGCCTAACAACTGACCATTGTCGGTAGCGGCTTTAAAGACATTGGGCGGGATCATTTTTTTGAACAGATCCGCATAGTCCCCCGGCTTGCGTTCCCCCGCTTCTGCCACCTTGAGCTTTTCATTACTGCTGGCACCCTCCGCTTTCTGCTCCAGCGCCTCACGGATCTCGGCATTGGGTTTACCATTTTCCAGTCCAGGCTGAATCGTATTCACCAGCACAAGTCCCACCAGCACGGCTGCAAAACTCGTGCCCATATAAAAACCAAGGGTCTTCATACCAAGTCTGCCAAAGCCTTTCATTTCCCCTAAAGAAGCAATGCCCGCAATGATCGAGCTGGCAACCAACGGCACGATGATCATTTTCAATGCCTGGATGAAGAGCTTACCCAGAAAATCACCAACGGAAATCACGCCCTCGATAAAATGATGTGCCGTGCTGTCGCTTGCTACGATCTGGCTAAGATTGCGAAATACGATGGCCGTGCCAGTGGCAAGAACAAGCGCGATGAGAATCTGCCAATGCGGTGCGACTTTCTTCATGCGGACGACTCTAGAGACACATTAGCAAAAGGAAAACCACGAATCCTTGTTTTTAAAGAAAATGAACCTCCATTGCCTCACCTCCATGCTTGCGCTGTAAGGCATGGCACGTTAAATACCGCTTGTGAACCAATCCCATGACATGACCGGAGTGCGTACCCGTTTTGCCCCTTCTCCAACTGGCTACCTACACGTCGGCGGCACCCGCACAGCCCTCTTTAACTGGCTACTAGCACGCAAGCACGGCGGTTCCTTCATCCTCAGAGTCGAGGATACCGACGAAGCCCGTAATACTGAAGCCGCTAGAGAAGCCATCTTCACAGGCATGGCCTGGCTTGGCCTCGACTGGGACGAGGGCCCACAACCCGATGGCGTCTGCAAGGGAGACTACGGCCCTTATTACCAAAGCCAGCGCAACGAATTCTATGACAAGTGGTTCGAGAAACTTCGTGCTGATGGCCGTGTCTACGAAGACGATGGCGCCTGGAGATTCAGGTTTGCCCGCAAACCTGTCACCATGCAGGACCTGATCTGCGGTGAGATCACTATCGACTACCGCGATGAATCCAACACTCCAGACATGGTGGTCAAACGCTCCGATGGCTCCTATGTATTCCACTTCGTCAATGTCGTTGATGATCTCGAAATGAAAATTAGCCACGTCTTACGCGGCGAGGATCACCTGATGAATACACCCAAGCACCTGCAGCTTTTTGAAGCCTTCGGTGTCGAGCCCCCTCTCTACGGACACATTCCACTGATTCTCAACATGGACGGCTCCAAGATGAGCAAGCGCGACACAGGGGCTGCCATCGCTGGCTACGCCGAGGAAGGTTATATCCCGACTGCCGTATTCAATTTCCTCTCGCTGCTCGGCTGGTCTCCCAAAGATGAGTCAGAAATCATGCCGATCAGCGAAATTGTTGAGCGCTTCACTCTTGAGGGCGTGAACCGCTCACCTGCTAAGTTTGATGCTGAGAAATGCGCCTGGATCAACCAGCAGCACCTTGCACAAATGAGTGCCTCCGACTTTGCCCATGCCGCTGCCCCCTTTGTCCAGCGAGCTGGCTATGATCTTCCGGATAACTTCACTAGTATTGCCGCTTCTGTTCAGGAAAAGACCCGGCTGCTTGCTGAGGTCCCCGCGGCCATCGCCTTTTTACTCGATAATGATTTTGCTTACGATCAGGACGCTCTCGATAAAGTCCGCAATAATGCTGCAGCTAAAAATCTACTCAGCGAACTTGCACTCGCATTCGATCGCGCCGATGATTGGACCAGCGCCAAAGACACCATCGCCAGCACCGCTATTGCCAACGACGCCAAAGCAGGACAACTGATGTTCCCGACCCGGGTTGCCCTCAGCGGTCAATCTGGAGGCCCTGATCTAGGAGCCATCTTGGAAATCCTCGGCAAGGACGAGAGCGTTCGCCGTATCCGACGCACGATCAGCCAACTTTAACAGCCAACCTTAACAGCCAATAACGAAGCACCCATTCCAATGAAAGACGTCTACCAGCTCGCCGATTTATCCAGCCGTGAAATACTCGATGCTGGCGCCGACAAGCCCGCACGCCTAGCAGTCATCGGCCACCCTGTCAGCCACTCTGCTTCCCCAGCAATGCATCAGGCTGCACTCGACGCGCAGGGCAAAGGGATCCGCTACATTCGTCTCGAGGTCGAGCCCGGCCACGTCGCTGAGGCACTCCAGCAGATGAAGCAGCTCGATTTCATCGGTTGCAATGTCACTGTGCCGCACAAGTTCGAGGTGATGGATTGCTGTGACGAGCTCAGCGAAGACGCCCGCGCCATGGGTGCGGTCAATACCGTCATTTTCGGCGATCAGACATTAGGGCATAACACCGACGCGCCAGGACTGGTGCGAGCTATCCGTGAAGACTTCGGTATCGACCTCGCCGACCTCAAGGTGATGATCGTTGGTGTTGGTGGAGGTGCTGGCCGGGCGGTCGCTACCCAGTGTGCGCGTATCGGCTGTGATCAAATCTGGCTGGTGAACCGAACTCTGGAAAAAGCCCAGGACCTACTCACTGAGCTCGAATCCCAAGGCGGCCAAATCAATCACCTCGCAGGTCCGGGAGAACGTTTCACCGCCATCGGACCGGAGGATCCAGACATTGCCGAAGCCGCTGGACATGCTGAGTTAATCATCAATGCCACTTCGCTGGGCTTGCGTTCATTCGACCGTAAGCCCTTGCCCTCAAATTGCATCCAGCCGCACCATCTGGTCTACGATATGATCTATAATCCTGCTCAAACTACCTTGCTTAGCCATGCCAAGTCAGTAGGAGCACGCACCGCCAATGGACTATCCATGTTACTCCATCAAGGTGTGTTAGCTTATGAGTGCTGGTTTCCCGGCGACACCCCTCTGGAGCATATGAGGAAGGGCCTATTGGGCTCACTCTGATTTTTCTGGTAAACCCGTAGCCTGAACAATAGCGGGATCATACCAGTGGTTTGCGATAATGCGGACCAACTCCAGGCGCGGTTCCTGTTCTGAGTTTTTAAGTAGCCTCATGCGAACTCGCACCCTGTGGTAATGCTCTGGATCAAAATTAGAAACTTTTAAGCCCACATGGTCATAGCCATCGGCTGCTTCTTCCTGTCTGGCCATCTCACTGATAATCTTACCCTGCACACTGTATGCTGGAATTCTGACCCCCTCGGACGCGTAACCGTCAAATCCTCGTCCCCTGAAGACATCGGGCTTATAAAATTTAACCAAGACATCGCCACCTGCAAGATCCTCACCAACATCCATCACACGCATATAAAGTCGAAATTCAGCCTCTTCACCATTGGTCTTTGTTGTGAAAAGTGTCCAATTACTCTCACTATAACGGACAAAAGATTCCCACTCGATCTTCCATTCTTTTCCATCACGAATGAACACAACCTCAAAACGCTCGCCTACTTCTGATTGGCAAATAGCTCCTATCGCATAGAGCCCAGGAATATCGAGCGCCTGGTAATGCACCACTCTCACCTGTGTTAGCTGAGGTCGAAAACTTGGTCGCGCTGCATAAAACGCCTCCATTTCACGTGAAAGCCTAACCCCGTTATAAACATATTGAGCCTTAGCTGCAGCACTCGAGGCATTGATAAAACCTTTGATAACCTTCATGCATTTGGGCAGTGCTAGTTTTATCGCCTGCTTTTCGGTTTCTATTTGCTGCGTGTTTTTTTTCTCAGCCTGTGCAGATATTGAAGGCTCATCCCCGGCTTGATTAAAATAAATCACCACAGCTACAGCTGAAACCACCAGCGATATCCACGCAATTGATATCAACCTTAGTTGCCGCGCTACTTTCTCTTTTTCTGTGGTTTGCTCAACATCGATATCAACTCGCTCATCGTTGGTTTTGCCACCAGACACCAGATCGCCAGCTCTAACTAGATTCTGATCAAGACTATCTTCGGCGTCCCTAGAGAGAAAATCGTCATCCATTTCCAACTCAGGGCCAATCTCCGCGATCCCTGCCACAGCCTTGCCGCAATGAGGGCAATTCTGGAGATCTGCGCCGATGATCTGTGACTCAAAAAGTGAATCACATTCATTGCAGTGGTAATAACCCTCAATTAAATTACTCATTATTTAATGCTAAGCACATAGAGTTGTTAACCCTGCAAAGATAAGAAAACAACTCAAATTGCTGAATCATCAAACCAAGGAAAATACAGCCAAGGCTACCTCCCCCGTTCTCACCAGAGCCCACGCCCACCTGTAATCAAAATGCCTTTTTCTTGCTTGGCAGCTTCCTGCTTCCAGGACCCTCAAAACCAGGCATGCGCTTACGGTATGAATGCATGCCCCCTATCTCACGCTTACTAAGCTCGCCATCACCATCGACATCAATGCGTTCAAATAGCTTTTTGCGACGCTCTTCCGGCCATTTGTAAATCCATGGCATATGTGAGTATTCATCATAGTCGAGGCCCCCGCTTGCATTTTTATCATGAGTAGTAAAATCCGCACCGGAGTGATTAAATCTACGCGGCTTGGCATTGAGCTCAAACAATTCAATGCCATTATTCTTATTTTGATCTAATCGGACAAACAACTCAGTAGGCTTGAGCCTGTTTTCATTTGTCAATTTCATCAATTCAGAAAACTCAGCAACAGTTAGCCGGCCATCTTTATTTACGTCAAAGCGAGGAAATTCTCGACGAGCAACCTTCATCCATTTTGGAATGGTAGGATGAAAAATCTCACGCATTTGCAGATAACCATCTTTATCATGGTCGAGAAAATCAAATAATTGACGCTGCTTTTTGGGCTCCATATTTTGCAGGCGTTTAATACCTATAAATTCGCTAAACGTTAATTGACGATCATTATCTGTATCCACACCAGCGAATACCATCCCTCGCTCCTTGCCAATATTACTCTGCTTCTGGGGAAGCTTCAATTTACGCAACTCCTTGGGCGAATGAGGGTTCTGTGGCGAGATCGAAACTCCACTCTCCGCGGACTCTTCTGCCGAAACTTCACCGAGTACAAGAAACGAAACAAGCATTCGAAAGCTTAAGTGTAGAGTGGGTAGGTTCATGTGATATGCTGAAATTTGAGCAATGTTACCGAGCGATGATAAGATTTGAACACCTTAAAGGCCGGAGAGTTGTGAATGTAATGTATTTTTTTATTTCGTTTATCCGCATTATCAATGATAATTCACCAAGCGATGCACATCAGTGATATTATTAAACCTGAGGAACCCACTTTCTCATTTGAATTTTTTCCGCCGAAAAGCCAAGAGGCGTCTCATGCACTCTATGAGACCATCAAGGACTTATCAGAATATAAACCATCATTTGTAAGTGTGACTTATGGAGCGGGAGGCACGACCCGGGATCTCACCCACGACCTCGTCCTTAAAATCAAGGAAACCACGGACACTCCACCTGTCCCTCATTTGACCTGTGTCTCTCACAGTGAGGAAGAAATCACATCTACTCTTGATCGATATGCGTCTGCCAATATAGGAAATATTTTGGCCCTCCGGGGCGACCCTCCGGCAAACAACAGCAGTTACGACCGCTCACAAGATGCCTTTCAACAGGCAGTGGACCTTGTGCGACATATCAAGTCTTTCAACGAATCAGGCAAACACCCAGACCCTCGAGGTTTTGGCATTGGTGTTGCGGCATTTCCCGAGGGGCACCCTGACACGCCCAACCGCTTATTGGAAATGGACTATTTAAAGGCAAAGGTGGATCAGGGTGCTGATTACATATGCACTCAGCTCTTTTTTGATAATCATGACTTTTTTGATTTTCGTGATCGCTGTCAACTCGCAGGCATCAATATACCCATCATTGCTGGAATTATGCCCATTACCTCAGCAAAAGGAATCCACCGCATGGCAGAACTTGCCGCTGGTGCCCATTTCCCTGCGCGTCTCCTCAAAGCCCTCAAACGCGCTGGAGATGACAAAGAATCCGTGCAGCAAGTGGGTATTCAGCATGCTGCCGAGCAATGTGCGGGATTACTCGATCAAGGGGTAGACGGAATCCACTTCTACACCCTCAATCAAAGCAGGGCTACACGTGAAGTATACTCACTACTCGGCATGCGCTAGACACTCAGGAAAGGAACGCTCAGGAAAGGAATAGCTGAGCCTGCTGACAGAAGCGCTGTTAATGAGGCTAACCTCAAAAAAAGCCCCCTCGAGTCCAGTGGACCCAGGAGGCTTTGATCTAAAGGTAAGTTATTAGCATCCGCATCCGCCACCGCAGCAACCACCGCCGTCACCTTGCTCCATATCTTCTGGAGTAGGAGTGCGGCCAAGCTCAAGGGTCATGCCGATATATTTTGTAATGGTTTTCTGCAAGGTCTGAAGGCCTTGCTGAGCCTCCATGAAGTCACTGGCTACCTCATTAGAGAAAAGTGACTCACGGGCATCTTCAAATTCTTGGATTTCCTTATCGGACAGCTCAACTCCGGCCTGCTGCTTCTGATTAAGCTCATCACCTCGCTCATGAAGCGACTGGTATTTAAGCTTGGCGTCATCATCAGCAAGAAAGCGCTCAACTTGTCCCTGAAGGGTAACGAACTCGATATCCTGTGCGATCGCATCACACAGCTCTTTTGTTTTGGACATCACATTAGATTCCTTAGCAATCATAGTCATACACACCCTTATCCTCTGAAAACAGCCAATGCAACCTCCGAAGCTGGCATTTTTAAAAAAAGAAAGTGGCGGTAAACCAAGCGCGCCGTTGCTAATCACGAGCTATTCCTCAGACTTTTCTGTTTGCTCAACTGTAGCCACCAGATAAGCCATCACCGCAGCCTCATCTTCTTTGTTAAGACCAGCATTCCAAGCCATGCCGGGAACAATCGTATGCCACTCATCTACCCGCATATTCTCAGGCAGCTTAAATTCGTGGCACTGTGAGCAATGAACTTGAGAGAGCGCGTAGCCTTTACCTAAGGTATCCAGTGGCTGCCCTGATTTATGGGCCATTTCCGCATTAGGCACTGGCATTTCAGCGTAATTCTGAGTTGGGGTGCAGGCTTGGAAGGCAAAACCCAAATAGATTGTAAATGCGGCAAACGCCCCCCATTGCGTGAATCTAATATCTTTTAACATGCTGTAACTATTCTAGCATAGCCAACTAGCGATACCAATCACCATCTTACTGCTTGCTAGGACAATATTGAGCTTACAGAATCGGTCTATGAGTAAGTTTACAGTAACCGTGCTGTTCGCGCTGGCCATCATAACGGCTTTCT
>DBBL01000163.1:4896-5654 GCA_002292185.1 Akkermansiaceae bacterium UBA985 | reverse complement strand
AAATGTGGATTGGTAGGCAAGCCTATGGGGCAAGGCAGGTGATCTTTGTTGTGATTGAAATCAGGTTGCAGTAAGCCAAGTAAAAGGAATATGTATTTTATCCGTAAGAAAAAGCACAAGCGAGATCAGGATGCTGGGCTTATCTTCCACTGGCGCGGTTTCAGAAAACACCACTCGGGTAAATTCGTCGCGATGATCTTAGCCTGTGGGCTGTTTGCTTTTTCAGTTTACGCCGTCAAGGTTGAAACGATTCGATCACCGCTGCAGTCCAAGAGGGAAGGGGTGGTGGTGGTGCTTAGCCCAGATGACCCCGTGGTGAGCGAGCTGCTACTACAAGTTGAAGAGCGCTCGCCGTTTCCTTCTAGATGGGACCCCGCTATGGATGAGGAAGTGACTGCTAGAATTTCGACAACAAGAAGCGAGCTTGAGGGTGCGCTATGGGCTTATGAGATGAAGTTGGAGCCCTTGCCTACGATGGATCGGACTCATGGCTTGGTCTCTATCACGGAGTCGGGCAGTGACCTTTTTAATGTCATGCCTGACCAGTGGCGAGAGTCAGAGGCGAGAGATCGTTTTGTGGCAGGCGAGAAGCCGGTCATTCGGGTAAGAGTGTTGGCCAGCAGTGAGCTGAAATCTCGCATCTCTGGAGATCAGTTGGAATTGCCCAATAAATTAATCGTTGAGGAGGGCTACGGGCAAATATTTCGTTTCCAAGTGGCATTGGATTCGGCCGGGTTTGTCAGCAACTGCACACCATT
>DBBL01000163.1:4312-4828 GCA_002292185.1 Akkermansiaceae bacterium UBA985 | reverse complement strand
TGGAGGCGATGGGATGGTTGTTGGGCAATTGGAACTTCAAATTGAGGCGCTGAGTCAATGATTGAGCTTACCTTGGAAGAATTATCCCTCTGGCTTTTAGGCGTTCCGCTTCTGGGCATAGGCATCGTTGTTTTTTTGGCGACTCTCAATAGACGGGCTAAGGTTCGCCTTCGCAAGAGGGAGATTGTCACATGCAGAGTATGTGGTCATGTTTACAAAGATCAAACCAAGGAGCGTGCCCCCCAATGCCCCGAGTGTGGACGGGCAAATGATCGGGGTGATTCTCGACGCCTCGGCTGATGGGGCTTTATTATCAGTGCTTGCACTCTAAGAGATATATACAATAATAGCGCGGTCGTTGCGGCTTTTTGACACATCAATAAGGCCTGTCACGGTTGCTAATACACATCACAAATATATGAACGATCGCAGAGTTGTTATCACCGGTATCGGAGTTCTTAGCCCACTGGGGAATGATTTACAAAGTACATGGGATGGCCTCAAAGCCGGCAAAAG
>DBBL01000163.1:0-4290 GCA_002292185.1 Akkermansiaceae bacterium UBA985 | reverse complement strand
AGGCTTCGAAGCTGGGCCATGGTTCAACAATCCTAAAGATGCTCGGCGCTGTGACCGTTACGCTCAGTTTGCAATCGCGGCGTCTAAGATGGCGATCAATGATTCTGGAATTGATGACGAGGGTGTCAATCGTGAGCGTGTCGGAGTGATGGTCGGTAGTGGTATCGGTGGCTTGGGAACTCTCGAGAATGAGCACACCAAGTTGCTTAATCGTGGAGCGTCTCGTGTTTCACCTTTTGTCATCCCGATGATGATCTCTAATATTGGCAGTGGCATTCTTTCCATGGAGTATGGTTTCGGTGGTCCTAACATGGTCATCGTTACTGCCTGCGCTACATCAAACCATAACATTGGTGAGGCATGGAGGATGATTAAGTTTGGTGATGCAGATGCCTTTGTTTGTGGTGGTGCTGAGGCGACTATTTTACCGATGGGTCTGGCTGGCTTCAGTAATATGAAAGCACTCAGCACACGTAATGATGAGCCTGAGCGCGCTTCGCGTCCATTTGACACCGGTCGTGACGGATTTGTCATGGGTGAGGGTGCTGGAGTGATGGTGATTGAGGAATATGAGCACGCCAAAAAGCGCGGTGCTACCATTTATGCAGAGCTGGCTGGTTACGGTGTCAGTGGTGATGCTTACCACATGACATCACCACATCCTGAAGGCCTCGGTGCGGCACGCTGTATGGACATGGCACTCAGCCACGCCAAAATGAATCCTGAAGAAGTGACCTACGTGAACGCCCACGGAACCTCAACACCGATGGGGGATATTTGTGAAACAAAGGCGATTAAAAAGAGCTTTGGTAATCATGCCAACGACGGGCTCATTGTCAGTTCTACGAAATCCATGACTGGTCACCTCTTGGGTGCCGCCGGTGGTGTAGAATTAGCCGCTTGCATCATGGCGATGAAGGAAAACATCATTCCTCCAACCATCAATCTAGAGAACCAGGATCCTGAATGTGATCTCGATTACACACCTAATGTAGCGCGCGAAGTTGAGGTCAAGAGTGCCTTGAGTAACTCATTTGGCTTTGGAGGTCACAACGCATCCGTATTGGTGCGCGAGCTTGACTAATGGAACACGTCTACCAGCGCCGCGTGCATTTCGCAGATACCGATGCGGCGGGGGTGGTGCATTTTTCCCGCATGCTTTGTTACGCCGAGGAGGCTGAGCACGATTTGTTAACGAGTCTGGGCATTCCCTTGTTGGGTGATGGAGGCTGGCCACGTGTGCAGGTTTCGTGTGACTACACAGCACCAGTCAAGGCGGGTGATGCGCTGAGTGTCACTATTTCTCCCGATCAATTAGGCAACAGCTCGATTCGTTGGTCGTTTACCATCAGCTGCGATGGCACCGATGTGGCACGAGGTGAAATGAAAACCGTGAGAGTGGATAGCGCAGGAAATGCAACGAAGCTCGACGAAAGCTGGCGCACTGCGCTTTTGTCCTGAACAGCTGAGGAGCTTTAAGCTCACGTTACTTGCCCGCTACTTACCGAGCAGTTCAATGAGCATGCCCATGGTGGTGTGGTATGATATCGTCAGGCTCTGTGCAGAGATGAGACCAAGATCATCTCCAGATTGATGCCACCAGTGAGTGTGATTAAAGTCTGCTCCGATGATGTCGATGGTGGGCACACCTGCCTTGTTGAGGTAAAGGTGATCATCAATGATGGAGCCCTTCGCCATGCTATAGTGCTTCTCGTAGCCTTTTGATTGCGCGGCATTGAGCAGGCTTTGATAGAGCTTGCGGTCTGTGTCTGCTGGCACCGCAATTTTCAAATCCTGATGGCCGATCATATCGAGCACGATGCCGAATTGAGGTTTCGGCTTACGGTCGTAGAGGGTGAATGCGTAGGCTCTGCTGCCGTAAAGACCATCCGTAGGTGTGATGTTTTCACCAAAGGCTTCTTCGCCATCAAAGAATACAATCTCAAGTTGTTTGGCAAGTTCGGGGTGATTCTTGCCAAGTTCTGCAGCCAGCTCGATGATGAGCGCGCATGCAGAGGCGGCATCATCAGCACCCAGGAAGTCGGGGATTCCAGGGATCATTTTGGAGTCAAGGTGAGCGCCGAGAATGCCCTTGGTATTGATGGCCTTGAGATCCTCGAGATTTTCAAGCTTCTCGGTTTGAAAGCGTGCGATCAGATTGACAAAGGTTTTTTTGCCAAGCGGGGTGTCCCGCACCAGTGACTGGCTCATCGTGCTCCAGCCATGCTTGGCGAGCTCTGTAGAGATGTATTGCTGGGCTTTTTTGAGCCCCTCGGAATCCGCAGGCCGAGGTCCGCAGGCGAGCAGGGCCTCGGTGTGGGCATAAGCTGCGCGCCCGTGTTGATCGGTGGCATCGTTGATCTGCTTGAAAATCAGGAAGCCGCCAATGATGGCCGCAAGCAAGGTGAGCAAAAGCGGGCTTTTTAACTTCACGTGCAAGAGCGGGGCGGGGGTGATCGATCGGTGAGCTATAACTGAATCCCTAACAGGTCGAGTATGCGCTGTAGGTCATCATTACCGTAGTAGGTCAGCTCGATTTTTCCTTTTTTCGAGCTGTGCTTCATCTGCACCTCAGTGGCAAAACGCGCTCTCAAAGCATCTTGAATTTGGTTGATGACGGCATTGGCTTCCTCACTTGACCCTGTCACTTTTGACTTCTTTGGAGGAGAAAGGATCGATTTGGCGAGCCTCTCGGCAGCGCGAACGGTAAGGGACTTTTTGAGAATTTGATCGGCGGCAAGACGCTGTGAAGCGGCATCCTTGATCGATAAGATGGCCTTGGCGTGACCTACGCTGAGGCGTGTTTGTGCAACGTGATCCCTGACTTCAGGATCAAGCTCCATCAAGCGCATGGCATTGGCGACTGTGGCACGAGATTTACCCACACGTTTGGCGATGATATCTTGTTTGATGCCAAACTCTTTTGCTAGCTGAACATAACCTTGGGCTTCTTCAATAGGGTTGAGGTCCTTGCGCTGAATGTTTTCAATCAGTGCCATTTCCAATACGTCCTGATCACTGGCCTCACGTATGACGATAGGCACCTCCGTTAGGCCGAGAGCCTTGGAAGCACGCCAACGGCGTTCTCCGGCGATGAGCTCCATCTTGCCATTTACTTTACGAACGATGAGCGGCTGGATAATTCCGTGCTGGCTAATGGAATCCTTGAGCTCGTCAAGCTGGCCTTGGACAAAGTGCTTGCGAGGCTGGAGCGGGCTGGGCACAACCGTATCAATCGGAACGTGAGAGTCGGCTGGCGGGGCATCTTTTTTTGAGGGATTCAGATCACCATTTGCCTGCTGTTTGATCAGTGCTCCCAGTCCCTTACCTAATGCCTTTTTTGCCATAGCGAGAGCATAGGCGTAATCTTACTGATTTTGCAAAGACGATTTTCCAAGTTTTTTAGAAATTTAGATAAGAGATATTAACTATGTCCACTGGCCATTCTTTAGGATCTGTTGACGGGCGATGGTTACAGCTCTTACAGTAGCTCTCGTCACAGTGCTTGCGCCATGGCTTGACTTTCGTCCCTCGAGCGGGAATGTATAGGCGCAGCAGGGTAATATATACCCAGCAGGGTAAGATGAATTTATATATCCACACAATCATAGCCGTCATGGTGATGTGCACACTGCGAGTTGATGCGCAGCGCATCGTTGTTGACCCCGCGATTGCGGAGCAAGCTCAGGCTGCCGTGCAGAAGCTTGGTATCGAGCTGATGAAGGGAAACTTTAAGTATAGCCAAGAGCGCATGTATCCACGTTGGAAAAGACGATTGGCAAAGCGCGTCGGCAGCATGGAGGAGCTTGAAGCGCAGCTAGCATCCGGTGATCAGCAGCGAGTCAAGATGGGGCTTATCGTGACCAGCTACCAAGCGGCTAAGCCGACTGCGTTTTTTGATGTCTGGAGGGCGAAGCAAGTCGATCCCATCACCGGTCAGGTGACGCGTGATGATCGAGGCGATCAGACCATCGTCAGCCACTGGCTAGCGGTGGTGCCATTTACCACACAAATCAAGATCCCTGATCCACAGCAAGGAGGTAGAATGAGAACGCTCGAAGAGAACAGCTACACGATAGCCATTACCGAGAAAGGCTCCGGCCAATGGTATTTCCTCACCGGCATGAAGCCGACGATCCAGGATTTGCGCAGCCTGTTCCCATCACTGCCCATGGATAAAAATGAGCTGGGCCTGCCGGAGTCAAGTGCCCGCGAGATCAAGTAAGCACATTTCATCACCCACCTTTCTATCATGTCGAAACATAAAAAGCTCGAGCGGGAAGCCAAGCT
>DBBL01000033.1:2045-8674 GCA_002292185.1 Akkermansiaceae bacterium UBA985 | reverse complement strand
TTGGCTCGAAGATGTAGTCGCTTGCGAGTGCCTCATCTTTATCGGTCTCTTTGACCTGATCTTTACCAACACCCTCGTAGGCGCGCTTTTCAGCAAGGGTATCAGACTCAATGGTAAGAAGCTGAGCTACCCAAGGGTCTTGACGTAAAGTGCTAACAAAATTGGTGAAAGCTACCTGGACCTTGTTGTATTCACCGCTGAGGAATTTATCAGTGAGAAACTTTGCAATCGGGCGAGCTTCTGAAAACGGAAGCGGGTCGTTAACTTCGAAGTCGGCCACCAGTGTTGCTCCGCTTTTAGCAAGTGAAGTGCGCAGCTTGCGCCCCACGGTGACATAGTGAGTGTTTTCATCGGACTCTTCACGGACCTTCTTGAGCAGGTTGGTGTTGAGTCCGCCACAAAGACCTTTGTTAGTGCTGATCACCAGCATCAGGGTTTTTCCACCCTCACGCTTCTCGAGCAGAGGATGAGCATCGCCATCGACGTTCTGCTTAAGGTTCGTCAGAACCTTGTTAAGCTCGTCCGCGTAGTTACGACCTGCGAGTGCCTGGTCCTGCGCTTTCTTCATTTTAGCGGCAGCAACAAGCTGCATCGCCTTAGTGATTTGCGAGGTGCTTTTGACCGACTTAATACGTCGGCGGATGTCGCGAAGGTTGGCCATGTGTTCGGAGGGCGGGTGTCAGGAATCGGTTGTCAGGGCAATCAGCTTTGCTGATTACTTCCAAGATGCTTTGAAGTCGGAGAGGGCTTGATTGAGGCCTTCGGTAACTGCATCGGTGAGGGCCTTATCATTAGCGATGAGCTGAAGGAGGTCGGCCTTGCGGTTGGTAAGGTATTCTTCAAGTGCGTTCTGGCATTCCTTGACGCGCTCAACATCGACATCGTCAAAGTGACCGTTCTGCATCGACCAGAGCACAGCGACTTCAATCTCAAGAGACTTGGGGTTGTATTGGTTTTGCTTGAAGAGCTCAACAATACGCTGACCACGGTCGATCTTCGCTTGAGTGGCCTCATCGAGGTCGGAACCGAAGGCGGCGAAGGCCTGCATTTCGCGGAACTGAGCAAGATCGAGCTTGGTGGTTCCAGAGACTTTCTTGATCGCCTTGGTCTGAGCCGCGGATCCGACACGGGAAACGGAAAGACCCACGGAGATCGCAGGACGGATGCCCTGGTAGAAGAGGTCGGTTTCGAGGAAAATCTGACCGTCAGTAATGGAAATCACATTGGTAGGGATGTAAGCGGAAACGTCACCAGCTTGGGTCTCAATGATCGGCAGGGCAGTCATGGAGCCTCCACCTGCGTCATCGGAGAGACGGGCGGAACGCTCGAGAAGTCTGGAGTGTAGATAGAAAACATCACCGGGGAATGCCTCACGACCTGACGGGCGGCCAAGAATAAGGGAAACCTGACGGTAAGCAACAGCGTGCTTGGAAAGGTCATCAAATACGATCAGCACGTCCTTACCTTGATCCATCAGATACTCACCAATCGCGCAACCGGTGTAAGGTGCGAGGTATTGGTTGGCGGCAGAGTCAGAGGCGGATGCCGCTACAATACAGGTGTTTTCCATGGCACCTGCTTCTTCAAGCGTCTGCATGGTGCGGACGATGTTTGAGCGTTTCTGTCCAACAGCGACATAGATGCAGTAAAGTGGCTTGTGGTCAGCGAGGCGACCTTCAGCAGCAGCTTTGTTCTGCTGAGCCTGGGCGATGATGGTGTCAACAGCGATGGTGGTCTTGCCGGTAGAACGGTCACCAATGATGAGTTCACGCTGGCCACGACCGATGGGAATCATGGCGTCGATAGACATGATTCCTGTTTGCACTGGCACGGAAACGGACTTTCGCTGAATGATGCCGGGAGCGATCTTTTCAACTGGATACTGGTCGGCGGCTTCGATCTCACCTTTGCCGTCGAGAGGACGACCGAGGTTGTCGACGACGCGGCCGAGCATGTTCTCACCGACAGGAACGGAAAGTAGCTTGCCTGTTGTCTTACACTCGTCGCCTTCTTTAATGTGAAGTGAATCACCGAGTAGAACGACTCCAACTTCGGCTTCCTCAAGGTTGAGGGCAAGGCCAATAAGGCCGCCGGGGAATTCGATCATCTCGTTGAGTGCGACATCACTGAGGCCTTCGACCTTGGCGACACCGTCACCGATGGTGCGGACTGTGCCGACGTTGCTTTTTTGCACCGACGATGAAACGTTGGCGATTTCTTGTTCAAGTTCCTGGAGGATACTGCTCATGGCGTTGTTAGTTTGAAGTTTCTAGTTTGAAGATTGAATTTTTTACAGGTGCCTTAGAAGGCATTGGCGAGGCGTTCGAGGCGGGATTGGACGCTGCCGTCCCATACGTCGTTACCGACGCGGATTTTGACACCTCCGAGAAGTTGGGCATCAGTGTTATAGGTAAAAGAAAGCCCACCACCATATTGTTCGTTGAGGTTTTTCTCAATGCGGCTGCGGCTTGCTGCGTCGAGCTGGGTAGCGCTTTCGACGAGTGCCTGACGGCTTTGTTCGTCGATGCGAACGAGATTGAGCAAGGTGTGCATGATCGCGCGATAATCGCGTGGCTTGGCACTGCCGATCTTTTTGAAAGCGGTGCGGATCCTGCCTTCATCGAGCTTGCCTTCCGGCGCACAAAGGCGATAGATCCGGCGGGCGGCGCTGGCTGCATCCTTGGAGACTTTCATGGTGAGTGGCTGGTGTTCTGTGAAGGGTGATCAGGCGAATTAACCTTCGACACTGCTGAGAGCTTCTTCGTTAATGCGCTTCTGGTCGTCGTCATTAAGAACCTTACCTGTTACGGTGGCGGTGGTTGCGGTGACCAAACGTCCAAACTCCTTTTTGAGCTCGGCGGTCATGGTCTTGCGCTCGGCCTTGGCTGCTTCTTCCGCCTTGGCGAGAATAACCTGTGCAGAAGCAATGGCTTCTTGAGCTTTTTTCTCTGTCAGTGAAGCTGCGCTTTCCTTGGCTTCATTGATAAGGCGAGCGGCGTCTGCATTGGCCTTATCGATGGCCTCCTGAGTGCGCTGCTCGGAGTCAGTGAGTTGCTGCTCGATACGCTTGAGCTTGTCTTCACCCTCTGCAATACGCTTGCGGCGTTGCTCAAGAATTTCCTGAATAGGAGTGAAGGCGAACTTTTTCAACACAACAAGCACGATGATAAAGTTCACGAGCTGAGCGATGAAGAACGGCCAGTTCACACCAAAAGTCTCAAAGAAACCCTCTTGGGCTGCTTCTGTTCCGGCTACTGCGAGGATAGAGATCATTGTGAAAAAAAGTTGTTTGAAAAATAAATATCAGGCACCGCCGGCTGTGCCGAACGGCACCTGATAAAAGTTGAATTAGATCGGCTTGAACCTAGTTATATTTAACGGCGAATGCTGCGAGGATGAAAAGACCCTCGACAAGTGCTGCAAAAATAATGGAGGTCACCAAAATGGGAGTTGCTGCACCAGGGTTACGACCCGTGGCTTCAGCGGCCTTCGATCCGAGGACTCCGATTCCGATTCCACCGCCAAGGGCGGCGAGTCCGACTGCAATTGCTTTTAATGATAATGTTGCCATTGTATTAGTTGGTTTTGTGTTTGTTGGTTTAAGAAAGCCCCCACGGTTTGCCCATGGTCAGACTTGCAAAAGTATTTGGTGTCAATAGTAATTAGTGTTCTTCGCTGTGGCTGCACATGAGTTTCAGGAACACTGCGCAGAGCAGTGTGAATACCAGTGCTTGCACCAGGCCGACGAGAAGTTCCATGAAGTAAAATGGCAAAGCGGGCAGGAAGGCAAAATACTGGGGCACCAGTGCCATCAAGCCCTCTAGCGTTTGCTCGCCACCGTAGATATTCCCAAACAGACGGAAACTGAGAGCGACCGGACGTATAAAAATGGATACGATCTCGAGAATCCCAACGAGGAAGAACATGACGATCATGCATACCTTCATGAAACCGGTGAATGTGCCCTGCGGGGCAAATATGTGCGCAAAGAAGTTTTTTACGCCGATCTCGGTGAATGACCAGTAGAGCCAGAGCAAAAAGAAGGTAATCGACATCGCCGCGGTCATGTTCAAGTCGGCATTACCGCCACGAAGAAGACCCTTGAAATGGCCGTGAGCATCGGTCGTGCCCATGGTGCCAACACCAGGAATAAGCCCTAGGTAATTAACCAACAGGATCAACATGAAAGTGGCTCCAAAAAACCAAAAGGTCCTCTTGACCAGATGCTCACCAAGGATATTGCCGAAGAAATCATAGAGGCTTTCCACGAGCCACTCGGCAAAGTTCTGGAACCCCGTGGGGACAAGCGCCATTTTCTTGGTAGCTACACGGCAAAACAGTATAATTATAATAGCGGCAAGCCACACCATCAGCATTGAGTTGGAAATCCAAGAGAACGCGGTGCCCTCGAAAGGAGACTCAGGATACAACGGCAACTGGTGACCCCCAGCGGCTGATACTTCACCAGAACCGATCATTAGAATGACCACCGGAAGCAGGAATGAAAATGTGCGCACTGAAAGAAGCTGGGCCATGTTTGATGAACCGATCGTTGGTCGGGCATGGGGCTATATCGCGCAAGCCGGAGCTCTGCAAGCCTATTTGTGAAATTTTTCACAATCTCTGCTCGGACGCTCGCAAGTGACTGCGGCGCAATCAGATATATAGTGCTTATTTATCAGAAAATTCTGACCGTATCTTCCTCTACACCAAAGTCCGCCAGCTTCTCGAAGTGACCAGAGCCGAGGGCCTGTTCAATTAAGTCCTCTGCGGAAATACATGGCCGCCCCGAATGGCGCTTTAGCTCAAAGGAAACCACTTGATCCAGCTTACCAATGCCGTGATAGGTGCGGTAAATGACCTCCGTGCATGCAAGTCGGTCGGCGACACGGAAATCAAACATGAAATCGTATAGTTTTCCTTCATGGGTCAGCCCTCGAGACAAGGCCTGCGCTCGATGTTCCTGCCCTAGCTTGGGCCGCAATACCATAAACGCATCCACGTTCAGGGTCTCTTCGATTCGCCTCAATAAAACTCCGTCTTTTTTAGCTTCCAGAAAGTGACACTCTTCGGTGCGCGGCGCCTCTACCTCTGTGAGCTGAACCCCTAGCTCCCTGCGTTCTTGTGTGTCTCCTATATACAATGCTGCATGGGGCCAGTACCCCGGCAAAAACAAATTGCTCATAGCGTCGTCGTGACGTGTGATAACAACATCCCCCGCCCGCAGCAGGGGCTTGATGCTGGTGATCACATCAGGCGTGACCCGTTTGCCCTGCCCGTGAGCCTTGACGAAGGGCTGCCTCATTTGAGAAACTACACGACCGCTCAGCTTAAGCAGCTGAAACATGACTTTCTTGTATCCAGAAACGTGGCGCCGCTTCAAGGAGTGCAGGCGATAATGCAATTTCCGTCTTATATAGTGTTGTTTGCTGTATTGGAAATACTTCGATTCTTCATCAAGAAGCTCAATCAAGCCCTTCATGTGCTGATCTCTGGCCAATCCCGTGATATCTTCGCTGTGTAGTTCATAAAATCTGGCCGCTGACAAGAAGCGCCACGTGCTCCGGTATGAGCCAAGATTTTTGTAGACCGCAGTAAAACTCTTGGCAGGAATACCAAAGCGGGGCTCAGCCTCATCGAGCTTCTTCCTAACGACCGATCGCTTGGCCGCCAAATCCACCAGAAAAGATGCCGCCCTCATCAACATTGCGGCAGCAAGAAAGCCTATGATAAAGGCGCGCAGCCTGTCACTCCACGTCTGCTCGCACTCACCGGCCTCATCGATTTGATCGGTCAACCTTTGGATACTAGCCACGACTTCTAGAAGTGTAGCACGCAATGACAGGTAACGCACAAAAACATCACGCAGCCGCTCATCCTCATCCGGCAAAAAATACCCCCTCGCTTGCGCTGCTTCAGCATCCGCTAGCTCCTGCCGCACATCACCATGCGCGGGCATGGCAGCTGCAACAGACCTAACAGACATTGCCGCGCGCTCGATGGCTACACTTATGAGATGTCCATTCCTCTTCATCATTGATGTTGTGACATGGGTTATGCTCTTCGTCAATGACCCATCTATAGGCACCCATGCAACTCTAACACTTTCTAACAATGCGGGTTTCCTATAAAATGGGGGTTCGTACTTTAAGGGCAACCGCGGCCGATCAACCCTAAAGCACCCTCAAGTCAAGCAATCCCTAGGGGAAATTCGCAATTATTTAACTTTACAGAATCAAATCAGAAGACCATAAGAAGGGCGTTATGAATAAATCCGAACTCGTCGAAGCCGTTCAAAAATCCTTAGGGAACGAAGCAACTAAACGTTGCGCAGAAGATGCCCTTGCAGCTGTCCTTGGCAGCATTGCTAGTGGTGTTAAGCAAGATGGTAAAGTCCAACTCATTGGATTTGGTACATTTGCAGTCAAACATCGCGCAGCCCGTCAGGGTCGCAACCCAAAGACTGGTGAAGCTATGCAAATTAAAGCCTCCAAGACTGTTGGCTTCAAATGCTCATCCAGCCTTAAAGGTTCCCTGTAAACATTAACCCGAGTTTACAACGTAGAATCACTCTACCGTAAACTCAAACAATCAAGCCCGTGTCATCTAGGTGACACGGGCATTTTTTT
>DBBL01000033.1:0-2007 GCA_002292185.1 Akkermansiaceae bacterium UBA985 | reverse complement strand
TAATGGGACGCCCAGCGCTGTGGCTCACCGACTATCTCGGCCAACTCATCGGGCTCATCTTTGACATCGGGGAATCCCTGCTCCGTGGCAAACCCAGGTGGCGGCGCTTTTTTGACCAGATTGTTGAAATCGGTTTTAATTCGCAACCGGTAGTATTGATCACAGGAGCTTTTGTGGGAGCCGTCCTTGCCGCCCAAGGATTATTTCAGCTCAGCGGCCTGCAAATGGAGTCCATGGGAGGTGCGCTGGTTAGTGTTGGCATGCTCAGGGAGCTAGGCCCAGTTTTGACTGGCATCATGCTGTCTGGTCGCGTCGGAGCCTCGATGGCAGCAGAAATAGGAACCATGAAGGTCACCGAGCAAGTCGATGCACTGCGATCGATGGGGGTCAACCCTATCGACTACCACGTGACTCCTCGCTTTCTCGCCATGCTTGTGTCAGTTCCATTACTTATAACAGAAGCGGCCGCACTTGGCATCGGAGCAGCCTGGATCGTCGGCACACAAACCTTCGGCGTGTCAGAAGCCTGGTGGAGTTACCACACGATGATGCACACAGATCTTGGTGATATTTACATTGCCCTGATCAAAGGACTCGTCTTTGGCCTACTCATTGTTGTCATCTCCTGTCACCAAGGACTGAAAGCTACGCACGGGGCCGTCGGCGTCGGCAAAGGAACAACACGGGCAATGGTTTATTCATCCCTAGCGATCCTTATCACCAATTTTTTCCTTACCATGTTCATGAATATCTTTTTGCCGATTGGGCTGTCTGGCTAAGCTGCTTGCATAGGGAAATTTGACAAATCCTCTAGCGCAAGGAATAATAATATTGCTCGTATATCATACCAACACCATGAAAACTTCATTTCGTATTCTACTGCTTGCACTTGCAGGTGTAGCCGCCGCTACATTTGTAATCCAAGCTCAAACACAACAACCTATGGCAACCGCAGACCAAGCCCCTGAACAACCACAGAAACCTGTCACTAAAACTGACGCTGAATGGCGCAAACAACTCACTGCTGAACAATACCGCATCGCGCGTGAATCTGGCACGGAAAGACCTAATGGAGAGGTGTATCAAACCTTCAAAAAACAAGGGGGCGGGACCTACTATTGCATTGGTTGCAATGCCGAACTTTTTTCCTCAAAGGTGAAATTTGATTCTCACTGTGGCTGGCCATCATTTTATGATCCATCAAATGCCAAAAACGTAAAAGCCATTCAGGATCCAGATGGCTCACGCACAGAAGTCCGCTGCGCAGTGTGTGATGCGCATCTTGGCCATGTATTCACAGGAGAGGGATTCAATACCCCGACAGACAAGCGCTACTGCATCAATGGCACCGTTCTGAAGTTTGTGCCGGCAGAGGTCAAAAAGTCCGATTAAATCTCGCACCTTTAACCTCACACTTCCATACCGTCCACGTGGAAACCGTGACGTATTAAAACCATCCCTACTTTTGCATTAAAGGGTCTAGACCTCTGAATCAAAATAATATAAGAATAATACTCCATCTAAAAAACCCATCTCTATGTCAGACCAAGCCCAATCCCAAGAATTAGCCGAATCATACCTCCAAGAGCTCATCGCGAGTAATCCTGAAGACTGGGAAAGCAGAAAAAAGCTAGCTCAGCTCTTGTATAATGAGGGCAAAACCAAGCAAGCTGCTGAGATCATCTGGAACGCACCTGAAATACCCTCTATCGACCTCGAACTTGGTTTTGCCGCCAAAGTTCTTGGTAAAGGAGCTCCGCAAAAAGCCATTCGTTTACTCAGTAGTCTACAAGAACTCAATAAAGGCAAGCCGGTTCAAAACCTAGCGATCGCCAATGCCCTACTCCATTATGGCATGGTCATGCAGGCAGCTCGATTTTATGGCGCTGCCTACGCAGATGACCCCAGTTTAGTTAATCCAGACCTAGAGCACTTTCTATTATGGGTGGATGACAAAGAAAAGATCTGGGGAGATTTCAAACAAGACAAACCCAACTTAGCTGAGCT
>DBBL01000081.1 GCA_002292185.1 Akkermansiaceae bacterium UBA985 | reverse complement strand
TGGTGTGATTGACCGTGCGCTTGTTTTGATGGAGGAGGGTAAAGCGAGTGCCATCACCATTATTGATTTTAAAACAGATGCCAAGCAGACGGTAGAGTCACTGCGGACAAAGCATACGCCACAACTGCATATTTACCGAGCTGCGCTGCATCGTATTACAGGTGTTCCCGTCGATAAAATCACATGTTATCTGCTGGCGACAGAGCTCAAGCAGATGGTTGCAATTGATTGATGTAGTTGCTGCTAATTAGCGGCAGCTACAACGCCGCATAAGGTGATACAGGCAAGGATCATCAGCGCGCTAGCACTGAGCCAATACCAGCCTTTCTTTGTGCCTCGACATGCCCAAAGGCCAACGAGAAATCCAAAAGCCATCCCTGAAATATGGGCTGTATTTCCAATCTGCATCATCCCTCCCCATGAAAGCACGAAGCAGAAAGCCTGCCAGATTAAGAGCCAACGCAAGCTGCTGCCACTGAAACCCTCGAGAAAGCCTGTGAAGCGTGGCCATGCAGCCCACATAAAGCCGCCCAGCGCGTAGACAACTCCTGAAAATCCAATTCCTGGTCCGCCGATGAGCAGTTGCAGGGTAGAGCTGACGAAGGCAGCGGTGATGAAAAAGGCCAGTGTTTTGAGGCTGCCTAGGCCGCGTTCCATGAGTGAACCAAGACGCACCAACCAGAGCATATTGAAGACAATATGCCAGAGATCAATATGCACACATGTTGATGCAATCAGTCCCCACCAGCGTCCATCAGCAATGTCTTGATGTGTTGTATACCCAAGAAAATGGGCAAGCTTGTAGGTGATTACGCTGTTTGCATCACCTCTGTTGAGTAGGAAGTATACAACGACGCACCAGAGCATGACCGAGTAGGTGACGACTGGTAGCACGTTTGAAAAACGCTCGTATAACCTTGAGCCGAGCGCAGGGCCGGCATCATCTGGGCTGTTTGGAGGGTATGGAAAGCGAAACGGGAGTGACATGGTAAAATGGTATCAACGAGACTAGAGGGGCAGGGATAAGCTCGAGGTTCTAAGTGATTGGCAGCTTCTGATAAATATCGCTTGCTCCGAGATAATGAAGACTTAATATCAAAAACATGAACAAGATCTTTTATGTATTGTTAGCGGTAGCATTCCTTCCTTTATTTTCATGTGCTGAAAACACCGAGTCTGCGAGAAGGCCAGTGGGGCCTGAGTCGGATGAAAGTTATATGCCATGGAACCGACCCACAGGGCCAGAGGGTGCTGGGGCACTCAGTATTCTAGATCAGCGTTAGTCTGAGGGGTTTCCTCATCTGAGGCAGTTTCAATGCTAGCGGTGATAAGGTTCGCCGCGCTGTATCGTCGCGACGCGATAAAGTTGTTCCAGCAATACCACCAGTGCGAGCTCGTGCTGAAGGGTGAGTGGCGATAGCGCCCAGATCATGTCGGCCTGCTCGCGCATGGATTCTGTGTGGCCGTCGGATGCGCCGATGAGGTAGCTGGCACGTTTGACGCCACGCATTTCCCATCTCTGGATACGTGATGTAAGCGCGGCGGTTGTTAGTTTTTCGCCGCGTTCATCAAGAACAATACGCAGGGTATCCTTGCTTGCTACAGAAAGGCGCTCAGATACATCTTCACTGCTGCCGTCCTTGATATGTTTGAGCTCGTAAGATCCATAGCGTGAGAGCCGCTTGAGATATTCAGCGACACCCGTTTTGGCGTAAGCCAGAGCAGGTTTGCCGGCGGCAATGATCTGGTGCTTCATGATGAATAGTAGCCTGGTTTGGTTTGGCTTAGATCACTGCGTTTTGGGACGAAGCCCACGTTTTGGGACGAAGCCCGCTACACAATATATGCAGCTAGACAATACGCGCAAGCAGCCATGGTAGAAGCTCGCTAATCGCTATACGTTCTTGTTCCATGCTGTCTCGGTGACGTATGGTAACTGTATCGGTGAGGTCTTCTCCATTTTCGCTTTCCTCGCCGAGGGTTTCGAAGTCAATGGCAACACAGAAGGGGGTTCCCACTTCATCTTGGCGTCGGTAGCGACGACCAATCGCAGCAGCCTCGTCATAAAATACGTTCATGTGTGGCTGAAGGAGAGCTTTTACCTCTTTGGCTTTGGCGACAAGCTCGGGCTTGTTTTTGAGCAGTGGCAATACAGCGACCTTGATGGGTGCCATGCAGGACTTGAAGCGCATGACTTTGCGGATATCGGTCTTGCCGCCCTCCTTGGTGAGGTCCTCTTCATCATAAGCCTCGCAGAGGATGGCTAGGACAGTGCGGTCACAGCCGGCAGAGGGCTCAACAACGTGAGGAATGTATCTTTCTTTAGTCTCAGGATTGAAATACTCCAAGGTTTTGCCGGAGTGTTCCTGGTGTTTGCCGATATCGTAATCTGTTCGGTAGGCGACTCCCTCGAGTTCTTGAATGCCAAAGGGGAATTCGTATTCGATATCGTATGTCTTTTTGGAATAGTGCGCACGCTCACCATCAGGCACGTCCAGAATGTGGAGCTTGGCACGAGGAACGCCAATTTCCTCGTAGAATTTGAGGCGTCTTTCAAGCCACTCATCGGTGAGCTTCATGCCGTCATCTGGATGGCAGAAATATTCAATTTCCATTTGTTCAAATTCCCGAGAGCGGAAGGTGAAGTTACGAGGGTTGATCTCGTTGCGGAATGCCTTGCCGATCTGGGCGATGCCGAAAGGAATTTTCTGACGTGTTGAGTCCAGCACGTTTTTATACTGCACAAAGATCGTCTGCGCTGTTTCTGGACGGAGGTAGGCGACCGCGTTGGGGTCGTCATCATCTGCCGAGGCGCCCATTTTAGTCTGAAACATCAGGTTGAACTCTTTGGGTTCGGTCAGTTCACAGTGCTTGTCCTCGCCCTTGGGGAGCTGCTTTTTGCCCTCACACATGGGCAGGTCATCTATTTGGTCAGCACGGTAGCGTTTCTTGCATACCTTGCAGTCAACCATGGGGTCTGAGAAGCCGCCGACGTGACCCGAGGCCGTTAATACCGCCTGGTGAGTCAGGATGGATCCATCCATGCCGACGATGTCATCACGCTCTTGAACGTTTTTACGCCACCAGTAATCCTTAAGATTGCGCTTAAGTTCGGCTCCTAATGGGCCGTAATCCCAGCAGCCGTTGAGACCACCGTAAAGTTCTCCGGATTGGTAGATGAAACCTTTGCTTTTACAAAAGGATACGATTTTCTCCATACGTTCTGGATCGGTGTGAGTGCGTTCTGCCATGGCGGAGGGAGACTAGAATCAGAAGGGTAAGAGTCAAGAATCAAGAGATTCATATTGCCAGAATCTTCTAGCCCGTAGAACATATTGCTGTGTCTGATGCTCTCACTGTAACCCGCTTAGTCCGGCGGATGAAAAATCTGCTCGAAATCGAGATTGGGGAGGTATGGGTAGAGGGAGAGATCAGTAATTTGCGTCGGCAGGCCAGTGGGCATTGTTATTTCAGTCTGAAAGACGATGGAGCGCAGATCTCGTGTGTGCTTTTCCGCGGCTCTGCAGCCAAGGCGAAGGCACAGCCTGAAGATGGCATGCAGGCTCGTTTGTATGGCGAGGTTTCCGTTTACGAGGCACGTGGGCAGGTGCAGCTGATCGTTAAACAAGTAGAAGACGCTGGGCTGGGCGACTTGCAGGCGAAATTTGAGTTGCTCAAGCGCAAGCTCGATGCAGAGGGGCTGTTTGACCCGGCAGTAAAGAAACCATTGCCGAAGTTTCCCAAAACAGTGGGGCTGATAACATCTCCGACAGGAGCGGCACTGCAGGACATGCTCAATATTTTAAAACGACGTGCGCCATGGGTGCAGCCAGTGCTTTACCCCGTTAGCGTTCAAGGCAAAGGCGCGGAAGTGGCGATTGCCCGGGCGATCGATCAGCTAGGCAATCCGGAAAGTCATGACCTGCCCCGTGTCGATGTCATCATCACCGGCCGAGGGGGAGGCTCACTCGAGGATTTGTGGAATTTTAATGAGGAGGTCGTTGCGCGGGCTATTCACGCCTGCCCAATCCCCCTGGTGTCGGCGGTAGGACATGAGATTGATTTTACTATTTCTGACTTTGCGGCTGATGTGCGGGCACCGACACCGAGTGCTGCCGCCGAGCTAGTCGTTCCCGATGCTGCCGAGCTGCGTGTCAATATAGCTCGCTCTGCGGATGCCCTACAGCGTGCGATGGCAAACCGGCTCAAGCATGATGCGGCTATTTTGAGCTCGGCCCGACGTGCTCTGATGCCACGCGATGCTGAGCGTGCTCTGCGCGAACCGATCCAGAACCTAGACCGGACCAGGCAGGAGCTTAAGGACGCCGCGGATGGTGAGATAGATGTGCGCTCATCCAGGCTGAAAGAGCTAGCGGTCTCATATGCTGCGCATCATCCTAAACGCGTCATTGAGCGCAGGGTTGAGCAGCTTGGCCACCTTAGATCACTTTTGGAGAGAGCCAGTAGAAACGGTCTGAATACCTCAGCTGAGCGTCTCCAACGACTACAATCTATGGTCAGAACATTAGGGCCTGAGTCAACCTTTGCACGCGGGTTTTCCGTGACGATGGATGCTGAGGGCAAGGTCATTAGAGATGCTAAGGATCTCAAAAAAGGAGATCGTATTCTCTCTAAGTTTGCTCGTGGCGAAGTTGATAGCAGGGTGGAGTAAGATCAGATCAGTGCTGCAGAGATTTGATCTATGACTTGCATTTCCAAGGGGCTACTGTTTGATCATTCCTATGTCTGATATTGTTATCGATATCGCTGATGTGCGCAAAAAATACCGTGGTGGGGTGGAAGCCTTGCGCGGGGTTTCGTTGCAGGTG
>DBBL01000159.1 GCA_002292185.1 Akkermansiaceae bacterium UBA985 | reverse complement strand
TCACTTATGGGCAACATCATGTTACTTGGCGTTACTGACCCAACAGGTGAAATTCACCCCCGTGATTTACGCTCCCTAGCGGACTGGACAATCTCCAGACGCATTCAGGGGATCCGAGGCATCGCTGAAGTGCTCTCTATGGGAGGCGGCATTAAGCAGCTGCAGATTCAACCAGACCCAGAGCGCATGCTATCACATGGAGTTAGTTTCGACGAACTCCGAGAGGCCTCAGGCAAGGTCGTGAGTAACACCACCGGCGGTTTTCTTACCCAAAGCGCACAGGAGATCATGGTTCGAAATCTAGCCATGACAACCGACCTGGATGAAATTGGCAACACCGAGGTTCGCCGCGTGCATGATCGCTCTATCCGCATTAAAGATGTCGCCAATATCGTCTGGGACACGGAGCCGATGCGTGGTGATGCCTCTGCCAATGGCCACCGAGGTGTTGTTTTAAGCATTACTAAGTCACCGGGCTTTGACACCTTGAGCCTTACTCAAAACATTGATGATGCACTTGCCGATCTGCGTGGCAGCCTACCGCAGGGCGTGGTGCTGACGCCTATTTACAAACAATCAGATTTCATCAATCTCTCTTACCATAACCTCACCGAAGCCCTCTGGCTTGGGGGCATCATGGTCTGCCTCGTTTTATTGCTCTTCCTGATGAACTTCCGTGTCACCTTCATCACGCTGACATCCATCCCCCTGTCACTGGGCATCGCCATTCTAGTCTTTGACTTCTTCAATCTCAGTGTCAACTCGATGACCTTGGGTGGACTTGCCGTCGCCATCGGCATTGTCGTTGATGATGCAATTGTTGATGTTGAAAACGTCTTCCGAAGACTCAAAGAAAATGCGGTGCTAGCCTCACCATTGCCACGCCTAGAGGTCATTGCCAAGGCGTCTTCGGAAGTGCGTAGCTCGATCCTTTACGCCACTATTTTGATCATCCTAGTCTTCATCCCCCTACTCGCACTGAGTGGAGTCGAGGGCAGGTTGTTTACTCCCATCGCCATCGCCACGATTGTCAGCATGGCGGCCTCCTTCTTGGTGTCACTTACCGTCATACCGGTCTTGTCCTCATACCTGCTTCACCCAAAAGAAAACCAGGAGCACCAAGACAGTAAAATTGTCAGCTCGATGAAGTGGTTGCTGCAAAGAACCTGGCTAAAGCTAGCGCTCTGCCACCCTTTTGCGGTACTTGCCATAGCCGCTATTCTGCTCGTTGGAGCTGCGGCACTCTACCCCACGATGAGTCGAAATTTCCTACCAGCATTCAGGGAGCCAACTGCAGTCATCGCAACCGCCACGGCTCCTGGCACCTCGCTCAAACAAACCACCGAACTCGCAGACACTGCCAGCCAGATGCTAATGCAGATCGATGGTGTTAAAACGGTGGGATATCGTGCAGGCCGAGCCGAGCGTGGCGACCATGTCGTGCCCGTATCCACGGTTGAATTCGAAGTGGACTTTGACCCCGAATCACCTCGCTCCCGCACCGACATTCTCAAAAACATCAGGCGCGTCATGCACCCCACTAATCTGCCCGGCACGTTCTCCGCAGTGAGCAGCCCCCTTGCAGACCGCATCGGTCATATGCTCAGTGGTGTCTCCGCCAAAATAGCGATTAAGATAAAAGGTGATGACTTGCAGGAGCTTCGCCGTATTGGCACACTTATCCAAGACCTCGCCCGCGAGATACCCGGGCTTGAGGAGGCCCGCGCCGAACAGCAAGCCCCCATCGCACAGCTACGCATCGAGGTCGATCGTGAGCGTGCTCGAGCATATGGCATTACTCCCGGGGATTTAAACAACCGCCTTGCTACGCTCTTGGGCGGTGAATCGGTAACTGAAATCTATGAAAACCAGCGCATTTACGATGTGGTAGTGCGCTTGCCTCTCGCATGGAGGGAATCACCTGAACGCCTTGCCAATATCTATTTCCAAACCTCAAGTGGGCAACGCGTCCAACTCAAAAACCTCGCTGACATTCGTCAGGCAAAAGGCCCCAACACCATTCAGCGCGAAAACAGCCAGCGTCGTTTTGTGGTCAGTATTAACCCAACAACCGATAACCTCGTTGAGCTTGTTGAGCAGCTCAAGGCTAAGGTGGACGAAGAAATAAACCTTCCAGATGGCTACCACATTAGCTTTGAAGGAGAATATGTCGCACAGCAGGAAGCCAGCAAGCGCATCGCTATCATGTCAGTGGTTGTATTGCTGATCATCGCCTTCTTACTCTACAGCTACTTCAGCACCTCCGTGTTCACCATCCAGGTGCTTGCAGACATTCCCATGGCTCTCATAGGGGGTATTTTCCTGACCTACCTGACACTGGAAAATATCAGCATCGCAACTCTGGTCGGCTTTATTGCGATCGCGGGTATCGCTGCCCGCAATAGCATCATGATGATATCCCACTACCTCCACCTGATGCGCCATGAGGGCGAGGAGTTCAGTAAAGCCATGATCGAGCGGGGCACGCTGGAACGCCTTGTTCCGGTTTTGATGACCGCGCTTTCAGCGGGAATCGCATTACTGCCCTTGGTTGCCAACCTAGGCTTCATCCCGGGCCTGCCTGACTCACACCCAGCAGATGCTCCGGGCAAAGAAATACTCAATCCTGTAGCGATTGTCATTGTGGGAGGCCTAGTCACCTCGACTATTCTTGGACTCGGTGTTACTCCTGCCGTATTTTGGCTCTTTGGCAAAAAAGCAGCGCTGCAATCGATTAAGAAACAGTCGCCAGCATCACAATAATTGTGACAACTAATAATTGGACAAATTCTACCTTTAAAATCGTTTAATAATCAGTCACTCATAGCTCATCAAAAAATCATCATGAAACAAACAAATAGACTAGTCGCCGGATTAAGTGCCATGGCATCAGTATTCCTATTCGCCTCTTGCGAAGACAAACATGCCCATGTCCCCCACGACCATGACGGTGACGGAGTAGCAGACCACGGACCTGGAGAGCATAATGCACCTGTCCCTCATGATCATGACGGCGACGGCATACCAGACCACGGGCCAGGCGCTCACCATGATCACGGTTCTGACGTGCACGCCAAAAAAACAGCGGGGCCAAACGGAGGTAAAATCATCACCGCGGTAGAACCGCATGCTGAGTTTTACGTGACTCCTGAACACAAGGTGCGCATTACATTTCTCGACGAGCAAAAT
>DBBL01000167.1 GCA_002292185.1 Akkermansiaceae bacterium UBA985 | reverse complement strand
GGCTTGGTCATATTACCCACCATCAGTCCGAGATGCGGCTCACGCGGCTCGCCATTCATCGGCGGCAATCCGGTCTCAAAGTAATTCATCCATGCGCCACCGCGCTTACTCTCGCGTGGGTGCCAGTCGGCATAAAATGACCCAAGCAACTCACCAGATGCATTGTCAAAGAGATCATAAAAACAACACTCTGGGTGCCAGACCTCAATATCCTCACCCGTCTCGCGCTCCTCAATACGAATGTTATAGAGCTTGCTGACAATACCAAACATGCCCTCCATCACGCTGGGCAAGGGGAAGTAAGGCCGCAGTTCCTCTTCATCAAAATCATACTCTGCCTTGCGGCGTTTCTCAGCCCAGTAGCCAACCTCCCACGGTTGCATCGGCCCTGGCTCCGTCCCGCTCTGCTCAGCTTTCCATAACTGCAGCTCCTCAGTATCTTTTAGAAAAGCATCGGCGATCCGGTCGTGTAGGTCCTCAGTAAACTTCAGCGCCGCCTCACCATTACGCGCCATACGACGCTCCAGGGTAAGATCCGCAAAGTTGTCATAGCCCAGCAGCTCCGCTTTCTCCTGCCTCAGCTCAAGGATTTCCCAGATGAGTGCCGTATTATCAAAGTCGTCATCACGGCCGACGGTGCAATTCGCCTCCCAGATCTCTCGGCGTAAGTCATCATCATCGGCGTATTGCAACACCGGCCCCATCGACGGATATTGCAAGGTGAAGCGCCACTTTCCCTCGTGTCCTTTGCCCTCTGCATCTGCGGCAGACGCGGCCTTAGCGGACTCAGGCAAACCTGCAAGACGTGACTCATCATCAATCACTAGCTCCCATGCATTGGTCGAGTCTAAGACATTTTCGCTGAACTTCTGGGTGATCTCGGAAAGCCGTGACTCCAGCTCAGCCACTCGGGCCTTTTGATCAGCTGGCAAGTCTGCCCCGGACTGGATAAAGCTGGCGCATGTTTCATCGACAAATCGCTCGCGGGTTGCATCAAGATCTTTGGCGGCAGCAGAGTCAGCAAACACCTTCAACTTCTCCCAGATAGCGTCGTCTAAAGGGATGGAGGCATAAAATGCGGTCACCCTCGGCAGCGCAGCATTGAGCGCTTCACGCTGCTCGTCATTGTTGCATACCGAATCGAGGTGATTGAGCCGGCCCCAGGCGCGATCAAGATCTTCCGAGACCACCTCAAGTGCCCCGAAGGTGGTTTCATAGCTGATCTTGGCAAGATCCAGTAGGCGAATCTTTTCCAGATTGGCCTCAGCGATTTCCAGCGCCTTGTCGATATCAGCCTCAACGTGGTCAGGCGTCAGCGTGGACCAGCGGATGTGGTAGTCGTCTGCCAAAAATGGGTGACTCGTTTGCATGCCACAAACTGAATGCATATCCATGCTTAGTGCAAGTTTGGATTGTCCCTCCTAGGTGAAAAACCCTCGCTGCTTCTCGCTCACCGGCATCTGAAGTAGATCCATCACCGCCAGCATATCTTCCCAGATCTTGCGTTTCTCCGAGGTCGCCTCGTTATGCAGAATATAGGATGGGTGGTAGGTCACACGTAATGGAACCCCGTCACAATCATGGAACTCCCCACGCATGTTGACTACGGACTCCTCGCTGGCCAGTAGTGCCTGCGCCGCCGTTCCGCCCAGAGCGATGATCACCTTAGGCGCCACCACCTTGATTTCCTCATGGATAAAAGGCATGAATGCTGCCAATTCCTCGCTTGTTGGTTGGCGGTTATTCGTCGTCTGATTGGGCATCGCCGGGCGAAATTTCACAATATTGGTGATGTAGGTGTTTCTGCGTTCAACGCCCATCGCCTTCAAAATGCCGTCCAGTTTTTGTCCTGCCTTGCCGACAAACGGCTCGCCAAGACGCTCCTCATCATAGCCAGGAGCTTCACCCACCAGCATGATATCCGCCTCGGGATTTCCCACGGAAAAAACCATGGTTTTACGTAAGTCTGTAAGTGCTGATGCAGCTGGCCATTTCGCGACTTGCCGCTTCAAGGAAGCTATCTTTTCTTTGGCACTCGATCCGCTGGCCTGCAGCCCGTTAGCCGCAGCCACATCATGCTGCTGAGTTTTGACATGAGCTGTCTCTGCACCGAGCTCTGCTACGTCGGCCGCCTTTACTGGAGCCGGTTTTACTCCTGCCACCTTGCCTGAGCTCGCCGCACTCGTGGAAGCCGCCGTTCCATTACGTGCTCGCAGGTAAAATTCACGCAGGATTTTACGGGCATCATCATCGACACTAATATACTTCTGACCACGCCCCTCTAGCTCACGAAGGTAATCAATCAGAGGAGCGGCAGACGATGACATGCCCTATCCAAACCACAGCTGGGCTAGGACATCACGCACAAAATGATCTTTGTCACCACCAGTCCCTCTGAGCCTACCGATTGGCTCTTGAAATACACAGCAGCCAGACTAAATATATCCGCATTCGAAGCCTGCCTCTATGCTCACGAGATTCTTTAGCGCCAGCCTTACTATGCCTATTGTCACTCCTATTGCCCCTCCAATGGTCACTCCCATTTCCCTGCTCTCCATTCACCTGTTCATCATCCTGGCGATGATGACAACAACTAGTGCCAGCAGAGCAGCCGGATATATTGAGCCAGATCACACCACCGAGCTGTTTCAACTTGAGAAAATTCCTCTGCCGCAGCATCGCATGCAGCAGCTTGGCAAATCACTCGTTATCGTCGCACTAAGGAAGCACGATGGTTCACCTATCCAGCAACAAGCGACGGCAAGGCTACTCCTGCTTGCCATGCAGCTTGATCCACAAAACAAGCGCCCGCAAGAGATCAGCCAAGCCTTGGTAACCGGGAAGAGTCCACCTACCTCAGCCGACCATCTCATTGTAAAATGCACTGCAGATATACAGAATTTGCAGAGCTTGCTTTCTAAGCCGCAAGCTAGAGCGGAAGCCAATCAATTGGCGCTCTACATGAAGGATGCCTGCAAAACACTACGACCAGATGGCGCAAAGCATCAAGATGGCGCGGATTGGAAAGGCGTATTACCTGCACTTAGCGCATACAAAACGCCGATCAAAAGCATCCCTCAAGCACCCATAAAACCCAACAAGGCTAGCCCGCCCGCGCCAAAACCCACTCAAGCCAAAAAGAGCACCCCTCATTTTCACCTTGTTAAGCAATCCATTCAACTTCCTATTCCCATTCCAATTACCATTGAGAAAAAAAATGAAGATCTCGAGGCATTGTTAAGTGATGACCAAGATTCAGATCAAGACCCGGAAAAAATTGAAGAACAAGAAACCACAGAAGCTGGCGAAGTCGTAAAGGCTATGACCCTTGCAAGCATGACCCTCAAGCTAAGCCCATGCAAAGCAGAGGAAGCAACAACGCCGTTGATCTCACTTTTACATTCAGATGTGCCGATGCTCGAACTCGATGAACTGCTCAAGCAACTCATCAAAGGCCGACACTCGATTCTACCTCACTTTAAAGGGACAATCAATTTCCCCGATGGCAGCCACGGTATGGGCAATCAGCTTGCCATAGCAGGACCACTAGCATTGATGCTCGAGGGCTCATTGGCCAACAGCCCGCTTCGTGACGACCTTTGTCTATTGGCCGATATCAATGCAAAAGGTGATGTAATCGAACCTGACAATTTTTGGCAGCTATTGACTGCCTTACGACAAGTTTCACACGGAGGCAGGCTCATTGTGTCGGCAGAAAGCGCTGAAATGATGCAGCAACTCCTCGTCTTCAAAGAGCCCGACTTCTTCACCCGATGGGAGGTTCTCTCTGCATCTGATATCGATCAGGCACTAGCCGCAGCTATCCAGCAAAGCAGCGCAGACCTCAGCAAGGCGAGCGAACTCTTTGCTTCTTTCCAAGATCTCAGTTCCAAAAAAACAGTCACCCAGCTTGCTGCGGATCATAACTTTCGGCCCGCCTTAGATGAAATGGTCAAACTCGCCCCTGAGCACCTGTCTGCCAATATGCTACTACTTCAAGGTGGCGGCAAAAGGCCGACTCATCTCAGTGAGAGAGCGCTTCGCCTTGAGCTGCGCCCGCTCATTGAGGAGCTAAACAGCGTCCTTCAATTTCAAACTGAACAGCCCGACAAAGAAACTGAACAGCCCGACAGTGATGAACTAGAGAAAACACATGAGCAAATAAGCCTAAAACTCGAGCAGCTAGAGCCCCTTGTCAGCCGCGATGATGGTCCGCTTTATGAGGACACCCTCGAGCTGGCCAAAGACTTCGAAAAACTAGCCTCATTGCGAGAGCGCATTCAAAATCGCCATAACAATAAATCCACAAGAGAAAAAGCTCAGCTGCTTTTCGAAGATATGAAAAATCAGGGGGCGGCTCTCGCCGAGCGCATCTCAGCCCCTATTGGCGCCGACATTAATCCCGAGCCTGCTGACAAGAAGGAATAACCGCAGAATCCTCAACCGTGGCATCATGAACTGTGGAATTGAACTGCAGAATCGATTCCTGCGGTTTTTCCCATTGCATTCGCGACCTTCTCCATTGATATTACAGATTGTTAACTGCACATTGCTGCGTATTCCACCCTTCAACAATCGAACCACATGAATAACGGATTTCGACGTTTCCTGATCCTACTCGCTGTTTTTATCTTTGCCTTCCTAGCCGTCTTCATCACCCGCAAATTGCAAAATGGTGATAGCCTCATCGATATTTTATCAGGTGGCAATGCCGGCAAAACTGAGGAAAATGGCAGTTTCACGCTCCGCCTGACTCCAGTCATCGGAACGGACAAGGTTCAAATACTTGCTGCCATTAACCGAGAGAGCGAGGCCCTGGTTAAGGCGGTTGTTCCATCGGTGGTTAGCATTGATACTTCGGGTGTTCGAAGAGAGCGGTTCCGCGATTTATATGGCCGCACATGGATTCAGCCGCGTACTTTCCAGGGTCAAGGGTCTGGGGTGATTGTGACCGAAGAAGGTCACGTGCTCACTAACCACCATGTGATTCAGGGCAACCCTCGCATTCGCCTTACCTTATACGATGGTACGGTCCACTCAGCCAAGGTCATCGGTTCAGACTCTACCGTCGATATCGCCGTGCTCAAAATTGATGCTAGCGGCCCATTTCAGGCTCTCAAGTTTGGCAACTCCTCTGAGGTAGAAGTGGGTCATGCGGTTTTTGCCATTGGCAACCCATTCGGCATAGGCACATCCGTTACTGATGGGAAAATTTCAGCCAAAGAACGGGCCATTTCTGATATCCAAGTGGATCTCCTGCAAACCTCTGCTCCTATTAACCCTGGTAACTCAGGCGGGCCTCTAGTCAATGTCAGTGGCGAAATCATTGGGATCAATTCACGTATTTTTTCAAGTGACAAAAAGAACCCAGGATTTCAAGGTATTGGATTTGCCATTCCGTCCAATGATGCCTTCCGAACCCTGCAGGCCATTTTAGCAAAAGGGCGTCCCAATCGTGGCTTTCTTGGCATGGTCCTCCAGGATTTGGACCCTTATGCACGCGAGAAATTTGGCTTTCAAACTCCGGGTGGCGTCGCCGTCGTCGGCCTTGCGCCAGATTCACCTGCGACCACGGCCGGACTTGAAATTGATGATGTCATCATCAGCTTTCAAGGCACCGCAGTGCAAAATATGAGCCAGCTTATCACCCTTATTCAACGCAGTGAGATAGGTGACCAAGTCACCCTTAAGATCTGGCGTAAGGGAGCCAAGCAAACGCTAAGCGCAACCATTGGCAAAGCCGATGACTACAACAGAGAGGATATCAAATTAGAAAAAGACGAGGACGACGCCAGCCTCAGCCCGGACCCTCAAACTATTCTCGAGACCATTGGCGTGTATGTTCGTGATACCAGCCCCGCAGAACGAGCAAAAGGCGCTGCTAATGTCATTGTCTCAAAAATAAACCCAGACAGTTTGCTTGCCGGAAAATTACTCATAGGAGATCAAATCTTAGCGATCAATAACCATCAAGTTCAACGCAGCGATGAGTTACTCGCTCGATTGATCGCATCCGCAGCGAAACAGACCACAGAGCTGCGTATCCGCAGAGGCAACTCGATCTTTCCAGTGCGTATTGCACGTGTGGCACCTGTGGCACCTGTGATGCCGACTCCGCCAGCAGTACCGCAGCAATAACTCCAAGCACGCGCCTGTTAAGCTAATGCCCTCCGCCTAAACGCGTGGTCATTTCCTTTCTGAAATGAGGTGAAATTAATAAGGAGACCCTTGCGGGGCAGCCCCTGCATTGCCAGACCAAGATTTGCCATCCGCCTTGTTCTGCATGCCCTCACCCAATCTCTCTATGTCACGACCCACTCCAATGAACGTATTACATGAGCTCAAGCAGAGCAGTGTAGTCAACAATAGAAGCGTAGAGCCAATTTTTTTCATGCACAAAATCATGCCCGACAACGGCTAAATTTTCAACTGCTTAATTTCTGTATTTGGTTATTGTGTATCCTCTGAGAGCGTTGCCATATATCGGCCTCGCACCACCACCATCGCCCTCGCTACAACTATAACCAGCAAAGACATTCAGCCACAGCCCCTATGAAGCCTTACGTTAAACTAGCAGAGTGCAAAACCCCAGAGGGGGAATCCTTGGAACTTATCGAGCATGACGGCACCTACATGATATGCTCTCAAGGGGAGCAGTTGATGACCTCTTTTTCCCATGGCTCAGAGGAGACACTCGCAGAGCTTGCCTGCTCACCGTTCCGTCCCGTTAACCAAGCACGCATACTCGTCGGCGGTCTCGGCATGGGCTACACACTTGCCGCAGCGACGAAGGCCCTGCCAGGAAAACGCGCCAACTTCATCGTCTCAGAACTCACTGCGGATATCGAAAAATGGAACCGCACCCACCTCTCTCACCTCAATCCTGGACTCCTTGATGACGAGCGCATCACCATTAAGATCAAGCCCGTGCAAAAACTCATCCGACAAGCAAGTGGCGAATACCATGCCATCCTGCTCGACGTTGACAACGGACCTTCCGCCTTTCATGGCAAAAAAAATGACGCCATCTACTCACTCAATGGCCTACGTGAGATTCAGCACGCCCTCAAAGGTGGCGGTATTCTTGCCGTCTGGTCTGCTCGCACCGATAAAGCCTTTACCAAGTTACTGCGTAAAGCTGGTTTCGATGTCAGTGAAAACAGCGTTGCTGCAGCGCATAAAGGCAGCAAGCGTCGTAATCACACCATCTGGCTTGCGAGGAAAAAATCATACTAAAACTATCTGCTTCACACGCCGAGTAGCCGCCATACACTTCCCTTTACGCCCTCTTTCCACTTATACCTATTATGCGCTACTTCCTCTCTATCATCAGCCTGCTTGGTATTCACACTGCCTACGCGGACACTTACACCGTCGAACCTAAGGCCTTTAAAGTAGAGACCTCTTTAGACGCCGTTTTTCTCCCCGCACAATCTGAAGCGGTCATCATCAATCCAGAAGAATGGGCCGACTTTAAGGTTATCTCACTTGTAGCTCACGGCGCTATCGTAAAAAAGGGAAGCAGCCTCATCGGCATCGATTCTCGTGCATTAGATAAAGAGATCAGCTCTGCGGAAAAATCGATTGCCTCAGGAGCACTCGAGCTTGCTAAGGCAAAACAGGAACTAGAGCAGCTGAAGATCACGACACCTCGCAGTTTGGCTACATTCGCACGCAATGAACGCGAAGCCGCAGAANNCGGGCGGAATTCTACCTCGCATCTCAACAAGAAGAACTCGAGCAGTTACTCAAGATGTACAGCGAGGACGAAAAAACCGAGGAGACGGAGGAAATCATCCTCAAGCGCGCACGCTATTACGTGGAGCGTGCCAAGTTTTCATTAGTTAGCACAAAAGCGAATGCTGAAATGGCACTACACACCATCATCCCGCGTAAGCTTGAAACCAAAAAACGCACCTTAGAAAGTGCGCGCATTGCCAATACCGATGCAAAGCAGAAACTACCAAGAGATTTACAAATCAAGCAGCAGCAGACAGAAAAATCCGCTAGAGACCATCAGCAGAAAGAGGAAAGACTCGCCAAACTAAAAAGCGACCGCGCCATGATGGCAATCACCGCACCTATTGATGGCACCGTGTATTATGGGGAAATCAAAAACGGCAAGTGGCAATCCGAGGCCGCCGCAAAAGTGCTTAAGCTTGGCAGCAAACTTCGGGCCTACACAACCCTGATGACCGTCATCCCTGCGGGCGGATCACTAAAACTCTACGCGCTAGCTGGCGAAGATAAACTAGCAGGTATAAGCAAGGATGCAGCTGGATATGCCACAACCAAACTCAACCCCTATAAGGCATTCTCTGTAAAAGTAAGCGATGTAGCCAGTCACCCATCCACCAAAAACACATTCCTTACCACACTCGAGCCTACTCTACCCTCGGGCATCTCCGTGGTTCCTGGCATGAAAGCCAATGTCAAAATCCTGAGCCATATCATGGATGATGCTCTGAAAGTGCCGGTAGAATACCTCAGTGAAGCCAATGACGGCAGCTATACGGTTCAGGTTAAACTCGCTGATGGCAAACCCGCCACGCGCGCGGTTACTATTGGAGCTTCCAACGACAAGTGGGTGGTCATCACCGAAGGGCTCGAGAAAAGCCAAGTCATTGTCAAATGATCCGGTGGCTTACAAGGCCCTTGCTCCGATCTGCATTCCATGCATATCCGGCGGTCAAAATATTTTCGATTGCCTGCCTCCTGACAAGCTCCCTCAGGGCCGCCGAAAAAGCACCCGAGCTAAGTGGTCTGGACATCAACCGCTCCATCGAGCAAGGGGCCGATTTTCTCGTTTCGCATCAAAACAAAAACGGCTCATGGGGTAACGCCACCCGCACCAAGGGGCTCAACATCTATGCCCCTGTGCCCGATGCTCATCAAGCATTTCGAACGGCAAGCTCCGCACTAGCCCTGCACGGCCTGTTAGAATGTCGTGATCAACGACCGGCCACCCTCAAGGCCATCGAGCGAGGTGAGGCATGGTTACTTGAAACACTACCAAATGTTCGCAATATTGACCCTAGGGCAACCTACAGCATTTGGGCTCACGCTTACAGCCTGCGTGCTTTGGCATCACTCTACCGTTACCATGACGACCCCACCAAGAGGGAGGAATACCGCCGGCAAGCTGCCATTCAGATCAAGCGCCTAGTGCGCCACGAAGACGTCAACAAGGGTTGGGGCTATTATGACTTCAAGCATGTCACCGCCAAACCCTCAGGCAGCATCATGAGCTTTACCACCGCTACTGCTTTGCTCGCAATGCATGACGTCGCCATAACCATGGATATCGAGCTTCCCGCAACCGTTGTTAAGCGTGGCGTTGAATCGATTCAAATGCAGCGTAATCCTGACTTCTCCTACACGTATTCCTTCAGTCACCGCTGGACACCCAGACGATCCATCAATACGCCTGCCGGCTCCCTTGGTCGTTCCCAGGCATGCAATGCCGCGCTTAGGAAATTTGGCGACAGCGAAGTAACCGACACCGTCATCCGCACCTGGCTACAAAGGCTCTTTGACCGGCAAGGCTGGCTCGATCATGGCCGCAAACGCCCCGTCCCTCATGAAGCTCCCGCCGCCGTTTCTGGATACTTCTACTTCTATGGTCACTACTATGCCTCAGAATGCATTGATTTTTTGCCCCCCCAGGAGCAGCAAAAGTGGCAACAAAAAATCGCAGTCTTGATTATTTCCAAGCAGGAAAAAAATGGCTGCTGGTGGGACTACCCGCTCTACAACTACCATTATGCCTATGGCACCGGCTACGCCCTGGCAACCCTAGCACGCTGCAGATAAGCCCGCAGGTAACGCGGCACCTCTGGCTAGAGATGCCTCTGGCAAATGACACCTCTGGCAAACTAGCGATTTGCCCGGTAAGCAAAGTCAGGATCAAAAAGCATCAGCTCGATGTGCCTCTTTGTCAGGGCTCCCATCGTCTCGCATTCGGTAAACTTATCTGTGCCGTGAATACGGTTCAGCCCGTTTCTAAGCCGGATAATATTTTCCATCGGTGCCAGCTCTTCCCTCTCCATCGTACGCAGTAATGCCTGCAATCTTGATCGTTCGGCCCTTGCCCGCCTCGCCATCTGGGTGCGCTCTTCCTCTGCATACTGAGCGATCGTCTGACGGTTCATCTCTCGGAAACTCATTCTTGTAACCACCTTATTGCTATCAAAGTGATAAGCCATGTAGGTCTTGGCCCTACCGTGATAACTTTGCTGGTCAAAGTCGATCGGCCTAACTCGGTACTGCACCGCCTCAAAGTCAGGTGTTATTTCCAGCACATAGTTCACTGAGCGCATATCGCCAAGCAAACGGATAAAGCATCGCTCATTAAATTTTACGAACTCTTTGGCCACTCGCACTTTATTAATCTCAGGCTTGGGCAAATACTGATTAATAAAGACGTCGCCGGGAATGCCCGCAATATGCTCTTCAATGAGAGTGTTGCCACGGGCGAGGTAATTGATTCTATTGGGTGAAAGAATATGCTCAAGCTCTAGGCCGTAGATGCGCGAGGCGTCAGCATGTTTCACATAAAAATAATCTGAGTTATCATTATACTGATTGGTAACCCGTATCCTAAATGGCCTTGAGTTACCAAACTCGCCAAAATCAATACGGTCCACGATCAGGTGTTCATGGTGAGCTGATTCTCCTCCTACTTTCAAATCCGTATAGATTTTGGTCAGCTGTGGGCGCAGCTCCATCATCACCTCATGGGGATACATCACTGTAAGCCAAAGTGTCTCCCTGCCTTTGGGATCCTCATAAGGCATCGAGCCCGTGAAGCGCAATAAGTCATCATACACCAGCGGGATGCTCGAATAGCGCCCAAAGTGATACAGATACTGACCAAGCCAACCCGTGGCCTCATAATGAATTTTCTTGCGGGAAATCATCGCCGCCACCCTGACAGGCTCTTTGCCAGACATCAAACTGAATTAAGAAAATCAGTCCATAGGGCAAATTAGCCCAATATAGCCTCAATTCTTATAGGGATTCTCAAAAGAAACCTTAAAAAGGAGCGCAAAACCGCAGATGATACCTGCGTGGGGGATTCGCTTGACGCAGACCGCCCATGACAATTAGTATCACATCCATTGCAAGCAGCTGAGGATGTTCCCGCTTGCTTCATCACAACCAACCAATACTACCGTGGATCTTAAGGAAATTCGTAAAATCGTCGAACTCATGGACCAACATGAGCTCAGCTACTTCCACCTCAAGGAAGAAGGGGTCGACCTGAAAATGAAAAAAGGTGCAGACATCGTGCAGGTAGCCCAGGCCGCCATGCCCGCCGCTCCCGCAGCCGCTCCAGCAGCAGCTGCTGCCGCCGCTGGAGAAACTGCCGCCGCCGCACCTGCAGGTAATGCGATCACAGCTCCCATGGTTGGCACATTTTACGCCGCCTCCTCACCGGACGTGGCTGCCTTTGTCGCCGTAGGTGACACCATCAGCGAAGGCCAGACCATCTGTATTATCGAGGCCATGAAAGTCATGAACGAAATCAAGGCTGAAACTTCCGGCACTGTCACCGCTATCGTTGCCAAGGACGGCGAGCCCGTTCAGTTTGGCGATGATCTTTTCCAAATCAGCTAAGGCCGACTAAAACCGCTTCCGCCCACAACGCAGCCTTTTTATCATACCTTCATGTTCAAGAAAGTCCTTGTCGCTAACCGCGGTGAAATCGCCCTTCGCATCATCCGCGCCTGCCGCGAGCTCGGCGTCGCATCGGTAGCCGTCTACTCTGAGGCCGATGTCGACTCCATGCATGTTCAGCTGGCTGATGAAGCTGTATGTATTGGGCCAGCTGCCAGCAAAGACAGCTACCTTAAGCCAGACCGCATCATCGCGGCCGCTGAGATTACGGGAGCTGATGCTATTCACCCCGGATACGGATTCCTCTCAGAGAACGCTCGCTTTGTTGAAATTTGTGAAAGCTGTCAGATCAAATTCATAGGGCCTTCTGCGGATCTTATTCGTAAAATGGGTGACAAAAACACTGCCCGTGCGACCGCCGTCGCAAACGGCGTACCTGTGACCCCCGGTTCAGAGGGAATGCTTGATTCTGCCGAGCACGGTTTGAAGCTAGCCAAAGATATTGGCTTTCCCGTCATGATCAAAGCCACTGCTGGTGGTGGTGGCCGCGGGATGCGCCCGTGCTTCGAAGAAAAAGAATTCATCGAAATGTATAACCAGGCCAGCCAAGAGGCCATCGCCTGTTTTGGCAATGGAGACTGCTACCTAGAAAAACTCGTACTCAAGCCGCACCACATTGAGATCCAAGTCATCGGCGACACCCATGGCAACTTCGTCCAGCTCGGCGAGCGTGACTGCTCCATGCAGCGCCGTAATCAGAAAATCATCGAAGAGTGCCCCTCCCCCTTAATTTCCGAGGAGCTCCGTCAGCAAATGGCAAAAGCATCGGTCAAGTTGATCTCCTCCATCGGTTACGAAAACGCCGGAACCATCGAATACCTTGTCGATGAGAAGGCCGAGAACTTCTACTTCATGGAGATGAATACGCGTATCCAAGTGGAACACCCCGTCACCGAGGAAGTCATGGGCTGTGAGCTCATCAAGGAGCAAATCCGCGTCGCTGCAAACGAGCCACTCTCTCACCACGTGCTCAACACCAATCCGCGTGGCCACTCCATCGAATGCCGTATCAACGCCGAGGATCCGTACAACAACTTCGCCCCCAGCCCAGGAACCATTACCCTATGGTACACGCCTGGAGGCAAGGGCGTCCGCATTGATACCCACGTCTACTCTGGCTATAGCGTGCCACCACATTACGACTCGATGATCGCCAAACTCATCGTCACCGCCTCAACCCGTGAGATCGCTATCCAACGCATGAAGCGCGCACTCTCAGAGTTTAAAATCGAGGGCATCAAAACCACCATCCCATTCCAGCTTGAAATCATGAATCATCCAGATTTCGTCAATGGCGAGTATGGTATTGAGTGGGTTGGCGACTACATCAAAACCAGCCAAGGCTAAATTAGTCAGCGGCTGTCCGCCGAAAGCCATAGCTTCCCCCACTTTATTTTGGAGCCTCAGCTCCAAACACCCAAGTCCTTGAGTTGGCGCTCGGCCTGGGGCTCCCATCCTCGGTTGGCAACAGGAGATGCTGGCGAGGGGTGCAATATCTTGCCCGTTTGATATGGCTTGGATGGAAAATATTCCTTCACCGTCTCAATGAGCTTTTTTTCAGCGTAGGCACCCACGCCAATGAGCCACTCGGGATCGATGGCAGCGATGACCGCGGCAAGATGCTTGCGGCACGCCTGCTCTACCGGCTCCATCTCCGCCTTTGGCAACTTGTCAGGCGTGATGTTTTTACCCGTCTCTCCCATCCAAACGAGAGGGCAATAATTGGCCACAAAATGATCCTTAAAAAAATCATCTGGATTGGGAAATTTCTCCGCGCAAAGACCCCACAAGCGCCGGCCACTCACCTCTGAGCGACTGCATGCAAAACCCTCCACGGGCCGCTTTGGATGCTCAGGATCAGGTTTATCCACTGGGCCAGAAATCCCCATCCAGTCACGCACGGATGGAATTTCACCAAAGGGAATGCCCGTTTGCGCCATCCCCCACGGCCCCGGATTCATTCCCAGCATCAGCACTTTTTTAGGACCTTGCCCATATCGCTCGAGGTACTCGCAATGCCTATCCCATGCATATTCTGTGGACAAATACACGTGACTCACTGGCTCCTGAAAGCTCAGCGGCTTCAATGAACCCACCAACTCGGCGGCGGCATCGATGAGCATCTTGCTGGTGGACTCACTGGAATGAGCACTTGAATTCGGCATGCGCTAATCACAGCACTGAATCTCTTAAACTTCAAACTTCAAACTTCACGATCCTGGACTACACTGCCGCCCCACCCGATGCCCATCAACATACCCATTACTGCGGATTCCATTTTTATCTATGGCTACTTCCTTTGTGTAGCTCTGATGGCGACGGTTCTGCCTTTCTACCTCTATGCTCGTGACAAAGGGCCATCGCTGAGACCGCATCAAAAAGGGCTCGTGCGCACAGAGGCCCTAAACGCATTTGACCTGCTCGGCCTATTGATCTTCTTCTGCATCTATGCCGTCTTTTTACTCGATTACCTCAGCCCTGCTCCGCTGGACAGCAACGGCAAGCCTCAGGAAATCAGCATTACCCCATGGATACTTGCTGTCGGCATTGTTGTACAACTTGTTCCTGCTATGCTAGTTGCCGTCATGCTAGCATCCAGAGGAGCCAGCATGAGCCAATTTCTGGGACTAAAATGGAAACACGCACGCTATCTGTGGGTGATCACGCCGGCTGGTGTGATCATCGCCTACATGTTCTTATTTGGCATTGAATATTATGGCTACAGCGGCTGGCTAGAGCAATATTTTGGTAATGACGCCAAGCTTCAGGAGACGGTCAAGACCTACCAGGAAACCAATGCGGTAACGATCCGCATCATGATTGCTCTCAGCGCTATACTCATAGCTCCGATCGCTGAGGAAATTGTTTTTCGAGGTTATATTTACACCACAATCAAGCGCTTCTCCGGCCGCCTTTTTGCCACCGTTCTCTCCTCACTGCTCTTTGGCGTTGTGCACTTTAATATTTCGGCCTTGATTCCGCTGATCTTTCTCGCCCTTATTCTTGCCCTTGCCTACGAGCTGAGTGGATCGCTTTGGGCTCCCATTTCTATCCACGCGCTTTTTAATGCCAGCCAACTTCTTGTTCAGGAAATAAACTTCCACTAATCTCCCCGTTTTCTTGATCCCAATCATTCACGCCGTGATGCTCACTAACTGCCGATATTTGATAAGCTTTCTGCTAGCACTCAGCTTGTGCTGCTGCGGCAAAAAAGAACTCAGCGATGACAACGGCAATAACAATGACAATGATAAGCCGGATGAATATGTCCTGCAAACCGGCACCACTGGTGATCAACACCCTGAGCTCCATGCCAGTTTAAACAAACTCCCTGGTCAAAACAGCATCTCCCAACGCTGCCAAGAATGTCATAAGGACATCCACCACCACTGGCAAAACTCCCATCACGGCCAGGCCAACCGACTTCTCGACCTCACCCTTGATAGCAAGCCTTTCTCCGGCGAAAAATTCCACGGCGTGGAAAAATGGAACTTCACCAAAGAAGGCAAAAATCTCACCGTCTCCGCCAACGACAAGCCACATTCTGTCGGCATGGCTATTGGAGTCGAGCCACTGGTCCAATACCTCGTCGCCGCTAGCGGTGGCCGCTGGCAGACCCCGAATGCCGCCTGGGATCCTCATCAGGAGGAGTGGTTTGATATCTTCAATGGGGACGAGCGCACCGAGGCAGACTGGGGCCACTGGACCGGCCGCGGCATGAACTGGAACACCCAATGTGCATGGTGCCACATGACCGATTACCGTAAAAACTACGATATTAAAACCGACAGCTACAACAGCCAGTGGAAGGAAATGGGAGTCGGCTGCACCCAATGCCACGGCAACATCGCCGAGCAAGCAGACGAAAAATCCGGCTGCCTGATCGACATTCCAGCACATCAGGAGATGAAAAAAAACCACCCTGATCGTGTCTTTGAAAACTGCGCTACCTGTCACAGCCGTAGAGCGGCCATGGATGATGAATTCCACGTCGGAGATAAATTTGGTGATCACTTTCAACTTCAACTTCCATCCCAGCCGAACCTGTTTTACGCAGACGGTCAAATCCTCGATGAAGACTACGTCTGGACCTCCTTGCGCACCAGCAACATGGGCCACAAAGGAGTGCGCTGCTCAGACTGCCATGACCCACATAGCAATAAGCTCAAACTGCCACTCACCAACAATGCCTTGTGTATGTCCTGCCACTCAGGCGGATCCAACGGGCGCATCAGTGGCGCCATCATCATCGACCCTGCCTCGCACACCAAGCACTTCGGAATCGGCAAACACAATGACGTTGGCTCTGGCCACTCCTGTGTAGACTGCCACATGAGTGAAACCACCTACATGGGCCGCGACCACCGCCGTGATCATGGCTTCCACGTGCCAGATCCGCTACTCACCAAAGAGCACAATATTCCCAACGCCTGCAACAAATGCCATGAGGACAAGGACACCGACTGGGCGATCAAATGGACCAAGACCTGGTATGGCGACAAACTCCACACCCCTGAGAGAAAGCGCCAACGTGCTCGCACACGTGCTATTGCTTCTCTCTACGAAGGGCAAGCCAACAGCCTCGAGCCCCTGCTCAAAGCCTACGAAGACGAGCCCAACCCCTACTGGCAAGCCTCTCTACTAAAGATCATGCAGCCCTTTGGCACTGACCCACGCGTCCAACAACTTGGCCGTCAGGGAGTGCGTAGCAAGGAGTCGATCGTCCGTGCTGCCGCATGCCAGCTACTCGAGTTCGGCCGAGAAAATGGCGCATGGCTTGAGCCCATGCTTCAAGACCCTGTTAAGGAAGTGCGCATCGCTGCAGCCTGGGCTTGGCGCACCCACCTGTCCGGACGCTCCGCCATTCTTAAAGAACTCAAAGAAACCATCATCTACACCGCGGACCAACCCTCAGGTGCCATGCGCATGGCGCAGCTCGAGTCAGAGGCAAACAACTTGCCCGAAGCTGAGAAATGGTTAAAAAAAGCACTCGCCCTCGATCAGACCTCAGCCGGAAGCCACGGATTTTATGCCATCCTCTTAGGCCAGATGGGCCGCCCCAAGGAAGCCCTCACTCAGCTTGAAATCGCCGCCAAGCTTGAGCCCGCTAACCCCCGCTATCTCTATCTGCAGGCACTTACTTACGCAGAGCTTGGTCAAAAGGACAAAACCGAACAGCTACTGCGCCAGGTTGTGCAGATAGCTCCCGGCCATGATCGTGCCCACTATAACCTCGGCCTCCTGCTCGCCGGCCAAAACAAGCTCAAAGAAGCCATCGAATCGCTCTTTTATGCCGAGCAGGTCAACCCCCGCGAAATCTCCTACCCCTACGCGCGTGCCACCGTTCATCTGCGCATGGGCCAGAAAATGGAAGCCTTCGAAGCCTGCAGAACCTGCCTCGGCATCGACCGCAACTACCAACCTGCCATGCAGCTACTGCGCCAGATTGGCAATCCGAACAGCCCCTAGATCTAGTTGCCCACCTGTAACAAGAGCTGTAGGCGCCGAATGCAGCCTTAGCCCCCGCGCTAATGCCCGCACGGTGTCGCAAAAGTTCTATTTTGTGGCGTAAAAATCTGATATACCTTTGAGGCTGTATACGTAGGGTGGATGTCCTCATGTTCCCTAACCTTTCAGCTCAAACTTCGCACTTCATGCACATGCTTAGCATGACTTGTCTGTTGCTAAGCTCAACTGGTCTGGTCGCTGCACCCCTCTCTCCCATTCCTCTGGGAACAAACCAGCTTCAGATAGAGGAAAACAACTTTCGTTTCTCCGTCTTCGATCCCGAAGGCAAGGTCATCGC
>DBBL01000146.1 GCA_002292185.1 Akkermansiaceae bacterium UBA985 | reverse complement strand
CTGACTCCAGACAAAGACCATCGCTGTGCAGGGCGCCACCCCGAGCAGGATCATGCCGGCTATGTATTCACGTGCGGTCTCAGGCTCCACGAAACCGGCGAAGACATATTGGAAAAATAACACACCGAGTGCGGCCATGGTGAAGGGCTTGATGAGCCAATTGACCACCAGGGTGATGCAGAGCCCTTTGGGTTTTTTGCCGACGTTTTTGAGTGAGGCGAAATCTACATTGACCATCATCGGGTAGATCATGATCCAGATGAACACTGCCACTACCAGATTCACATGGGCGTATTCAAGGCTCGCGATCCAGGCAAAGCTGCTAGGAGTCCATGCGCCGAGCAGAACCCCAGCAAGAATGCAAAGTCCTACCCAGATTGAGAGGTAACGTTCGAATAAACCCATATTAATTTATTGTTGGATGATGTTTTTCTGAGGGGAGGTGGCGTGACCAGTTTAGTCATTCCTGCGTTTGAAGAGCTTGCGATGTTTGGTGACGCGGCCTGAGACTCGTTTGCGCCAGAGTCTGAAACTGGAGGGCTTGAGCTGAGCCCGCATGTGTTGAATGACGTCAGCCTCACTGAGTCCAGTGCGCTCACGGATTTCATCAAAGCTTGTGCGGTCATGCCAAGCCATGCGGATGACGGTATCACTCTCTGAAGGATTAAGGTCTTTGCGCTTCATGACGCGGTAAGGTTACAGCTCTGGCAGGCCAAGGCAAGAGAAGAGCTTCTTGGGTGGGGATGAAGGGCGGGGGATGAGCTTGAATGAGTGCGCTCATTACGAAGTCATTTATAGATTGCCTCTTCTGGGTCTGTAGTTAGGCTGCTCTAAACCAATTACTAATATATACGATGAAATGGCATTTTATCCAACAAGACGAGCAACAGGGTCCCGTAACAGAAGAGCAGATCAAGGGCTTGCTTGCTGCCGGTAATCTCAACGCCGATAATCTCGCATGGTGTGAGGGCATGGCCGAGTGGAAGCCGATTGGTGAGATTGCTGAGTTGAGTGTGCGCTCGCTTAATGAGGTAGCATCGAAAGGTATTTCTAAATCACCCAATGTTTCCGCAAGGGAGAACTGCATACCGACTTATCTTTGGCAATCAATCGTCGTCACGATCTGCTGTTGTCTTCCTTTTGGCGTTGTGGCGATCGTGTATGCTTCTAAAGTGGCTGCGCTAGAACAATCCGGAGATATTGCCGGGGCCGCCGCAGCATCGGAATCTGCAAAAAAATGGTGCCATGTGTCATTTTTAATAGGTGTCTTATTTACTGTGATTACCGTTGTTTTAGGGGCGTTGACATAGCGTCTTTCACTCTTGTTTGCATAAGTTATGAAAGCAGAAGGGCAGGGTGTTATTCCATGGCGTGCAGGCCTTGTATTGCTGATTCTGGTGCTTCTTGGGTTCGCTAGCTGGTTACTCGTTAGCACTGGCCCTGAGTCGATGCCATTGGGCTGCGTTTTTCATCAATGGTCGGACTTGCATTGTGTGGGTTGTGGTATGACGCGTGCTACTTTTGCGCTGTTTGAAGGCCGCCTGCTTGCTGCAATTTCTCAGAACCCGCTTGGTATGGTGCTCCTGCCCATTGCCTTGATAGGAGTCAGCTTAGAGGTCATCGGATGGGTTCAAGGCAAACCCGCCCCATGGACAATTCCTCTTGGTGCTCATGGTGCCAAGATAATCGCTATCATTGTCATTGCATTCATGATCTTGCGTAATCTGCCTTGGGCTCCATTTCACTGGCTTGGACCTCATTAGAAATGGAAGTCTATATCAGTAGGTCACAGTGTTCTTCATTGGCTGGACTCGCGAGATAGATATTATTTCCATTTAGGCAGCACAAGGAGGCAGCACAAGGGCAAGAGAAGCGCCATAGATAGAGTTGCAGGCCAGCGAGGAAATATTATTTATAGATTGCGACTACAAAGTCTGCAGATAAGCTCAACCAACTTTAACCACGAACTATCAACAAACCATGAAATGGCACTACTCACACGATGGAACGCAGCAAGGTCCGGTAACAGAAGATGAGATCAAGGGAATGATTTCGGCAGGCAGCGTCAAGCCCAGTGACCTTGTATGGTGTGATGGCATGGCAGGTTGGGAGCCTGTGTCGAGTGTGGCGGAGCTAATGCCTGCAGCGAACACCAATGAGCTAGCTGCGCATGCTGCTCCAGTAGCAGCTGCCAGCATGTCTGCCTATGTAGAGGATTCCACACTGAGCCAGGCGGTCGTTTATTCGGGTTTTTGGCGTCGTGTCGCGGCATCCCTGATCGACTCGGTCATCCTAGGCGTTGTCGGAGCTATTCTTGGTATTGTTTTGGGCGTAGCAATGGTGTCTGGAGGGACAGATGATACTGAGGTGGTGGAGCTCACTGGCAACGTTGTTGGTATCTTTCTTGGGTGGCTCTATTATGCCCTGATGGAAAGCTCATCGAAGCAGGCAACCATAGGTAAGATGGTGATGGGAATCAAGGTGACCGACCTTGAGGGGAACCAGATCAGCTTTGCCCGAGCCAGTGGTAGGCACTTTGGTAAGATCATCTCCTCACTCATCTTGGCGATTGGCTACTTGATGATGCTCTGGACAGAGAAGAAGCAAACCCTGCACGATAAGATGGCAGGGTGTCTGGTGGTTAAGTAAGCGGAGCAAAAGAAAATTTGCTCGGGGCGGGTTGCTTGGCTGAGCACATAGGCTAACTCGCTGGCCCCGCCTGAGTGCCGAGAATAAGCTTCAGCGTTTAATTTTCCGGAATGATGTTATCGAGCTTGTCATTCAGGTGGCCGGTTATCTGGTCCGCCAGTTCGAGTAAGTTTACCTTGTCGTTTTGATCAAAGCTTTTGGCTTCTTGGCCGATGACGCAAAGCGTGCCAACCGTGATGCCGTTTTTTAACGTTAGCGGTGCGCCAAGATAACAAACGACAGAATCATTGGTAACCAAGGGGGAGTCTTTCAGGTAAGATACTTTCTCGGCGTCTGAAACTTCAAGTAACTCATTCGAATCCAGCACGTATTGGCAGAACGACCACTCAACGTTTGTTGCCTGGGATTCTGCTAACCAGCCAGAGCCTAGGCCGTGGTGGGCAGCAAAATACTGCATTTCATTAAAAAGGATACTGACCACACTGATTGGCAAATTGAGCTTGGTGCTAGCTTCCTCTACCACACGTAATAAAAAAGGGTCTTTGTTGTTATCGAGTAGACCTAGGTTGGCGATCGTTTTTAGCCTTTCTTCGTCATGTAAGAGCTTCCTTATATTCTGACGGTCAGGATTGTATTTCTCGTCTTTCTCCAGTGCTTCAAAGGTGTCCAGTTTGAGTTTGAGCGAAAAGCCAATGCACTTAGCAGCTCCGGATAGGTTGACGCACCATTCTGAAATTCTGCGTAATTCCTCCATCTTCAAAAAGTTCTCCGAGCTGATAGAGCATTCTTTTTTGATTAAATGCCAGAGGGTTTCCGCCCGGCTATATCCAAGGGTGTCGGTAAGTTCGGCGTGCAAATCCACGACGGTAGGAAGGGAAAAGTGATCATACTTTTCAAGTGGTCTTTCTGAGCTCATAGATGTTTAGTTGTTGAAGGTCGGTTCAATAAACCTTTTTACGAGGGCACTCATTATTACGCCATTTTTGTTAGCTATTAGCAATGATAAAGGCAGAGTTCTCTGGTAATTATTCAAACGGTGTTTGAATAAGTTTCCTGTTAAAACGGGATGCAGACCCACTGAGCGAAACACTCGGGAGATGCTGGGATGGGGGTAGAGACGATACTGAGGTCCTCAATCCAG
>DBBL01000187.1 GCA_002292185.1 Akkermansiaceae bacterium UBA985 | reverse complement strand
GCGGATGAATTTGACGTAGTCGACTCCTTGGTAGCCTAGGTGAGATGGGTCGTAGTTAAAGCCGAAGCGCTTGTGGCCGTTGACAGCCTCGATGGCGCGTTCGGTGGATACAATGTCGAAGGCGATCTCGGTGGGGTGAACTTCGAGGGCAAAGTTGACGTTCACCTCTTCGAAGACATCGAGGATAGGGGTGAAACGCTTGGCGAAGTCATCAAATCCTGCCTGAAGGTATTCTTGGCTGGTAGGTGGGAATGAGTAAAGAGCGTGCCAGATAGAGGAGCCAGTAAAGCCGTTGACAGCAGGAGTGAATGGGTGAGCACCTCCTGGACGTGCGTCCATGAACTTACGGCAAGCGCGAGCTGCATTGGCCATGTGCTCGGCGGCACGCTGACGGACACCTTCTGGCTCACCGTCACCCCACATTTCAGGGGAGAGGATCGCTTGATGACGTTCGTCGATGTTGTCACAGATTGCCTGGCCGACGAGGTGGTTGGAGATAGCATAGCAGTCTAAGCCATGAGAATTGAGTAGCTGCCATTTATCGGCAACGTATTGATCATCGGCAAGGGCAGCATCAACGTCGAAGTGATCGCCCCAACAGGCAAGCTCAACGCCATTGTAACCCATTTCTTTTACCTTGGGTAAGAGGTCTGCAAGTGAGAGGTCGGCCCATTGGCCGGTGAAGAGTGTGACAGGACGGGACATTAGAATAGTGAATAGTGAATGTTGAATAGTGAATGAGGTGCCGAGCACGGCGGAGGTATACGTTCAGAGGTTTTGGTAGGTTGTTACGGTTTCGGGGTTGGGGGAGATGGTGCTTTCTGAGTCGGGGACTGTAAATTTTTTTTCAAGATCATCGAGTGAAAAGTCGCCAGTGGCGTGAGCGGCTCTCATGGATGCGCCCAGGCCAGCAGATGAGCTGGTGGACATACGTTGGACATTGCTATCGAAGATATTGGCGATCGTTTGGCAGATGCCTTGATTCTTGGATGCGCCGCCAGTGACGTAGATCGTGCCTGGCGATTGGCCCATCCATTCGCCGCGGGCTTTCATGTTGAGGAATTGCTTGTCGAGAAGGCTCCGAATTGGGCTCTGCTCCTGGCTCATTGCGGCATCGCTGAACTCGTTCCAAGTGATGTCTAACTCACTGCGAAGTTTTTCCAGTGCGAGAGCACCTTCGCTAAAGCAGATCAGGCTCATGAATCCGCCGCAGGGGTTACCGAAAACGTGTCCAAATCCGCTTGGGTCTGTGACCGGCTGGTTCATGGCGGCAAAGAGGGTGTAGCTCGTGCCGAGGCTGATGACCATCTTGCCGGGGGAGGCGGCACCCATGCCTACCAAGCTGCATGGATTGTCACCCGACCAGAGAGCGACTTTGGCCGCGGGATTGAATTGGTATTTCTCAACGAAGTAGGGAGAAATGTTGCCGGCGATTGTTGAGGAGGGTTTGAGGGCGGGCAGTTTGTCAGCGAGTCCCTCAGCAGTGATGTTGACGATTTCCTCATCCCAGTCTCCCGACTTGAGGTTCATCAAGTTCATGCCGGCGCCGTCACCATGGTCAATGTCGACCGATTTACCGGCTAAGACACAGGCAAGGAAGGAGCTGTTGAGGTGAACGTGGGCGGTGTCTTGCCACGCCTCAGGGGAAAGTTTGGAAAATCGGCGGATTTGAGCACCGGAGAAACGCTGGGTGGCGGTGGACCCTGTGCGCCTGCATAGCTCATCATTGCCACCGATAGCGGAGGCGATTTCCTCGCACTCTTGGGCGGTGGAGCTGTCCATCCAGATAGGGGAGAGCGGGCGGCTGAGGCAGGATACTAGCTGGTCCTTGAGGCAGCTTACGCTTTGCAAGTCTGCCAAGGTTGAATTGAAACGATCGTTAAGATAGACGGTGGCATGCTGCTGACCTGAGCCGGAGATGGCTTCAATGGCTGATAGGTCGGCTCCGCTCTCGACTAGTCTTGTTAAAAGCAGGTCAAGGGCCTCCACCCACATGAGTGGATCAGAAAAAACCTCTCCGGGTAAGTCGCCGTGGACAAAGCCGGATGAGGTTTGATAGTGAGGTAGGTCACCCTCGAAATTGACCGATGCTTCGTGGATAATCGTGCCTTTACTCGCGTCAATGATGAGCGCAGAAAAGCTTTGTGTGGAGCAGTCAAGTCCGAGAAACATGTTGTCGATTGGGTGTTGTTAATAGGTAGTGGGAGAAACGCCTTCCCTGCTTTGGCAGGGAAGGCGTTGAGTGAGTCTTATTTGAGGTAAGCAGACTATAGCTTAGAATTCATCGGCTTGCGCTATAGGTCTTTTTTCACCGCTGGTGAGCTCGACGGGCTTGTAGCCACCCTTTGCCCTGAAGTAGAAGATCAGGAACAGGTAGATGACAGCCATGGCGCCTGGTATTAGGGAGTCGACCTTCAAGGTGCGTCGGTTGCCCTCGATGTCTGCGGCGACAACAGTTGCTTGAGCTTCTGTGCGTTCGTCTACTTTTGCGCCTTTAGCTTCTTCCAGACGTTTTGCATCGATTGGATCAACAGCGTCAAACATAAGGAAGCTACTTTGCTTCTCAGAATCTTTCCACTCAGCGTGGAGAACAGCATCAGCTTTGTTAAGCTCTTCAGCTGCGTAGCGGTCTTTGAAGTAACCAAGTCCGGGGGATCCGATAAGTCCTGCGGACATCATGCCAATACCACCCATGAGACTCATCGCTACAGCACCAGTGGCTGGGAAGCGGTCTCCGACTACAGCGAGCATGGTAGGCCAGAAGAATGTCTTACCAATAGCGTATACAAGAAGCGCACCAAGGGCAGGGCCGAAGGCTGTGACTGCAGATACGAGATTGAGACCAATACAACCTAAGACAGCGCAAATAAAGAGCAGGCTGATAGGGTTGAGTCCTGCTTTCTTCTCAATGAAGTGAGCGCAGAATCGAAGTAGGAACATCACCAGTGAGGTGAACACGAAGAGCATCTTGCCTTCCTGCTCACTCAGGATAGCTCCAGTGATATTTTGGATCCATCCATCGGTGCCGAGTTCGACGGCTCCAACAAGTGCGTGTGTGATGAACAAGACGAAAATCAGCCAGTGACCGATAGAGAACTTGGTCATGGCGCCAATTGCCAATAGGGTGGCAAGGCCAATAGCCAGGGAGATCATGCGTGGTGCGCTTGATCCAGCTTCAAAGAACGGAGCCAGAGTGCCTTGGAAGAATAGGTAAAGCATGAAAGAGACAACGAGTCCTCCAAGAATACCAACATCCTTGAGCATCTCTCCGAATTTGAGTCCCTTTGCAGAGGCTTCAGACTGAGGGAATTTTTGTCCCAAGAACATAATACCGTATACAAGTGTGGGAACGAGGTAGAGAGCCAACTGGCCTTTCCATCCCCATCCGCCTTCGCCACCGAGGAACCAACCAACCATGCCACCGAGAATCATGCCGAGTGGCCACGATGCGTGTAGGATGTTAAGGTAGTGATTACGGTTTTCAGGGAAGAGCGTTGCAACCAGTGGGTTGGCAACGGCTTCAAGTGTTCCATTAGCTAGCGCAAATACAAACATACCCCAGAAGAGGAATTGGTAAGCGGTTTCGCTGTCTTGACCTTGAGTTGCACCAAAGGTGATGAAGGCCGAGAGAATATGGAATAGGAAGGCCGCAACAACCAGCTTGCCGTAGCCAATCTTGTCGACGACAACGCCGCCAATCATGATGCCAAAGCAAAAGCCAGTGAAGCCAGCTCCACCAACAGCACCCAGCTGGGCACCACTAAATCCAAAGTCGGCTG
>DBBL01000174.1 GCA_002292185.1 Akkermansiaceae bacterium UBA985 | reverse complement strand
GTTTTACCCAGCCCCATATCGTCAGCTAAAACGCCGTGTAGTCCATGACTAGCAAGGAACTGCATCCACTCATAGCCCTCGCGTTGGTAGCTGCGTAGCGTTGCCTTGAGTGTGTCTGGAACGCTTACCTGCTCCTGCTTGAGGGAGGAGTTGCGCAGGGCCTCGATTTCTTTGGGTAATAAGAATTCGGGATCCTCTTCGCTGAGTATTTCGGAAAGTGAGGCAGCCTCTATTTTGTGAAGCTTCACGGCTTTACCATTGAAATTAAAATCCATCAGCTCGCCGAGGTGCTTGAGGATGCGGCGGAAGCGGCCTACCGGTAAGGTAATACCACGGCCAGCGTGTTCTCCTCCTGTCAGGAAAACGAGGAATTCTTGCCCATCAGGCATGCCCTCAGTGAGTTCGAGGAAATTGTATTCAACCAGAGTGGCCAGAATAGGCTGCAGATCCATCGACTGACCATCGACCTCAAAGCCAGCAGAGAGGCTAAACCAACCCCTGCCTTCATCGATGAACTCGGCTCGCCAGCTGGAGGCTTCAAACTTAAGTGGCGGGTGGATAGCTCCTGCTGCGATGGTGACTTGCCAGCCTCGTTTCTCGAGTGCGGTAATGGCTTCGTGGTGAAAGCGTTGCCAGTAGAGTGAGGGTTGCCATTGCTTATGGTCAGGTGACCAGAGCGTGCCCTCTTGATGAGGGCTTGAGAGTTTTTTTAGTGATGGCGGTGGTTGTTCAGCACCTGGCAGGAGATCGAGAGCGTAGAGGGTCTGCAGGGCGGTCATTTCAGCCGCTCGCTGACGTGGTTTACGGATGTTGCCAGCAGGATCAAGTGGGTATTTATCTTTGTCGTAGATCGCGTGCGCAGTCGCATAGACATCGGGTAGCCAGTTGAAGTTTGTGCCTTGAGGGCGTTTTTCGATGTGGAGTTGAAAGGATACCTTGGCTTCAGAGTTTGAGCCGCTTTGGCTTGTTAGCGATGGGGTGGTGGGGGTGGAGGGAGGGGTGGCTTGTTGATGGAGAGTTTTTGTTGGTGGCTGATCAGTGATTTCTCCGTAGGCGCTTTCCAGCCTGCCTGGCCGTGTCAGGTGTTCGAGTGCAGCCGCAGCATGCTGACAACAGACGCCAACAGAGCATGAGCAAGAGGCGTCGAGCTGCATCACGCCGCTTTCCTGCCACAGAGCAATGGTGGTTTCCTCTTGATGGCCAGAGCGCTCCATCACGGATGCGGTGATCTCAATATCGCCTGTGTCCAATTCCTCAATGAGGCAGCTAGTGACCTGCTTGGCACGGGCTATCTTGTAGCCTGCGGCAAGGTGTGAAGCTGAAAAAGTGGTTTTCCAATCTGGGGAGGAGAGGAAGAGCTGGATGGAGTCTCGGCTGAGTCCTTTATCGGTCATCATATCGCTTTCGACTTCTCGGGATGATTCTTTTGTCTCCGAGTTTGCCGCTTTTTAACAGAGACTCTCTGGGTGCCTGCGGTTTGGGTGCGGTTTCTTCGAGTGAGGTTTTTACTGCCGGCTTTTTGGTTTTTAACTTCACGCCGTAATGCTTGGCCATATCGAGAAGCATTTTGTAGGCATCTTGCTGCTGCGACTGCAGAGCTGACTGCTTGATCTTTTTTCCAAGTGTGAGGTAGTAAGTTTTTTCATCGTAATGGGATGAGAGGTCGAGCTCGGCGATGGGTGAGAGCACCCACATGCGATATGAGGCCTCAAAGGCCTCCTCGTGATGCTCTTTCGCTTGTTCGATGAGATAGAGCTTAGCGTTGTCATTATAGCCTTCGGCTAGCTCGATGAAGCGGGTTTTCTGCTCACTGCTAGTGTTGGCTTTTTGCACGTATTTATTGGCGACCCAGCCACAGCCGGCAAGAAGGAGGATGAGTAAAATGAAGAAGTCTTTCATAGGTATAGAACCCTCTCAGATTACGGCTCTGAAGGCAAGTGTGGAGACTTGTTGCAGGTGGGCGCTCTAGATATCGGCTTCATTAACGCCAGAAAAGCAGTAATTTTTATTATTTAACATATATTAATCATTGCTGTATGCGCTGCTTTTCCACATACTAAAGGGGAGATCATTACATCGTGAACCATGTAAATCATTCAATCTCTACATGTCTGATACATTCAACATATTGATTGCCTGTGGCGGTACTGGGGGGCACCTGTTTCCCGGTGTTGCTGTTGCCGAGGAGTTGGATAGGCGCGGCCACAAGGTGTTGTTGTTAATTTCAGAGAAGAAGGTGGACGCCCAAGGGGCTAAAAAATACGGCAGGTTGGCCTTTCATACGGTGCCTGCCATAGCAAAGCCATCGAGCTTGTCGCCGAAGATGATTCCTTTTCTTTTCAAACTCTGGCGCACCGTGCGTCAGTGCCGTAAAATCCTACTGCAGAACCAATGTGATGTCGTGCTCGGTATGGGAGGCTTTACTTCTCTGCCCCCTGTGCTCGCTGGTAAAAAGCTTGGGCTAATGACTTACGTGCACGATTCAAATGCTCTACCGGGTAAGGCGAACCGCACCACAGCACGCTGGTGTCGCAAGGTGCTTCTGGGGATGGAGGCGGCATCTTCCTATTTTGCTGATGCAGAGGTGGTTGTTACGGGCACTCCGGTGCGGCATGAGATGACTTCACTTCCAGAGCGGGCAGATGCGCGCAAGGCATTCGGCATGGATACTGGCGGTCCTGCGGTTTTGGTGATGGGTGGTAGTCAGGGGGCTCAAGCATTGAACTCTCTCATTATTGAGGCCGCTCAGGCGATGCCCGGGCTGCAGTTTATCCACATCACCGGAGCCTATGATTTTGAACGAGTTACAACCCTAGTGGGTAAACGTGAAGGCTACCGCGTGCTTGCGTTTTGTGATGATATGGCGACTGCTTATGCTGCGTGTGATGTTGCTGTTTGCCGGTCCGGAGCATCAAGCATGACCGAGCTTGCTTATGTGGCGATGCCATCAATTCTCGTTCCCTATCCTCATGCAGCTGATGATCATCAGACGGTCAACGCTCAGGTTTTTGAGACTGCCGGCGCTGCTGTTCTCAGGCAAGAAGCTGAGCTCGATGCGGGTCAGTTGGTGGCTGACCTCAGCAAGATGGTTGAAGATGACGAGTATAGAAAAGCCATGTCAGCACAGGCAGCGGCCCTTTCCGTTCGCGATGCTGACGCGAAAATTTGCGATCTGATCACTGTCGATGTGATGACCAAATAAGGCAGCCAATTTCCAGATATAAAAACCGAGTATGAACATTGATGAGCTTAGTAAACGATTAACCGACCGGGAGAACCCCGTGAAGGTCCACCTTATAGGGGTGGCGGGCTCTGGAATGAGTGGTCTGGCATTGTTGTTGTTGGGCATGGGTCACCATGTCAGCGGTTCGGATATGGTCACCAGCGGGGAAACCCAGCGCATGCAGGGTTTGGGTTTGAACTTCTCTAGTCCCCATCGCGCAGATGAAGTGCACGGTGCCGATGTGGTGGTGTATTCATCTGCTGTTCGTGAAGAAAACGTTGCCCGAGCTGAGGCCCGAGCTCAGGGTATTCCCTGTATCAGAAGAGCAGAGTGCTTGGCGGCGATCCTGCACACCAGGCAAGGGGTGATTATTTCTGGCACGCATGGTAAAACCACGACCTCCGCGATGTGTGCGCATGTGTTGAGACGTGGCGGCATGATGCCGTGTCACTACGTGGGTGCTGAGATCCCCGTATTGGGTAATAATGCTCATTGGGAGGAGGATTGTGAGGTGATGATCGCAGAGGGTGATGAGAGTGACGGAACCCTTGCGCTTTATCATCCACAACACGCGGTTGTCCTTAACATCGAGGAGGAGCACTTGGATTTTTATCGTGATATTAATCACATTAAGGAGGTCTTCACCACATTGCTTGATCAGACGGCGGGCAATAAAATCTATTTTGCAGGCTGCCCCGTGGCCACTGAGCTATGTGCGAGCCGTGAGGGCGCGTTGTCTTATGGCTGGGATGATGCTGATTTTACGGCGAGTGAAATCCACGAGAGTGGCGGCATGGTGTCATTCGATGTTGTCAAAAAGGGAGAACGATTAGGAAGGGTCGAGCTGGGCATTCCCGGTAGACACAACGTGCTCAATGCACTGGCCGCGATCACCGTTGCTGATACCTTGAAGGTTGATTTTCAGCTCGTGGCGCGCGCTCTGGCAACCTTTGCAGGTGCACGCAGGAGGTTTGAAAATAAGTATGTCTCGTCCCATTTACGTATCGTTGATGACTACGGTCACCATCCTACTGAGGTTGAGGCCACGCTGCAAACGGCGCGTTCGCTCAAGCCCGGACGCATGGTGGTTGTTTTTCAGCCGCATCGCTATAGCCGTACGCAGAAGTTAGCCGATGACTTTGGTAAGGCTTTGCAGGATGCAGATCTTGTTTTTGTCACCGATATTTATCCAGCGAGTGAGCTGCCGATTGAGGGAGTGAGCGCGCAAACCATTGTGGATGCCATTGCGGCACATGGGAATGTTCCTGCTCAGGTAGTAGGTCCAATTCGGAATGCTCACCACGTCGTTGGCAATGCCCTCAAGTCAGGTGACTTGCTGGTTACTTTGGGTGCGGGTAACGTGCACGAGATTGGCACAAAAATTGCGCGTGATATGGCAGTCATCGAAGAGATGACGCGTTGCTGCGAAGAGGGAAGCGAGCAAGAAGAAGGCTCCTTACTCAAGGCTAAGCTTTATGAGCCGATGAACCGCCACACCACGATTCTGTGTGGTGGGCCGGCGCAGTATTGGCTGGAGCCGCATACCTTTGAAGCATTCTCAAGGATCGTCAAATATTGCCGAGATCGTGGCATTCCACAACGTATCGTTGGAAGAGGTTCTAACCTGTTGGTCAGGGATGGCGGCATACGTGGGGCAGTTATTCACCCTGTGGGTGGTGATTTCTCTGAAGTCCGCGTGGAGGGCGATGTGATCGTATCAGGAGTGGGCGCGCGGTTTAAAAAGATAGCAAGTGTGGCCGCGGGCAATGGATTGACTGGAATGGAGTGGATGGAGGGCATTCCCGGTAATGTTGGTGGTGGTTTGCGAATGAATGCAGGGGCGATGGGAATAGAAACCTTTGATCAGGTCGTTGAGGTTACTTTCCTTGATGAGGATGGAGAAATTAGGAAACGTGACGCTGAGGAGATCAAGGCGCTTTACCGTAATGTGCCAGAACTGCGCAGAAACTACGCTCTCGAGGCGAGCTTTCAGGCGGAAGTTTCAGGCCCCGAATTGATCGAGGAGCGCACTCGGGAATCAAAGCAGAAAAGGCGATCCTCTCAGCCTATCGCAGCGAGTGCCGGATGTATTTTCAAAAACCCAGAACAGATACCCGCGGGGAAACTTGTCGATGAGTTGGGCTTAAAGGAGGCATCTGTCGGCAAAGCCCAGGTATCCAGCGAGCATGGAAACTTCATTGTCAATCGAGGCAAGGCGAGCGCCTCGGATGTTCTTGGTTTGATCGACCACATCCGGCGGGAGGCCAAGGCTCAGCGAGAGATCAACCTGGAGACGGAAGTCCAAATCATCGGAGACGATGAGTTTACATTTTAAACCAAGGCAAAAATTTTAAGAGAAGCATATGAATAAGGATATACTCATCGCTGTAATCATGGGCGGTCCCGGATCCGAACGGGAGGTGTCACTGGCATCCGGTAATGCGGTTTTGGCAGCGCTCAAGGAGCAAGGATTAAATGCGGTTGCGGTTGATGTAGAGGGTCATTCATTCGAGCTGCCCGCGGGAACCGAACTTTGTTTTAACACCATTCATGGGACTTTTGGTGAGGATGGTGAAGTGCAGGCAATCCTCGAAAGCATGCTCATGCCTTACACCGGTGCCGGCAGAGAGAGTAGCAAGGTTGCTTTTGACAAGGTTGCCAGTAAAGAAGTCTTTCTAGCCCACGGGGTGCCAACACCTGTATCGGAAATCGTTGATTGTTCAGCCGGCGCCAAGCTTCCTGTAATGTCGCCACCTTACGTAGTAAAACCACCTTGTGAGGGTTCCAGTGTCGGGGTGCATATTGTGCATGATCCGTCTGAAGCGACAGCAGCCATGGAGGACGCAGCAAAATATGGTGATCAGGTTTTGGTGGAGCAGTATATTGAGGGTTTAGAATTAACGGTGGGTGTATTGGATGGTGTTGCCTTACCCATCGTTCATATCGCTCCACGCAGTGGGTTTTATGATATGAAAAACAAGTATCCGTGGCTCAACGATGATGGTGGCACCGATTACTACTGCCCAGCTGATCTGGATGAGGCGACGACGTTAGCGGTTCAGGATGCTGCCCTTGCCGCCCACTGTGCTCTGGGCATTGAAATATACTCACGGGTAGATGTCTTACTGGATAAAGAGGGTAGACCCTACGTTCTCGAGGCGAATACCATTCCCGGCATGACGGCTAGCAGCCTGTTGCCCAAGGCGGCCCAAGTAGCTGGTTATGAATTTGGCCCCTTATGTGAAACCATCGCCGATATCTCCCTTAAACACCGAACCTAGAATACGACCATGGCAAGATCAAGAGCTCGAAGAAAAACTACCGCTGTCCAACGCAATGTTCGCCAAGGGGGAGACCTCCAGCGCTTGCATATTAAGGTGAGCTCACCTCGAATCGTGATGTATCAAGTCATGCGAGGTATGGGCAAAAGCTTAAAAGGCTTGCTAGGTTTGATGCTCTTAGCTGTCATTGTATTAGGCGGCTACCGAGGTGTGCAGAGCTTATTCTTGGATAACGAAAAATACAAACTTCAGGAAATTGACCTGCAGACCAATGGCTATCTTGATCACGCAAGGGTAGTGGATTTAGCAGGTATTGATTTGGAGGCGACCATTTTTGCTGTCAGTGTCGAGGATGTCCGTGAGAGATTGAGCGCTTTACCAGAAGTCGTGCAATGTGATGTTCAGCGCCGCCTTCCTGGAACTCTTAAAATTAAAGTTCAAGAGCGTGTGCCTGTGGCTTGGATTCAGTGCGAATCTGTCGGTTTCTTAGGGCGTCGCGCTGATGGTGTATTGATTGATGAAAATGGTATTACCTTTCCTTGTGAAGGAGCACTTTGGCAGGCGTCACAGAATCTGCCCGTTATCATTATGATCACCGCCAAAAGCGAAGACTTCGATCATGGCACCAAGGTGAAGCATGTTGACTTAATGAGAGCGCTAGACCTGATGGCAACGTTCAGTGAAGCCGACGTCCGAGAGGAGTGGTTGCCTGAGCAAATCACACTGATCAATGACTATTCCATGGAGCTTGTATGTCATAACCAATCAAAAGCTATTTTTGGCATGTATGAGCACAAACGACAGGTTGAGAATTATATTACCATTCATGAACACTGCTTAGCCGAGAACCGGAACAGTGATAATCCTGGAATGAAGCAGAAAATCAAACAGATGAATTTGATGCCTCGTAAGAATATCCCCGTTGAATTTAAAAAACAGCCTGCCCAACCAGAAGAGCCAGTGCTCATTAAACCTCGCATGCCGACGACGCACTAGAAGCCTTATCCACCTTTCTATCATACTAATTCCAAGCTCATTGACACCCACCGCATTCGATGGGATTTCATTAAAGCTATAATGCTAAATTAACACCTTTTCTATTCACCCAATGGCAAAATCAAAAATACATGTAGGTCTCGAAATTGGCACTACCAAAACCTGCATGGTAGTTGGCGAGGTGAAGCCTGATGGCTCCGTCAAGATTCTTGGTGTGGGGGAAACCCGCAGTGCTGGCATCAGGAAAGGTGAGATTACCGATTATCCGCAGGCAAGGGCAGGCGTGAAGGAGGCCCTGCTTCAAGCTGAAGATATATGTGATGTAGATATTAGTAGTGTGCTGTTATCCGTTACGGGATTGCACATCGAGGGTGTTAACAACCGCGGAACCTATCGTTTACCCGATGAGGAGGAAGAAGTGCATCATGGGCACCTTGCTGAGGCCACTGAGATAGCGCGGGATCTGGCAATCCCAGGTGATCACGTGTATCTGCACAACTTCATTCGTCATTATCGCCTAGATGGGCAAGAGCATGCAGTAAGCCCAGTGGGGTTACTGGGGCGTTCACTCGAAGTTGACTTTCACATTGTGCACGGCGTGCGGACCCGTATTCAGAATAGCATTAAGTGTGTGAGGGAAATTCCGCTTGATGTGGACGACGTCGTATTTGCTCCGATCGCGACAGCTCAAGTGGCATTGGATAGAGAGCACAAGGATGCTGGTGCGCTGGTCATCGATATCGGTGGTGGCACTGCGGATTATGTGTTGTATCTGAAAGGCGCTATCGCGGCATCTGGCTGTATTCCCGTGGGAGGGGATCACATCACTAATGATATCCATTTGGTCACAAAAATCCCGTTAAGTCGGGCTGAGGATTTGAAGAAAACTGAGGGTGATTGCTCGGGTGATCCAGCTAGAGGTATTGGTAACGTTTCCGTCAAGGATGACCAAGGCCTTGTTGAAGGTGAGATTAAGCGATCACTGCTCAATGAAATTATCCATGGACGGCTGGAGGAAACACTAAGGCTCATACGTGATCGGCTGCCAGAAGATGCCCTACAAGGTATTGGCTCAGGAGTGTTTTTAACGGGTGGTACTAGCCGAATGCGTGGGCTTACTGAGCTTGCTAACGAGGTATTTGGGTTGTCCATTTACGTCGCAGACCAAGTTAATATGAGTGGCGTGCACGCCAGTTTCCGAGATCCTCAATATTCGACAGCTGTTGGGCTTATACGTTACGCTCAGATTCTTGATGCAGAGCGTGAAGCTGGATCGGGAAGTTTTCTTGGCCGCATGCTGAAATTATTTTGGCCCTTTGGTAGCTAGTCTAACATCTTGCTGTAAATATATCGAGGTTTAGAAAACATCCTGCTTGCTTGCATCTGTGTGAGTCTTGCCCTTGAATAGTATTATGAAAATTAAATTTTGTGGTGCTGCAGGTACTACGACAGGTTCCCAGCACCTGTTAGAAGTTAATGGTAAGCGTATTCTGCTCGACTGTGGCCTTTACCAGGGGCGGCGCAATGATGCTTATGAGATCAATTGTTGCTTTCCTTATTTTAACCCTAAGGACATTGATTGTGTGGTTCTCTCCCATGCGCATATTGACCACTCGGGAAACTTACCAAACCTCTGCAGTAAAGGTTTCGATGGTAATATTTACGCTACATTTGCGACCCGTGACTTATGTCAGGTCATGCTTAAGGACAGTGCCCATATTCAAGAAAGTGATACCAAGTGGCTCAATAAGCATCTGAAAAAAAAGAACAAACCCCTCATTGAACCACTTTACGGGGCAAGAGACGCGGAAAAGTGCCTCAGGCAATTTGTTAATGTTGGCTATGAGCGGCCGATGATAATTGCTCCAGGGGTGACCATGTGGTTTTATGATGCCGGCCATATTTTGGGCAGTGCTCAGATTTTATTGGAGATCGAAGATGAGGAAGACGGTCAGACCAAGCGCTTCCTTTTTTCTGGTGATGTTGGTCGGGGAGGTAATGACTTGCTGAATGACCCGGTGCCGGCGAAAGATGTTGATTACATGCTGATGGAGAGCACCTATGGTGGTCGAGAGCATGAGCTTGGAACGGGAGCTGATGACAGCATTGCTGATGTGCTCAACGCCGCTATCAAGCGTGGCGGTAAAATCATTATTCCGTGCTTCGCCGTGGAGCGCACTCAGCAGATTCTCTACGTGTTGCACCAGTTGTTTGAAGAAGGGCGCGTGCCGGAAATCCCCGTGTTTGTCGATAGCCCACTGGCAGTCAATGCTACGGAAATTTTCCGCCTACATCCTGAGTGCTTCAACAAAGAGGTGAATGATTTCCTTTATGAAAAGCGCAACCCCTTCGGCTTTGAGGGGCTCACTCTGATCAGGTCGGTGGCTAAATCAAAAGAGCTCAATGATAGTAAAAAACAGGGGATCATTATCTCGGCCTCAGGTATGTGTGAAGCAGGTCGTATTCTGCATCATTTGAAAAACGGTATAGCTAATCCCAATAATACCATTCTCTTTGTAGGTTATTGTGCGGAGAATACCTTGGGCTGGAAAATACGCCATCGTCTCCCGGAGGTGAATATTTTTGGGCAGCCCTATAAGCTTCTTGCTCACGTTGAGATCATGGATTCGTTCTCTGGTCATGCAGACAACTCTGAGCTTATCGATTATTTTAAAGCCACCACAGGAACCAAGAAAAAGGTGTGGCTTATTCACGGCGAGCAATCTCGTTCGGAGCTTTTGCAAGAAGAGCTCAGGGGCATTCACGATGGTGACGTCGAGGTCGGTGTCCTTGGTAAGGAAATCACTTTTTAGTATCTGAGTAGCTTTGGGGTAAAGCGTATGCCGATACTCACTGCTAATTACTGATTGCAGGTTTTCAGATGAAACCGAGACATTATCTTGAAGGAATCTTGCCACCTCAGGCAGCTTTCTTTAGCTGCATTGTCTTTAGATGCTTATAGCCGACTAGCTTTTGACTGTCTTCATCCCAGAGCCTTAGCTTGAGTGACTTCAAGCTGGAGAATAGCGTGAGTTCTGGCACTTGCTGGAAGAACGGTTCTGCATTGTGGCATCGCTCCAAGGAATAGTTGGGGATGCGAGAGCTCAGGTGGTGAATGTGGTGATAGCCGATGTTGCCCGAGAACCATTGCAGGATTTTGGGTAGTTTGTAGAACGAGCTGCCTTTCATGGCGGAGTGTGTGTAGTCCCACTCTTCGCCGCTGCGCCAATAGGTGTCCTCGAATTGATGCTGCACATAAAACAGCCACACGCCGAGTGTGCTCGCGACCGCTGTGACGGTTAGTTGTATCAATAAGTAATTCCAGAAACCAAATAGGGAGCTCATGGCGATCGCATAAACGAGGATGGTTGCATTCATTGCCCATACGGAACGCTTATCGAGCTTGCTGGCGTTGGCGTAAGCGACGCGTTGATAAAAGATGAATAGGCCGAGTGGAATGAGGCCGAAGAGCACAAAAGGGTTGCGCGTGAGTCGGTAAAAGAAGCGTTCCCTGCGCGGGGCTGCTAGATATTCTTTGACCGTCATCGTCCATACGTCGCCGATGCCACGTTGGTCGAGGTTTCCAGAACTGCCGTGATGGACCGCATGTTGCCAGCGCCAATGACGATAAGGCGTCAGTGTTAGCAGGCCTGAAATAAAGCCGACGATGTTATTGGCCTTTTTTGAGCGAAAGTAGGAGCCATGGCCGCAGTCGTGAAAGATGATGAAGACGCGGACGAGGAATAACCCAGCTAGGAGTGCAAGTGCGATGGTCAGCACCCAAGAGACTGTCATCGTGAAATACATGAGAGCCCAGAGGCCTATGTAGGGGATCCCGGTATTGATTATTTGCCAGACGCTTTTCTTCAGGCACGGCTGTCGGTATTGCGCCACGATCTTACGCCATGAGATTGGTGCCTCGACCTCTTTGGGCAGGGTGGGGGGTGTTTCGGCCGAAGCTGAATGATTGGTCTGGGTGTCCATTTTATAGGTGACAGGTAATTATATGAAAGTGATTGCGAATGAAAGTTGCATCTAAAACTTCAAGGGCTTGTTGCTCAGTGATGTGCACAAGGTAGAGGCTTAGACTGCGGCTTAACGATCCGCCGAACCCTTGACCAGCTGGGTGTGTGATCGGGCGAGACGATACACCTGCTTGCCACCCATGCAAGCACCTCCGAGCACTTCCCTCAAAAGAAAATTCCTAGTGGTGGCCTGGGCATGTCGCGATCAGCGTCGAGTAGTCGACCCATGTCGCTGGGACGCCCAGTGTGGTTTTCACCTGGTGGACCTGCGTTCGCGTTGCACGATGCTTGTGAAGCGATCAAGGGCGACCAATCAACCACCTCCCCGTAAATCAACGCTGAGGCAGGGATGGTAAGTCATCATCGTAATCAAAATCATCTTTACTGGGTAACAATGAGTTTTGATCTCCTGGGAGCCAAGGCAGGGAATGATTGTATTGCGGTGAAATATGATCGCCGTGAATACTGTTTAATCTGCGTGGAGATGCCTGTTGATCGATCACCTCGCCCTTGTAGACGAGCTCTACGACATAACCAAAGAACTCTCGCCGCCCGAATAAATGTGCCTCGGCACGGTCTGCCTCTGGAATCGCATAGGAAAAATGCACTGTCTCTTCACGACTCGCTCCTTTCCAATCCGCTGGCTCATCCCAAGAATAATCGATTTTGGCAAGGGAACTGGCCTTTTTAATTTCGCCACTATTGAGCCTATCATAGAAATGAACCTGCACATGAACATCTGCTGGATTGATGGCTTTGTCTGGTCTGGCAAGAATAGTGACCGCTACGTTGGTCTGTTTGCCAGCCATTGCTCCATTGCCTGGGCGTGCATTCATAGGCCCAATCGATATGACGGGCCTGTGCGCATGGGCAACATCCATGCCCTTGGTTAACTTCTTGGCGGAGAGTCTAAAATAGGCTCCGGCCTTGATGCCCATTTGCTGCACTTGTTGGTATTGGTCCGCAGCTTTGGTGTACAAACCCATTTCCTCAAAGAGTAAGCCTTTATGGTAAATGACCGCTGCTTCAGAGGGGTCGCGGCGGGCGGCTTCGTCAAGCTTGAGCATGGCGCGCATCATATCGCCATCGAGCTGAAGAGCGCGGGATTCGCGAACCAGTCGTTCGGCGACAGGATCGGCAATCATGCTAGAACCATACCCTGAGGGGGTCACGGTAATCGCAGTGCCTGACACAGTGCCTCCGGTGGTCGCTGTCAACTCAACTGCGCCAATTGTTGGCTTTGAATGAGTGATCGTTGGGGCTGATCTAGAGCGAGGCCCGACACTAGCGAGAATTTCGTCAATACTCCTTGGCTTAATGGCCTCAGGGTTGTTCACCCTGAGGGGTGCGCTTATAGTTTTTGTGACAGCCTTTGGGACAGTTTTTGGGATAGTTTTTGGGGCAGCTGCCACCGTTCTACCTGATGTGAGGGCAGCACCTATGGTGATGAGCTGAGCAAATGCGAGCAGGGCAAGAAGCCAGCATGCAATGAGAAACGTTGGCCTAGAAGATGGATCGCCGGCCGATTGCTTGACGGGCGCATTTTCACTATAGGATCCTTGTGTTTGCATCTAATCAATGAACTTCTATCTCAGCTAGATATACTAGTCTTAGAGTTGCAACGAGTCAATGGAGGAAAATTGTTCAGGGCAGGGGGCTGCACCTCTGAGTCAGTGTGTGCCCTGACGATAATAGGTAAGGTGAATGTCACGACAGCCACAGAATAGATCGAACGGCAGCTCAAGTATTTCTGCATCGCGGTGAGAAGCAGATAAGATCTTGGTCAGCTCAGGCTTTCCAGTTGAGTGCCCCTTTTTTGAGGGCATAGACATAGGCTACGGTGAGTATGCCTACAAATCCACAAACGCTGTAAAATGCCATATTCCCTGTAGCGGTGAGCTCACGGAATTGAACGGCCCAGGGGTAGAGGAAAACAACCTCGATATCAAAAATGACAAATAACATCGCCACGAGGTAAAACTTTACACTGAATCGAGGTGCGCCGTCACCAATGGGAAGCATACCGCACTCATAGGGAGTGTCCTTGAATGAGTTTTTGCTGCCTTTTTTGCCCAGGAGAACACTCATAATGAGCATGGTGGCACAAAATCCGATAGCGACCATGGCCTGCATGACAACGGGTAAGTAATTCTCGATCATCGTTTTGAATATACAGTAGTTACTGAGTAATGGTGTTAAGCAGTGCAGCTAAAAAGAAAACCCGCACCACCTAGTGATTTGGTGATGCGGGTTTTTAAAACAGTTCGCATGGTAATAACCAGCACGAAATTTTGTTGAGGGATCTTAGATCGCTAGGCCGAACCTAGGCAGAATCTTGAGCGGCCAAGAAGTCACTGTGAGCTTCAGATAGCTTAGCCAATCCTTTATACTCTTTGCCTTCTTTTTCGATCATCCCGCGGGTGACAAGGTTTTGTAGTTTTTCGTATGAGCGGAGACGGAGCATTTCTTCTCCACCGCTGACGGCGTTGCGTTCCTTGAGTCGCGCGTAAACAGCTTCAAATAAATCATTGAATCCAAAGAAGCTGTCATCATCCCCTAATACATTGACGATTTCATCAGTCACGTGATCTGGGACGCGGCGAGAGAAACGAGTTCTTTTCGTAATAGCCATGGGCAAATCATACCACATTATTGCGTTTGTGCTAAATGAAAATAAGAAAAAGCGGAAAATCGCATTTTTTTTTGCCTGTGAGAAATGACAAATTGACAGGATGCCAGAGTTGACAGGGCCTTGTATTTCAGCGATGTCAGCATCTGTCATGACCATTTCAGAAGCAAAACATGTAGCAATCGTGGGGGCTACGGGTGCAGTTGGGCAGGAAATGCTAGATTGTTTAGATGAGCGTAATTTCCCAATTGGTGAACTAACCTTGCTAGCTTCCGCCAGATCTGCTGGCAAAGAGATTCCATTCAGAGGGAATTTAATCAAAGTTAAGGAATTAACACATGAAAGCTTCGAGGGAGTGGATATCGCCCTATTTAGCGCTGGTGGCCACTTATCTCTGGAATACGCCCCAAGTGCTGCTGCAGCTGGAGCCGTCGTCATTGATAACTCATCGGCTTTCCGTATGGATGATCAAGTGCCTCTGGTCGTTCCCGAGGTTAACCCAGAGGCGATCAAGGACAGGCCAAAAGGGATCATTGCCAACCCCAATTGCACCACCATTATTACCCTGATGGCTTTGAGCCCGCTGCACAAGCTCTACGGCCTGCGCAGTATTATTGCTTCTAGTTACCAGGCAGTCTCCGGAAGTGGGGCCCAGGGCATCATCGAGCTCGACGAGCAGATCAAAGTATTGGGTGCTGGTGGAGAGGTCACCGAGGACATGAAAAATGTTTACCCACACCAGATTGCCTCCAACGTCATTCCGCATGTGGATGCCTTCACTGATAATGGCTACACCAAGGAAGAGCTGAAAATGCTCAACGAGAGTCGTAAAATTCTCAACCTTCCCGACCTTAGAGTCACATGCACCTGCGTGCGTGTTCCAGTGCATCGATCTCACTCCGTCAGTGTCACCGCTCAATTTGAACGTCCTGTTGATGTCGCCGAGGCTCGTGCTGTCTATGCCAACTTCCCGGGTGTAGACGCCAAAGACGATCCTGAGAACAGCCTTTATCCTGTGCCACTGGACACAACCAAAAAGGACAACTGTCTTGTAGGTCGTATCCGTAAGGACATGGTGTTTGATAACGCCCTCGCTTTGTGGGTGGTGGGAGATCAAGTTCGCAAGGGCGCAGCACTCAATGCGGTTCAGATTGCTGAGCTTGTCTAATAGAGGCTAATCCGCTATCACCAGCCTGATGGACGATCTTAAACCGTGGCTTAGGGCCAAGCAGAAAGAAGTGGATTCCGCGCTGGGTAAATTTTTGCCGCGTGAGAGCACCAAGCCCCAAACGATTCACAAGGCGATGCGCTACAGCATCTTTGCCGGCGGTAAACGTCTGCGTCCTATTCTATGTCTTGCTGCGGCTGAAGTCTGTGGTGGTCATACAGATGACGCGCTTGCCCCAGCATGTGCTACCGAAGTCATGCACACCTATTCACTGGTGCATGATGATCTGCCCAGCATGGATGATGATGATTTACGCCGTGGCCGGCCGACTTCTCACAAGGTGTTTGGTGAGGGCATGGCGGTGCTCACTGGTGATGCGCTTTTAACCGAAGTTTTTGCGATTATTGCCCAAACTCCAGTGACAAAGCGATATGGAGTGAAGGAGTATGTCGAAGAAATAGCCCTTACGGGTGGAAGTCGAAAGCTCATTGGCGGTCAGGTGCTTGATCTCGAAGGAGAAGGCAAAAAACTCGGCAAGAAAGACCTGGTCAAAATTCACGAAGCGAAAACCGCGGCACTGCTGACCACCTCCGTGCGCCTTGGTGCGATGTCTGCCAACGCCACCCCGCGTAGGCTCGAGGCACTCACCACCTTTGGTTATAACCTCGGTCTCGCCTTTCAGGTCATCGACGACATTCTTGATGTCACCCAGACAACAGAAATGCTGGGTAAAACAGCAGGCAAGGACGAAGCGGTGGATAAGTCAACCTACCCAGCAGTTCTTGGTCTCGAGGCCTCCAGAAAAGAGGCTGCCAGACTTACTAAAAGAGCACTCAGCGCCCTCACTGTTTTTGGCAGCAAGGGCAAACGACTCGAGCAGATCGCACGCTATCTCTTGGAGCGCGAATATTAACCGCTAAGGGTTGGCCTCAAGATTCGACCAAAGACTCAGCCCAAGATTGAGCTGAGTGATTAGCGGCAAAGCGGCTTGCAGATCTCTATTAGGATTGGGTCAATACCCGCCGTTTGACCGGTGAGCTCATGGATCGGCACGGTAGAGTAACTGCCTGACTTGTAGACCATGATCTTGTTGGTTTCTCCTCGGTGCAGTGAGTCAACCGCAGCAATGCCAAATTTAAAGGCCATGAGGCGGTCCCGCACGGTGGGAGAACCACCTCGCTGGATGTGTCCCAGGATAGTTAGACGAGCATCCATTTTTAGTTTGTCCTTGATCCATCTGGTCAGGTAATCACCCATCTGGCATCCCTCGGCGACAATCGCGATGAGAAATTGGCGACCATTATCGATGTCCTTTTGCAGTCTTCTCTGAATAGCCTCGAGATCATACTCAAGCTCAGGAACCAGACAAACCTCAGCACCACTGGTCACGGCCGACGCCATCGCGAGATATCCACAGTGCCGACCCATCGTCTCAATGACGAACGCACGGCTGAAGGAGCTAGCTGTGTCTCGAATACTATCCACATTTTGGCGGATCATGTTGAGGGCGGTGTCCACCCCAAGGCAGTAGTCTGTCCCTGGAATATCATTGTCGATGGTTGCGGGAATGCCCGCGAAGGGAACTTTAAAATCACTATAGAATTGATTGAGTGCTCGGAACGATCCGTCACCACCAATAACGATTAACTTGGAGATGCCGTGCTTTTGCAGATTTTCATAAGCCTGCTGGCGGTGCTCATATTCAAAAAACCGCTTAGACCGTGATGAACGCAAAATCGTGCCACCGCGGTGAAGAATGCCTGACACATCACTGGATTTTGCTGCCTCGATGTTGTCGTCGATGAGTCCTCGTAGGCCGTTGTGTACAAGATACGGCTTGTAGCCGAGCATGCGTGAGTAATCTACCGTGCATTTGATTGCCGGGTTCATGCCTGCGGCATCACCTCCTGAGGTCATTATTGCTATTCCTTCCATCGCTTAAAAAAAATGATATTCTCAGGCTCTGCGATCCACTGATTGATGAACATCGAGCACTGAGAGGTGCGCTTCATAGTCAGAAAA
>DBBL01000036.1:1178-7332 GCA_002292185.1 Akkermansiaceae bacterium UBA985 | reverse complement strand
GATGGTTCCGGAAATGAGCCCGGAAGAGGGCGAGATCGATAAGCCTGCAGGCAGGCCTGAGGCACTATAGCTCAGCGCATTGCCATCACTATCAGAGGCAGTCACCTGAAGGCTAATAAGATCTGCCACGGTGTTGGTTTGGTCGATGATCGATATGATTGTCGGAGCAATGTTGATAGCGTTAACGGTCCAGTTAAAGAAGGTGTTGGCACCTTCTTGCGGGCTACCGTTATCGGTGACGGTGACGGTGACCGTATAGGGAGAGTTGAGATCAGCCCCACTGGTGATGGTTCCTGCAATGAGCCCGGAGGAAAGATCAATAGACAAGCCGGCGGGCAGGCCTGAAGCAGTATAGAGCAGCGTATCGCCATCATCATCCGAAGCCGTCACTTGAAGGCTGACGGGATCCTCTATGATGTTGGTCTGGTCGTTGATTGATGTAATGGTTGGAGCATTGTTGACTGGGCCTCCGGTGCTACCATTAAGGCTAATAATCTCGATGCCTTTGATAGCTGGGTTTTCAATGACGTGAAGTAGATCAATGGTCAGCAACTCATCGGTGACCTCGACCTCAAAGTTTTGCATCACGCCGACAAACATGGCTCCGGCCTCGGCAACCACATCGTAATTGTCGAGCGCGAGCAGGTCTTCAATGACGACATCAAAGACACGCTTGCCAGGAGATCCTGTGCCTGAAAAGGTTTCTGCAAAGTAGAGGCGCACTTCGTAGTTGCCATTGCTTACCGGGAAGTTCCACTGCATTTCAGGCGAGGAAGAATTATCCCAGCGCTCGCTTTTGAAAAGGGTCAAGGGAACGCTGCTTGGCACAGAAGGCCCCGCGGTTATTGTATTGTTTACAGAATAGGTATTGTTGGTTTGTGAGCTATTAACATAGCTCGATGGCGAGGCTGATGTATCTCCACTCCAATTGACGGGATCGCCGTCAATGGCGCTGAGTTGGCCTGCGCCCGCATTGACACGATAGAGAATGTAAGGCTCTCCACTTAGGGGAATGATGAGATCATCGTTTGCCCCTTCATGCTGCACATAAATATCGCCGGTCTTTTCTCCGGGTAAGCTTGAATCAAAAACAACTTCAAACGTCATTGTCTGATTGGGAGCAATAATTGCGGGCAAAGATTGGGCGATATTTAATTCGATTCCGACATATCCGGAAATCGTAATATCGTTTACTGTAATAGCTTGATTTCCTCCGATGTTACTTAGGATGATTTTTTTTGACTGAGGAGATAGCCCAGCTGCCGCTTTAAAATTAAGAGAAGAGGGGCTAGCTTTGAGGATGCCGGGATCGAGTGGATTTTCAGTAGGAGCAAGTATCCCATTCACTTGATAAATTTCCTGAAAGAAGGCTTCACTTGAGCCGATTTCGTTAGCCCCTTGTGTCTTGGAGCCTGCAGCAATGTAAATGGCTCCGTTGTCGACAATGGCCTGAGTTGCGTGTCTGCCAAGGTTGAGTGGTGCCAGTGAGCGCCATGTATTAGTCTGCGGGTTGAGAGCTTCTACTTCATTATGCGCTGTGACCTGAGAGCTCTCGCCACCTATAACAATGAATTCTCCGTTGTAGGTCACCGCTGCCGCTCCTGCACGTTTGGTCGGAATGTCATCAGGCAGTGTGTCCCATGTATTGGATGCAAAATCGTAGACGTCAACCTCGCCAATGACGGAACCAAACAAATCAGAACTACTGGAATCGCGGCCGCCAGCGACATACATTTTGTCGTTAACGATGGCTACTTGGAAGTGGTCACGTCCACGAGGGGCATCAGCTAGCTGAGTCCAAGTACCCGTGGCAGGATCAAACTCATCGAACCATGAAACCAGTGTTGCCCCAGTGTTGTGACCACCATCATTGCCTGCAACGACATAGATCTTACCTTTGTAGGCGATAGCTCCCGTCGAGCCGCGATTACGGTCCCCGGGAATAGCAGGTCCAACGCGCCATGAATCGATAGCCGGATTGTAGATATAAACAGTATCGAGGTTTTGCTCATTAGGGAATTCTCCCGTCCACGCACCGACAACATAAATCAAGCCGTCTGATTCAACGGCTTGAAAGTGATGCATTTGAATTGGCAAGGAAGCTCCAGAGGACCAGGTACTGACCACGGGATCATATATTTGCACCGAACGACCATCTCCACGCCCACCGATAAGATAATATTTATTGCCCGCCTTGACGTAGGCATTTTCGTGGCATTCACAACTCGGTGGGGCGGGTTCAGCTGGGGCAAGATTGTTCCAATCACCTAAGGCATCTGAGGCCACGGGTGTGACATCAATGAAGTCCCATTGCGCTGTAAAATCTCCGTCGTCATTAGTGGCGCTAGCAATCACGCCAACAGCCAAAGCATCGGTGCCCTGCAGTGTGCTAAGTAAGTTGCCTGACAAGGGAATGGGGGCGCCCAGGTTGGTCACAGGGCCGCCATCAATGCTGTATTGTGGCTGCACAGTGCCGAGCCCCGGATCGACTAGGAAAAAGAGGTTGAGGTTTACCAGCTGTGTGAGGCTAGTGATATTGGGCAAGGGGGTGAGCGTTTCAGCGACCGCATTATTTTCATGCACTAGGGTTAGCTCTGGACCGCTGCTGGTAGCCACTGCAGCAAACATTAAATAATTATCCTGATCTCCGGTGCCGATGTAAGCACCAGCTGAGCGCCCATCCGTGGGGATGATGCTTCCGAATACATCGCCAGCCATACGCACATGGATTAAGAATGCGCCCGAGGTGGAGTTCACATCAATGCCGAATTGTAAGGCATTTTCTTGATTATTTTGACCTTCGAAAGCACTGGTTTGAGTCACGCCATCAATGGTTAATACGCCAGCAGTGCCGCCAGGGATTAGAAGCTCGTCTCTCAGAAGTGCCAAATAATCATCAGTCCCGTTGCTCATTAAGCCTGTGAAACCTAATCCATAAAATCCTGTTCCAGGATCTCCATTGAGCATCGGGTAATCGAGGGGGATTGATGTCGAGCGACCATTATACTTGTCTTGTGGATACGGGTCTTGAGTATCTAATATGCCATCATTGTCATCATCAAGGTCATAGAGGTCTGATACAATGTCTCGGTCAAAATCAGCTGGCACATCCGAAGCCGAACAAGGATTGGTGCCATTATCAATTTCCTCAGCATTGGAATAGCCATCCCCATCCTCATCGATATTAAAATCATAAACTCCGTTGCAGACAAAATCGTTACCACCATCGTAGTCGGCAGGTTCAAAAATGGAGATGTTGTCACTTCCGTAGGTTGCCGCCCAAATTGTTCCGGGAAAGGGCTCGTCGTCTCCTTGAGCGACGACGTCCAGAGGAAGGGAGCCGAAGTTGCTGGCAAAGGTCGATACGTTCGTTGCTTCATCCCCTGTGGCATTAAGCTGTATGCGCTCCAGATTACCGCCGAAACTAGCGAGAATCAGATCGCCTTGAAGTTCACCGGCAAAGTTGGAAGCTGTGTATTCCGCGATGCCATTGGTAGATGATCCAAAAGTGGCTAGGGCATTGTCATCTACTCCTGGTTGCAGGTAGTCGCCTTCAAGAGGGTTGACCATGCTTGGTGGCACAGGAGGCCAATCAATGGGAAGGTCCGAGGCTTGCGTTCGCCATGTTCCTTGTGACGCAGTATCTGTATCATTGGTGTAGAGGCCTGCACTAGAGGGGTTGGCTCGTATGGGTGTGGGGTGACCTCCGTAAAAACCCTCCGTGACAAAGTGTAGATTATCTTTGTTGTTTACTTTAGCATCTCCACCTGTGCCCGGACCGTTTGATCCTGGTTCCCCTATTAGATATTGGTTGGTAGCATTAGATACTCCATCAACAGGGGGGCCTTCACCATCAGGGTGTCCGCCCCAGCCGCCATTGGGTCCATTATCCACGGTATACATCCGTCCTTCTTTGCCGGGTAAACGCGTGATTAGAAAGTCATAGGCATTGCGGAAACCTGAGGCATAAATTTGTACGGGCCCGTCAACAACAAGCTTTGCTTGATTGAGTCCATCATTCCCGCCCCAAGGATCATTGAGGTCAGATGATGTTTCACGATCTGGATCATCAAGTGTAGGCAGATCATATTTATAAAAAGCTAACCCGCCAAAATCAGTCTGTGTCGGCATAGCGTCAATTGCATCTAGATCAATGGAGAGAATCGCACACGAGTAAGCATACTCAGTCAATGACGCGAAATTCTGCGAAGGGGAGCCCGCGTTGGTGCTACCGCCAACAGCCAAGTAAAGTGTGTTACTTGACTCATCTAACTGCATGCCATTGACCGAGTGGTTTTCCTCTGAGCGTGGAAGTCCGCGAACCAAGTCAACTTTATCCCAACCGTTGCCGTTCCAAATTAATCGAGAAATGACCCCAGAGTTAGTATCTAAGTTTAGATCCCCGCTTGGCCCCCCCTCTCGAGGGTCACTCGAGGAAACGTACAATACAGGTTGCTGAGCAGTTCCTGAGAGCAGGATGCCTGTAACCTGACGTTTGCCTAGCCCAGCGTTTATAGTGCCATCGTCATTGTGGTTGAGCATGTTTTTAACCAAGAGAATCGTCTCTACATTGGTTACGACATAGTTATTGGAACCCTGCCTGCTGATGGTGTATACAAAAATAGTGCCGTCCTGCTGAGATACGTAAAGGCGCCCATCCGGGCCGAACTGTAAAGACGTTGGATTGTTCAAGGATTCACCCTGTAACCCACTCGAATTAAAATTAATGGCCGCGTGAAGCTCCTGAGTGCTGAAGAGAGCTAGCGCACTAAGGACAAGCGCCAGGAAAGTATTTTTTAAGAGAGGTGAGGAATGAGGCATTCGGGAAAAATTATCTTACCTAAGCTTATTTCAAGCAGCTAACAGGACGAAGATTTTTCTAAAAAGACAAAATAAGCAGGCTTTATATTCCTCGGTTTAGGATAGTAAGCTGGAGTTAGCTTTTCAAGCTGTGTGGCAATCTATACCTAAAAAGTCATGTCGTATTTCGCCGAAATTAATAGCGGCATGAGAAAGGTTTCCCGGGCTTTTTTTTTCGAATTTCTGCTTGGTTTTGAGCGCGATTCCTACAGGAATCTTAAGTGAAATGTGGCTACTAAAAACAAGGCTTCATAGATGCGTTTATCTACGACATATTGGGGCCGATGAAGTTGAATGCGGATGTGGGTGAGGGCGTGGGTGATGACGAGTCATTGTTTCGTTGGATCGAGATGGCTAACGTTGCCTGTGGAGCCCATGCAGGTGGGCCAGAGGAGATGGCAGAGGCTGTTGATCTTGCTATGAGTTACGGGGTAGCAGTCGGTGCGCACCCAGGATATCCGGACCGTGAGGGCTTTGGGCGAAAGTCGATGGAGCTCTCATCTGCTGAGCTTACCCGTCTTGTGATTGAGCAAGTGGAAGCCTTGGATTCCATTTGCCAGCGGGCAGGAGCCAAGCTGCAGTATGTCAAACCCCACGGGGCACTCTATCATGATATGATGGCGCGTCAGGAGGTGTATGAAGCTATATTGAAAGCGGTGGCTTGGCTGCCTCATTCCCCAGCTTTGATGATCATGGCCCGCGAGCATGATGCCCTCGACCGAGGTCTGGCTGGCAGGCATGGCGTGCCCTTGCTTTTTGAAGCCTTCGCGGACCGTGCCTATACGGCGCAGGGCACGCTGTTGGACCGTGCCGAGCGGGGCGCGGTTTATAGTGACTCAGGGCGTATGCTTGAGCAGGTCATGCAGCTTGCCCACGAGGGGAGTGTCACCAGCCATTGCGGTAAAGTCATCGCGATCGCTGCTGATACCATCTGTGTGCATGGCGACAACCAGGCCTCGGTGGAAGCGGCGAAGCAGATTCACTTAGCACTTAAGTCATGATGGGGATGAAGGTTAACTGGACGCCTGTTTCCGAAACGAGTCTTATGCTTTATTTTGGAGACGAGATTGATGTCAAACAGGCGCCGTTGATCGGAGAGGTGGCTCGTCGCATCAAGGCGGAGTATCAAGAGGTTTGTGAAGTAACAGCGTCCTATACATCGATTCTGGTGCAGGTTCATTCACCAAGGATCAAGCTCGAAGAGTTTGGCGATGGACTGTTAGATATGATTAGTCGCAGCGTCATTGCAGAAAAATCTGAGGGGAAACTCATTGAGCTGCCTGTGTATTATCAT
>DBBL01000036.1:0-1133 GCA_002292185.1 Akkermansiaceae bacterium UBA985 | reverse complement strand
AGAGGTCATCGCCATTCACGCGGGCAGAGATTACACGGTATGCGCCATTGGCTTTGCTCCTGGGTTTGCTTTTTTGGCTGATGTGGATGCACGTATTGCCACGCCGAGACATGAGCGGCCACGAGCCAAAGTAGTAACGGGCAGTGTTGGTATTGCCGATCGGCAGACAGCGGTTTATCCGATGGATACACCCGGCGGTTGGCAGTTAATCGGGCGCTGCCCCGAGCCACTTTATAATCCAGATCAAGTACCTCTGAGCCCGTTTGGGGTTGGTGACCGAGTGCGCTTTGTGCCGGTAGAGCGTGCCGATTATATCGAAAGGGGAGGGCATGTCTGAGGGTGACCATAATGTAAAGGGGCTGAAAGTTCTCAGGCCGGGGGTGCATACTACGATTCAGGATCTTGGTCGTTTCGGTTATGCAGGGCATGGGCTAAGCCAGGGTGGCGCGATGGATTTACAGGCGCATTGTTGGGCCAACAGGCTATTGAATAACCCAGTCAATCAACCAACTTTGGAAATCACCATTGGCATGGCGAGCTTTTGCGCAGAATGTGATCTGATGCTGGCGATTGCCGGAGCCGATATGCAGGCAGAGCTTGATGGCGAGCCGATTGGCAATTGGCGAAGCTTTGCAATGAGGCGTGGCCAGATCTTGAGATTCAAACCTGCCGAGAAAGGGATGCGAGCTTATCTAGCGACAAAGAGCGGCTTTCAAGCTGCCCCCGTTCTGGGTAGTTGCTCTACTGTTGAGCGCAATCGTCTAGGCACAGTTCTCCGAGAGGGTGATGTCCTATCTGCTCAGGCTTGTGATCATGAGGCGGCAGCCCACGTGCCTGCTAAGTATGTGCCGGACTATCCCGATGCCATCGAGCTGCGAGTCATTGAGTCTTATCAAGCCGTCCAATTTAGCTCGGACGAGTTGGCAAAATTCTACCAAGAAGATTATAGGGTCACCCCCGATTCAGACCGCATGGGTGTGCGACTGGAAGGTGGGCCGATCACACCACCTAGTGGCGGAGTCATATCTGAGGGAATCGCCTTAGGGGCGATCCAGATCCCGCCGGACGGACAGCCGATCATATTGCTCAATGACCGGCAGACGCTGGGAGGCTACCCGAAGCTGGGGGTTGTT
>DBBL01000006.1 GCA_002292185.1 Akkermansiaceae bacterium UBA985 | reverse complement strand
AGTACTAGACTCACCCACAAGCACCTCTCGCCACTGGATGTTTTCACCTTCAAATACAAATTTACCGAGGAACTTTTCCCCCTTCAGCATGTGAGGTAACCAGTGAGGATCGTCTGCCCACATTCTCTCCCACGGGATCGCATCTAGAGCGGTCCATGCAGGAATGGCTTCATCCGTAGCCGTGGGCACACCGTCAAATTCATGCGCCATAAACACATGGCAGTGTATATCCTCCATGTCAGACATCGCAAACCAGAGCTCTCCCATTTTAACAGGCTCCTTAGGAGTGATATGGAGCTCCTCCTGGCACTCCCTTATTACACACTCCGCTGGTGTCTCACCTGGATCGATCTTACCTCCCGGACCATTGATTTTACCCATACCTATACCACGCAGCTTTTCAATGAGCAGTATCTGCCCATCACGCACCACAAACATGAGAGTAGCGAGCATCTCACCTTGCCAATTGTGCCAATCCACGTTGCAATCCTTCATGCGCACCTTTCTAGCCGTGACCACTGCGTTATCAATACAAATTGATGTCACAACGACATAAGCCCTAAAAGCAGAGACCTTGAAAAACATTACCATTATCGGAGGAGGTCCTGCAGGGCTCTTTGCTGCTGAAGTTGCCGCCAAGCTGGGAGCCAAGGTTGACCTTTACGATGCGATGCCATCTGTGGGTCGCAAGTTTCTTGTAGCTGGAAAAAGTGGTCTCAATCTCACCCATGATGAGCCTATAGAAGGTTTCCTCAAAAAATACTCGGGCACAAACCTTCCCGAACAGCAGTGGCGAGACATCATCACCAGCTTTGACAATCATGCGCTCAGGAAATGGGCATCAGATCTTGGCATTGAGACCTTTGTTGCCAGTAGCGGTAAGGTCTTCCCCTCGCCTGACAAAGGCTCGATCAAAGCCGCCCCTCTTCTGCGCAACTGGATTAAAAGCCTGCGCTACCTGGGAGTCACCTTCCACACCAGGCACACATGGACCGCATTTGAAAAACCTAACCAGCTAAGCTTCTCCCACCAAGATACCAAGCTATCGGTAAAGCCTGACGCCACCATCTTAGCCCTTGGTGGCGCATCGTGGCCGCAAACAGGATCAACCGCAAGCTGGGTAGACATCCTCAAAGGCCATGACATATCGATCACTCCCCTCACCTCGGCAAACTGTGGCTGGGAGGTCGCTTGGCCCATGCCGCTACTCGAAGAGGCCGAAGGCCTACCTCTCAAAAACCTCTTGGTGAGTTGCGGCAACAGCGCGCGCCACGGAGAGCTCGTCATCACCCGCCAAGGACTAGAAGGCGGACCTATTTACCACATGGGGCCCAGCATTCGCCAGCAGCCAGAAGCTCACATCATCATCGACTTCAAACCCGACACCAGCCACGAGGACCTAGTATCACGTATGGGCAAGGTCAAACGCAACTTCGTTCGTGAGGCCCGCCGCCGCTGGAAGCTTGATCCTGGCACCTGCGCCATTCTCAAATTCATGCCAGATCGCGGCCCCTGGAAATCCGCCGAAGAACTTGCCAGAGAAGTCAAACACTGCCGCATCCCTCTCACTGGCCCGAGACCCATTGCTGAAGCAATCTCCTCCGCAGGTGGTATTTGCTGGGATGAAGTCGACCACTCTCTCATGCTCAAAAAAATCCCGCATCTCTATATCGCAGGAGAAATGATCGATTGGGAAGCACCCACCGGGGGCTACCTCATGCAGGCATGTTTTGCCACAGCTGCCCACGCGGCTAAGAGTGCGATGCAGGCTCAGTAAAAGCGGCAACATCCATTGTCGCTACTTTCCCCGGCCCTTGACCTTGTATTTCGGCTTTTTATTCTGCAACGGCCTCGAGCGAATACCTTTGGCAATCCCTCCTTTTTTACGAGGCGGCTTCGAATTCATCGGCTGAGTAGCATACACAAATCCCTCCGCCGTTTTGCGTGGTAAATCAAAGCCTAGCATCTCTTCAAATTTATGCAGCGCTTGGAGATTCTGTGTCTCCACCAAAGTAAGTGTCTCTCCCCCCGCCTGCTGCGTTAGCTCAACACGGGCTAGGTAGTCTTGCTTGAGCTCCGGAATATCATAATTGAGCATATTCTTCACACCTGAGAAATCGATAGCACGAGCCACGCCTTCTGTCATCACCAACACCTGAGTCTTACCCTCGTGAAACTCTTTTAATGCCCGTTCGCGCAGCTCAACTTTTTTGTTGGCATGCAGCGATTGCGCAACCACCCCTGCATGGTTCAGGGTCGAGGTTAATTCATGGATCACATCGAGCTTACGGGCAAAGACCACCATCTGGCCAAAACCTGAGCTAGCACTAAGCAAATGAACTAAAAGATCCGCTTTCTGGTGCTCGAAAACCTCGTAAATGGATGTGTTGCTTGGCATAGGATGAGTGGTATTGGCAGAATGATGACCGCCGACAGCTCAATGCATACATTCCTCCTGCCCCCATGTCGAGACTCTCGACCAATACACGGCTACTCAACAGGCAGAGAAATCACAAAACAGGTTTGCTGACCAGGAATAGAGCTTGCTGTGATTTTTCCACCATGAGCTTCGATCGCCCTGCGAACAATCGACAGCCCCAAGCCCGTGCCCTTGATCTCACTCTGAGAATGATGTTTCTCAACCCGGTAAAACCGTTTGAAAATATAAGGCAAGTCAGCCGCCGGGATACCCACGCCATTGTCACAGATCGAAATCTTAATCTGGTCCTCAGATTTTTCAGCCTGA
>DBBL01000010.1:5996-9074 GCA_002292185.1 Akkermansiaceae bacterium UBA985 | reverse complement strand
TCCGGCGACTTGTTTGAACTTGTGCGCGAGGCACAGGGAGAAGAGGCCTGAGCCACAGTAGGCATCGACGAGGTAGCGGGCGCCGCAGGATGACGCTTGTTCGGCGACGTAGCTGGTGAAAGCGGGCAGGATGAATGGGTTGTTCTGGAAGAAGTCCCCGGCGAGAAAATGAAAGGTGATGTCTCCGGCGTCGGTGGTGACGGTTTCTGAGATGGGATTGCGGTGATTGGTTTCTACGCGGCCCTCGGTGGCGCGCAGTAGAAGGGTGGCGTCTTTTTTGTAGGCCTTGGCGTTGTTACGTGTTTCCTCGCGGATACGAGGCAGAGCATCATTGATCTCATCCATGGCGATGGGGCAATGGGGAACATCGACGAGGTGGGAGCGCTGTCCTGCGAGCAAGAAACCAATGTCGCCAATCTTGCCGTCGCGAGGACGTTTGAAGTGTGGCGTGATTTTGGAGCGGTAGCCCCATTGGCGAGGTGATGGGATGGCAGGGGACACATCGGTATGCACACCGGCCATGTGCTCGAGTAACTCTTCGACCTGGCGCGTTTTCCAAGCGAGCTGCTTGTCGTAGGAGAGGTGCTGATACTGACAGCCACCGCATCTGCCGAAGAGCGAGCATTGGGGCTCAAGGCGGTCAGCTGAAGGGACGAGGACGTCGACGAGGTCAGCCTGGCTGTGTGATTTGTCGTTGCGGAAAATGCGCGCCAGGACTTTCTCTCCCGGAAGGGTGTGTGGCACAAAGACGACCCAGCCTTGTTGTGCTTTGTCTTGGTCGCCTTGGTTGTTTTGGTTGCCTTGGCTGCCGTGCCCGTCTTGGTCCTCGAGTTGCACACGGGCTATGCCGACACCGAGATTGCTCAGCGATAAGATTTCAAGCTCGATTTCCTGATGGTAATCAAACGGATGGGGGTTGAATTTTTTGGGTTTGCGCATGGCAACCGTAGAGCCGATCTATCGTTAAAGCTTAAGGCTTACCGCTCTGCTTAGGGCTTACCGCTCGAAGGGTTTGCTACAGGGGGTTTGATAGAGATGCTAGGGGATGAATTGTTGGGTTGGGCTGGCGGCTTTACCGCTGCAGGCTGCTCGCCTTCCGCTATTTGTGCATCCGTTGGCAGAGCAATATCATCTGACGGGGTGCGAAAGAGATTGGTTGCGGCAGCCACGGTAGCTGTTGATGCTTTTGGTTTTACTATTTTCTTAGGCGCTTCTTCGATGGGCTCTGGTGCTGGGCTTTCTTGTTTAGCACATGAGACACAAAATTGAGCGATACATGTCAGTAAAATGAGGTGATGGATTGTCTTCATAGTCATTAAAAAACGTTGTCGGCAAGGCTAACCATTAAGCTTGTCTGGCTAAGGTGGCAATGGTGAAAATGAGGAATGCGGAGGAAAGTTGAGCTGTCTTTACGAAAATCGCTCTAGAGTTTAAAGGGTAAAGCAAACAGGCCCACACGGAAGAGTGTAGGCCTGTTGATTAAAGTGTGTTTTTTGTGAAAGTCCTTACGCAGGACTTTGCAGTTGGCGATTAATCACAGAGACGTGGCGCACAAACTCGCGAGTTTCTTTTTGCCATTGGGCCATTGCTTGTCGTGATACACTTACCTTGTTTGAGATGGCCTGTTCGAGCTCGTTGTAACTGTCGGTGAGACGCTGGGAGAAATCATGAAATGCCTCCATGGCTTTGTCGCTGAGTGCCGCCGCTGGCTCAATGGCTTTGACTTTGTCTGCCTGGCGACACGCTTCACGCATTTCTGCGAGCAGGATTTTTTCATCGGATACACGGCGCAGGTTGCTGGTAAGGCCGAGCTTGGAGAGCACCCAGATCATCCATTTGGTGGGGTCAAACTGCCAAGGCTTGACGCCGTTGCGGTAGTCGTGCTGGAACGCGTGGTGGTAGTTGTGGTAGCCCTCGCCACAGGTGAAGACAGCCATGATTGCGCTATCGCGTGCGGAGTTCTCTGTGTTGTAAGGGCGTTTGCCGATGGTATGGCAGAGCGAGTTAATAAAAAAGGTGCAGTGCTGAACGACAACGATGCGCAGAATGCCGGCGAGCAGGAAGCCGCCGAGGGCGTATTGCCAAGTAGGCTGAACCATGTAGGCAAGTGCAGTAGGAACAACAACACCCAAGACGAAGCCGATCCAGTGCACATACTTGTGTTGCCACATGCAGAGCTTGTCCCGCATAAGATCATTGACGTTATCGACGGGCTCCTCTGGCCTCATCTTGAAAATGAGCCATCCAATGTGCGCCCACATGAACCCTTTGGAAATATCATAAGGATCATCATCATGGTCAACGTGCTTATGATGTTTGCGGTGATCAGCGGTCCAATCAAAACATGAGTTCTCGAAGGCGCAGGCGCCGAAGAGGAGCGTGACCAGCTTGACTGGCCATTTCGCCTTGAAAGCAAGGTGGGAATAGAGCCGGTGATAACCGAGTGTGATACTCATGATGGTGATCACGGTGTAGAAAAAGAACATCCCGAACTGAAACCAGTCGATCCCGAAGTGCCAAAGATAGATGGGAACGGCGGTGACGGCGAGTAGAGCGGTGGTGATGAGGAAGATGCTCGTGATCCAGTTGACGCGAGAAAAAGGAATTTTGTTAAACATAGCGGGTAAAAAGAGGGCCACGTGCAGTAATCAGTATGATCATTCTGTGGCCGATGTGGATAAAAATGGCAGTCTTTATTTGCCAAAGATAAGTTCCTTTACACAAGCTTGCTTGTAAAGTCAAGCTCAGGGTGGAACTAGGCGCAGCGGCTAAGCCGCACTAGGAGCCTCAAACACGACGTTTCCATTGAGTTACAAGGGAAACTGTCCATTGAAATTTTCTGGCTGTTTCACGGATTAAAAAAGGTTCGTCTGCCTTTTTTACGAGCTCAAAAGAGGGGCTAAGCAGGCCGGATAGCCACTCAAAGGTATCCTGACTGGGTTGATTCTCAGGAGGGGTGAATTGTTCCAGCCAAGTGCATGGGGTCGCCAGAACGAGATGGCCACCAGGCAAAACCAAGTCAGGCAGCCGCTTGAGTAGTTTGGCGGGATCGGGGAGCCTGCAGATTAGGTTGGCGGC
>DBBL01000010.1:5357-5906 GCA_002292185.1 Akkermansiaceae bacterium UBA985 | reverse complement strand
GCCTTCTGGATTGGAATGCTCGGGAATGCTCGCCGTCGCCCTGCTGTTGACTTGGCCGCTTTCCTTGATGGGGTAATCAATACTGCCATGTTGGCGCATTTCTTCAGCGGCTTCAATAAAGCTGGCAGAATAATCAATGCCGATGACTTCGTCGCATACTTTGGAAAGTTCAAAAGTAGATCGGCCGACTGCACATCCAATGTCTAGGCCTCGCGATGCTTTTTTCTCAGGGAAATAGGCAACCGTACGGTTTGGAAATCCGATCGCGTCAGCAGGCCCAAATGCCCAAGGCATAAGTTCTGCATCGGTGCCGTAGTGCATGAGTAAATATTCGCTGAGGGCTTGGTCTGTTTCGTAAAGGTTGGGCATCTGCAGGAGGGGTAGAAATAAACAGAGTCGAAGGCAAGCCGTAAGCGATGAATACTTGGCCGAGCTTTAGCAGGAGAGGGCTCTGAGGATGTCGGTTTCAGCCGGTGATCCAATACGATTGAGCTGCACAAGAACTTTATCCCAGATAGGGATTTCTAGCTGTTCCTTCTCGATTTGCCG
>DBBL01000010.1:0-5183 GCA_002292185.1 Akkermansiaceae bacterium UBA985 | reverse complement strand
GGCCACTGAGTGAGGGCGATATCGTCGGGGGCTAGGCTGACACCAAGTGCATGGTTAAGCTGGAGTAGTGCTTGGGCGGGTTTGCCCTGTAGCCAGAGGGACTGAGCGCAGGTGAGCGCGGCAAGATAGTAGCAGCTGGGATCATCGCCCTCACGTGCCTGGCGGCTATCCGATGGAGTCAGTATCCTTTGTGCATGCGGCAAGAATGGGCAAGCTTCGCGGCCTGCGATGTGTTGGCGAATAGGCATCTCAATAGGCGTCTCTATGGAACCTCTAATCGTCAAGGCTACGAGCTTCAGCGGTATAATCTGAAAAAAGAATCACCATCGGGCGGCAGCACACTTCACAATCATAATCGACTTCGCATGGGCACTCCTCGGAGGGAGGAAGTGTAACGTCGAATGACTGAAAGCATGCCGGACAGGTAACGGGAGTTGTTTCCACAGCGCTAATTTGTTACCAAGTCGCATGATCGTCAACCAGCTTCGTGACCAGATTCCCTTTACCACTGCAGATGGATCTACTATCCGCAGTATTCTTGATGCCACCAATGCCCCTGTGGAAAAGCAGAGTCTTGCTGAGGCGAGCCTGCCGGAGGGGGGATGCACGGAGCGCCACTACCACAAACTCAGTGAGGAAATTTATTTTATTCTTGAAGGGCGTGGGCTCATGGAAATCGATGGTGATGAGCAGGAAGTGGGGCCAGGAGATGCCATCCTGATTGCTCCCAGCGCCTGGCACCAGATCAAGGCATTGACAGCGATACGCTTGCTTTGCTGCTGCGCACCGGTTTACTCCCATGAGGATACCTATTTCGAGTAGCTCTCTCGGTTATGGGCACAGGCTCATACTTAGATGCTCCCGTCATTTTTTAAGTTGGTAGAGGTGGGGGGATCGTTTTAAATGTAATCATGGCAATGGGACAGCGTGACTGGAATCAAGACTATTTAGAGGGCCATACTCCATGGGACAAAGGGGCGCCGTCACCGTCATTGCTCGAAGTTATCACAAGTGGAGAGTTGCCAGCACAATCCGAGGTATTGGTCCCGGGCTGCGGATACGGGCACGATGTGCGTGCGCTAGCTCAGGCAGGCTGCCGAGTGACTGGGCTGGATGTCTCAGCAACGGCACTCGCAACAGCAAAGTTGGCAAACAGCATCGATGGAGCACGCTACCAGGAGGCGGACTTTTTTGATGCGGAGCTTGCTAAAGAAAAGCGTTACGATGTGATCTGGGAGCACACTTGTTTTTGTGCGATCACCCCCGATGAGAGAGATGATTATGTAGATGCCGCCCATCGACTATTGGTGCCGAAGGGTCTGCTGATTGGAGTTTTTTTCGCCTTTGCTGAAGATCCGAATGGAGACGGGCCACCATTTAAAACCAACATCGAAACTATTCATAGCCACTTCAGTAAACGGTTTACTCTCGAGTGGGAGCGGCTGCCAAAAAAATATTTTCCGACGCGTGAAGGAGAGGAGTGGCTGATGTGTTGGAGGCGGAGTTAAGGCCGAATTTAACGCGAAGCCACAGCAAGGTGGGGATCAGGGCTTGCGGAAGATAGCAAGGTGACGGTCCACGGATTTATTCGGCGCGTCGGTGATGATGCGAGAGTCGGAGTTTCGCTCAGAACAGACTAATTCGGCACCGAGTCCTTGGATGGCATCGAGCGCAAGGCGGTGCTCATGGTCAAAGTAAGAAGTGATCACCAATAGGCCGTCATCATCGAGACGGTGAAGTGCCTCGTCATAGATTTTTGTCCAGGTTGTGTCGCCGTTCCAGAAATTTTGGTGGCGCATGAAAGCGATGTCGAATTCGTTATTGAGCTGTTTTAGTCGGTCGAGTTGTGAGGCGTCCTGAACGAGGAAGTCGGCACTTACCTTGCTCGGTAGTTTTTTCCAGCGCTCTCTCGCTTCACCTATTTCCCGTGTCCGGATATCGATGCCGGTGAGATGAATGGAGTCAGACTCACTGCCAAATACATCAGCGAGAACCTCTGTTTCGTCAGCTCGGCCACAGGCGAGATTGAGCAGCTGCATGCCATCAGCCGCCTGCCCAGGGATTTGAAGGCCCGATTTTTTGAGCGTCTCAGCAAGGAATTGCCTGAGGCGCTTCAGGTCCTTGTCAGTGTGAGCGTGAGAGAAGCTAGTCATCTTGGATGGAGTCAATCTGAAGGCTATCGCATATTATGGCAACCTGGTTTCTGCTCATGCTCTATTAGCCTCCTCGCTAACCCCTTCGGATTTCAGATCCTTTAAAGTGCACGGTAATACGGAACACCTTCTTTTCCCGGCATTCGATTTTGCCCGTATTAAGATCAACCCGATTGGGAACCTCCATTAAATGGATATCCACACAGGCGAAAAACCCGCGCTCTGAAAACACATCAATGAGCATAGCAAGCGCCTTTGGTTTTGAGAGCAGTGAGTCCTCTGTATTCACGTGGGCCCTGCCGGAAATGGCGTGAGGCTTGATGATGGACATGATTTTCGTATCGATCATTTCGACCACATCGCGAAAGAGCTCGGGGTGTTCAAGGTTGTAACGATCGAGGCGATACACCAAGTCACGTCGGGCGTGATTGGTAATGTCAGCGGCTTCTGGTAGCACGCGCAGCACGTCATAAGTGCGAGGATCGAGCTCTAAAGAGCTCTGGTATTCCATTTCTTGGAGAATGTTGCTCTGCACGGCATCCAGTGGAAGCTGAGCATTGATGAAATGGTAGTGGAAGATTTGCTTGAGTGAGAGCAGGGCGTCGTAGGTCTGCTCCTTGAAGGTGCGATAGCGGTTGCGGGCAAGATCCTCGCTGTGGTCAGTTGGCCTTTCTTCTAAGATGGTGCCGTTGCCGGTGCGCTTCACTTCCTCGTTGTGGGCAATGATTTCGCGGCCACGCTTGAGCTGACGGGCAATACTCTCAGCCTCGTCAACAAAGAGCACCATAATGTGATAGATAGGCTGCTTGAAATGAACCTTGAGAGGGGTGCTCTCAAACTCTCGCCTTAGGGAGACCATTTTATCATAAAGCATTTTGATACACTCTACTTGAACGGTGGTGCGGGGAAATCCATCAAGCACCACCCCCTCTCGGTATTTTGCGGTGAGCATTTTGCGGAACAAAATATCCACCACTTCGCGATCACCCACCATGTGACCTTCTGCCTTGAGCGCTTGCATTTCAGGGGTGTCAAGTAGCGCACTAACAACGATCGGCTCTGCTGAAATATCGCGAACTTTACAGATGTAGGCGGTGTTGGTTCCTTTACCTGAGCCTGGGGCTCCACCGAGAAGAATGAGTTCCTTTGGGAAACGCATTTTTTCCCGTCCGCGTTCCGCTTCTAGTGTTTCCCAGACAGAATTAAAGATGAGCTGAGCGTCTTTGACTTCCAGATCAGGGCTTTTCTTGAGTGATGGTTCGTTATTGCTCACGGCCATTGGGTTAGTGTAATTGGATACAAAAGTCGAGTTTTTAGCTTCCTACGTGATCTCGTGATTTGGCTAATTAGGAGAGGGCTTTTTCAAGAATGCGGGTACCGAGCTCTGAGAAAGCAATGTCACCAGCGGCTTGTTGCCCACGGGGGCTCATTTTCGCCCAGGTTTTACGAACGATGCCGAGTAGTTTCTCTTCCTCGGTTTCGGCGATCAAGGCGTCGAACTGGTATTCTAAAAATACTAGGCAGAGACCATCTTCTAGTGTCTGGCAGTCTTTATCGGTGCTGAGATTTTTCTTAAGATTGAGATCCTGAACCCGCTCGATGAGTTCGGCCTGATAGCCGGCGGCTTTGAGAATCTCTGCTGACGTTTCCGCATGAAATTTCTTTAACAGTGTGCGCCACTTCAAATAACCTGCTCTTCCCATGGGTTGGGTAGAGCGCGGTGTCTGCCAGCGCCGGATGTGCTGGCAGCGAGCCGCAAGCCTTAGTGCCAATGATGCGTCAGGATCCAACGCCAAAACCGCGGTGCTCAGGCGCTTAGCAAAGATAAGCTCCTTAGGCTGCGACTTGCCATCGACCTCTATGCTATTGGGATCTTCGGAATTGGCGGCATCAAATCTGCGGTAAGCATCTTGGAGCATGGCGTCGTTCATGAGCGCATCATGCCCTGCGGGGGGTGGCCCGGGCAATCACGATCTACGCCATGCACGGCTCTTGACACATGGCACGAGCCCAGTCAGAGATGCTTGATAACGATGGATTCCGAGAAACTTTTAGACATTCTGCACACTGATCCTGATTTTGTGGTGGTCAATAAGCGCAGCGGCATGCTGGCCGTGCCCGGCCGAGGCCCGGATAAAGTAGACAGTGTTGCTGATCGAGTCCGGCGAATGTTTCCTGGTTGCATCGAACAACCTGCGGTGCATCGCTTGGATATGGATACGTCCGGTTTGATGGTGGTTGCGCGCAGTGCTGAAGCACACCGGAACTTATCGAGGCAATTTCATGAGCGCTTGACCGAAAAGAAATACATCGCCTTGTTGGACGGGGTGTTGGAGCAAGAAAGCGGTACCATTGAGCTGCCATTTCGGCTTGATGTCGATAACCGCCCCATTCAGATCTATGACGAGATCCACGGGAAAACAGGCATCACGCACTGGCGAAAATTAGCGGTTGAGGGAGGACGAACACGGATTGAATTCATTCCCATTACGGGACGCACACATCAGCTGCGTCTTCATGCCTACCATGAGAAAGGTCTAGGCATTCCGATCGTTGGGGATCCTTTTTATGGCCACGGGGATGGGCCAGGTCAGCTTAAGCTGCATGCTTGTGAGCTCATTATTTCGCACCCGCTTACAGAAGTTCGTTTGAGCTTTAACTCGAGTCCGGAATTTTAGCGGGCATCGCCACTGCCCACGGAGTCCTGCGTATTGCGTAGCGGCAAGGTCATGATGAATGCAGCGAGCAGCATCACCGCACTGGTCCAAAGGCAGGCAGCCAAGCCGCCGAAGATGAACATGAGCCCCGATAGCAGGGTGCCGACAAGGCGACCCCATGCGTTTGCCATGTAGTAGAAACCTACGTTGAGCGCAACTTGATCATCTGAGGTGAAGGTCAGAATCAGGTAGGAATGCACTGCGGAGTTGATGGCAAAAACAATGCCGAAGATGCCAAGTCCTACAAAGATCGAGGCGACTGGATGAAAGTCGAGCATGATGGCTGCGGCGAGACAGACAGTGACAAGGGTTA
>DBBL01000031.1 GCA_002292185.1 Akkermansiaceae bacterium UBA985 | reverse complement strand
ATTAAAGGATGCCAATCTCAAGTATGGCTAGATGCCTCACACGAGGGCGGAGTAATGCATTATGTAGCCGATTCAGACTCTCTGATCACCAAGGGCATGATTGCGTTGTTTGTCCAAGTGCTCGACGGTGAGACGCCAGATGCGATTCTGCAGGCAGACATGGGATACATCGATGAAACCGGCCTGAAGGAGCACCTAGCGCCCACACGAGCCAATGCGCTCAATCTGATGGCAACACAGATGAAACAGCGCGCACTGGATTTTGCCAGTTAGTAAGCCACAATCTAGATGCCACAATCTAGTTAGCACGGCACAACAGAGCGACTACCTCTGCTGCTGCAGCCAGAGGTGGATTTCTTGAGCTGATTTTTTGCCGACTCCAGGAACCGATTCCAATTCCTTGGCATCGGCCTTTCGGATGCGTTTAACGGAGCCAAAGCGCCTCAACAGTGCTTCTTTGCGTTTTGCTGAGATCACAGGACAGTCATCGAGAAGGCTCTCCCGGACCCGCCTCCGCAAGAGTAGTTCATTGTAATTGTTGGCAAAACGGTGAGCTTCATCACGCATGCGTTGCATGAGTTTGAGCGCTCCTGAGTCATGAGAGAGCAATAGCGGTTCGCTGATGCCAGGTCTGAAGATTTCTTCTCGTTGCTTAGCAAGGCCGATAACGGGCAGGTCGTGCAAACCAAGACGCTGCAGTTCTCGCACAGCCATGCTGAGTTGGCCCTTACCACCGTCAACGATGACAAGATCAGGGATAAGCAAGGGAGATTTGCCCTCTCGAGCAAGTCGACGAAGAGCCTCAAGTGGCTGTTCCTGACTACCCTCAAGGTCAGAAATACTATTTTCCAATAGAATGCGTGAGTAGCGCCTCCTGACGACCTCTGCCATACTGGCGAAGTCATCTTGGCCTTGGACTGTTTTGATGCGATAGCGGCGATAACTCTTGTTTTCAGGGCTTCCATTTACAAACCGAACCATCGAGGCGACGATGTGATTGCTCGAAACATTAGAAATATCAAAGCACTCCATGATGTTGAGTTGATCAGGTAAGCTGAGGGCCTCTCGTAGTTCTGCCAAGTCTTCGCTGGGTTTCACCGTGCTAGGAACGGCACCTCCACTACGGACAAAACTTCGTGTTGGACTGAGGGTTTTTTCTAAGTTGTCGATGATGTCGCGGAGGCGGGCCGCTTTTTCAAACTGGAGCTTTTCTGAGGCCTGCTGCATTTGCTCACGTAATCCTTGCAGACGATCTTTCCTGCCTTTCCCCTCGAGCAGGGTGACGGCCTCCATGACACGAGAGCGGTAATCTTCTTCGGAGATCTTGCCCACACAGGGGGCACTGCATGAGCGGATGACATCAGCATGGCAGTGGCGATATTCATTTTCACTGGGTAATCTAGGTCGACACGTGCGCAGGCCGAACTCACGATTAATCCATTCGAGGGTCGCCTTGATGGCAACAGAGTGAACAAAGGGGCCAAAGTAACGTGCGCCATCGTCTTTTTTTAAGCGAGTCAGCATGAAACGAGGAAGAGGATCCTTGAGCTGAACTTTCACCATGTAGAAGCGTTTGTCATCGCGCAGGCTGACATTGTAGCGTGGGCGATACTGCTTGATGAGTTTGCTTTCCAGAATGAGGGCTTCCTGCTCATTACGTACGATCTGAAGGTCAAAGTCCTCAATGCTGTCAATGAGAGCACGGGTTTTGCGGTCAGCACGCATTTTGCGGGATGGCATGAAATAGTTGCCGACGCGTTTTTTGAGGTCGCGAGCTTTGCCCACATAAATGATTCCCCCCAGTCGGTCCCGCATCAAGTAGACACCGGGCTTGTGCGGCGTGTCTCTGAGTTTCTGCTGGATCTTGGGTGTGCTCATCGATTACTGTTACAAAGAGTCGTGTTGAATGTTTTGTAAATCAAATGCAATGAGAAGACGATTATTCTTTGTCCCGATTAATCTATGGCTAGCAAGCACGCTTTTGCCCTTCGCTCTTTGTCATGCCGTGGCTAGCTTGTTGAGTTCCCAGTGCTTGCACACGAGAAAAATCGGACTACAATGCTTCTGACACAATTTCCATGAAATCTAATATTCTTACTTTTTGCCTGTCTTCTGTAGCGATGCTGGCTTCTTCCTATTCTCTGATGGCTGCCGACGCTGATTTGGTGGATTCGCCTGATCCGGTTGATAGCACAGATATTCTTGAGATTCTTTGGATGGGAGGTTTCATGATGTATCCTTTGGCTGTTTTATCAGTGATCTGTGTGGTTTTGATCCTGTTCTATTTTTTCACGATTCGTCGCAATTCCGTGGTGAGTGATAAATTCATGAGCACGGCGGAGGCGCTTATCAGAAAGCGTGACTACCTAGGTTTGGTGGCACATTGTCACAAACAAAATCAGAGTGTTGCTCGCATTACCGAGAAGACACTCGATTTCATGACGAAAAATACAGGTACGACTTTTAAGGAAGTCCGAGAGGTCGCCCAGGCAGAAGGCTCTCGCCAAGCAGGTATCCTCACCCACCGTATTAGCTACCTTAATGATATCGGAACTATTGCACCGATGACGGGTCTGCTGGGAACGGTCATTGGTATGATCCGCGCATTCATGGAGATCGCCAGCGGTAACTATGAAGGGGTGCATGCCAATAAGCTGGCAGAGGGAGTCTATCAAGCGCTCGTCACCACCGCTAGTGGCCTCGTTATTGGTATTACGGCTGTTATTTTTTACTCTATTTTCCGCGGCCGGGTGCAGAAATATATTGCCGAATTAGAGGCTGCAGCCACACACTTAATGGCATTGCTGGCAGCTCAATATAACCGACGTGGTGGTATGGCTCCCCAGCCGGTTTATTCAGACGATCCAGACGATCAAGGCTATGGCAATGATCAGCGAGATGCCACAGCGGCTCCAAGATCAGCTCCAAGGCCAGCTCCAAGGCCTTCCAATGACAGCCCTGAGATTCACGGCATGTAGATCTAGCCACCTTTTTTTAACCGATGAAATTTCAAACCAGAGAACCTGATTCCGCCGCCTTCCCGCTGGCGCCGATGATCGACGTTGTCTTTCTGCTGTTGATCTTTTTCATCGCGACGATGCAATTTTCTCAAAGTGAGCGTGAGCTCAATGTATCCGTACCTGTCGCTGAAGAGGGGGCTGATGCCAAGCAGACCGTTGGTGAAATCATCGTTAATGTGCGTGAGGATGGAGGCGTGATCGTCGACAATAGTGAAATGACACAAGATCAACTGTTCGGAAAATTGACTCGCATTGCAGCCGTGCACAAGAATCAAGCCATTAGAATCCGAGGCGATGGTAAGGTTGAATATCAGAAGATTGTAGAGGTGATTGATGTATGCCAGAAAGCGGGAATACCGAATATCTCATTTGCAACGCAGGTGCAGCGCCAGCGTAAGTAATAGGCGATTTTTGTGCTCATTCATGCAATCAACGAAGTAAGCAAAAAATCAGTTTTAATCCATTCTCTCTATGAATATTAGCATGCGCATACTTCCTTTGGCCCTATGGGTTTCCCTCACTGTGGGTCTGTGCCATTCTGTGGTCAGTGCTCAAAATGCTCCGCTGGTTTCCGATCCAGCTCAGGATCAATTTGAATTTTGTAAACAGCTCTATCGAGAGGCTAACAATACCGAGGATCAGGCACTCAAAGTGGACGCTTATCAGCGGGCTATTCCTCGTCTGATGACATACATTGAGCGTTATCCCGATCACGTCAATACGCAGGCTGCCAGTTATTACTTGGGTGAGTGTTACTACCAATCTGGATCTATTGATGAGGGCAAGAGGATACTGCATGGAGTGGTGAACCGTTTTAGAGAAGGTCGCTATGTAGCACTGGCATCCAACAGGCTTGGTTATGATGCCGTAAATGAGAAAAAGTACAGTCAGGCAGCGGTTCATTTTGGCCGAGTAGCTACGATGGCGACCACAGCGCAAGAGCGCTTCCGTGGTCGATATCAAGAGGCTTCATGTTTTCGTTATGCGGGTAATATTGATGAGGCTATAGAAGCCTTCGCTTTGGTAGAGGCAGCCGAAGAAGCGCCCATCAATTACCGAGAGAGCGCTCGGCTGAAGTTGGCACATCTTTATTTGGCAAAAAAAGAAAACGACAAGGCGAGAGAGAAATTTGAGGCCTTAATGAAGCCTGAGGTTGAGATCAAACTGCGTATTGAAGCGACTCTCAATGTAGGTTTGTTAGCGCTCCAGAACAAAGAAGTTGAACTCGCCGCAGAATGCTTTGAGGCGGTCTTGCTCTCTAGCGAAGATAATTTCAAACCAAGCGCGCAGGCAGCTTTGATGAATAGCATGTACACGGCTAAAAACTACCAAGCTGTGCTGGATGTGATGAAGCGAGCAGAATATCTCGGATCACCTGCTACGGAAGCAGTCAAATACGCCATTGCTGGCCGTAGTGCTTATCAGCTAAAGTTATATGATAAGGCAATCCAACTTTTTTCTCAGGCAGAGAGGCAGGTGCCAATGTCCGCGGAGGCCTTTGAAGCGAGCTACTTCCGCTTGCTTTGTTTCTACAATATTAAGGGAGCGAATATTCCGATGCAGGTCGATGCCTTTCTAGAAATATACCAAGGTCAATACCCCAAGCATGAGAGGATTCATAAGGCGCTACTCATGAAGGCGGAAACTTTATTTGATGCCGAGCAACACCGCGAAGCTGCATCTGCGTATAACCAGATAGATTCGGAAATTATTGGAAGTTCCAACCAGGCTAACCTCTACTATAAAAGGGGGTGGTGCCTGTCTTTGTCAGGCGATCATAATGGCGCAGTACGTGACTTTACATCATTCCTAGCAAGGCATGCTGACGATCAGCGTGCACCTGATGTTATTGCGATGCGAGGAAAGTCATTTCTTGCGCTCGGTGACCGTATTTCTGCACTTAAAGATTTTGATTTGCTGATTGAGCGTTTTCCAAAAGACAAGCTGGCAGCTCTTGCATGGCAAAACAGCGCAAGGATTAGAAAAGAGGATAAGGATTACGCAGATATGATTCGCCGATATGAGGAGTTGCTCATGGGCTTCCCTGATCTTGGTCAAGATACTGCTGCAAATACTCATTACTGGATCGGTTGGGGTAATTATCAGATCAAAAGATACCCAGAGGCTATCACCGCATTGGAGAATGCATGCCGCCTCGACCAAGCGAACTATGCTCAGCGTAGTGGCATGCTTGTCATTTACAGTGCCTACGCAATGAAGGATAAAAACAGACTGCAGAAAGAGATCGATACGCTCACTGAGCTGGGCCATCAGGATAAGATACCGGCATCTATTTTTCGGTGGCTGGGCGTGCAGTGTTTTAACGCCGGTGAGATGAAGGCCAGTCAGCGATACCTCACTCAAGGGGTAAGCCTCGATGATCCGCGTTCAACACCCCAAGCCTTTTGGAAAATGCTGGGCAAGGCTTGTGTTAGCGCAGGTAAGTATGAAGAGGCTATTGTTGCTACTACTAACTTTCTCGATGTGGTTGAGCAGCCCTTTTGGAAAGCTGAATCCTTGTTAGACAGAGCCGAAGCCTATCTGGGGTTGGAAAATCTCGAGGAAGCAAAAAAGAGTGCCGGTGAAGGGCTTGAGCTGAGGCCCAAAGGTATGGTGAATGCTGAGTTGCGTATGATTCTTGGAGATATTGCCTACAACACAAATGATTTTGCTGCAGCTGCAGCATACTATGTCGTAGTGGTTCAGCTGTTCGTTGATGATAAAGAGCTCAGGGCTGATGCGCTTTATAAATCTTACGATGCCTTGATGAAAAAAGGAGATCAAGAGGAGGCTGAGTACTATCTCAACACCTTAGAAAAAGAATTCCCCGCTTACCTGAACAAGCGTGAGCCTGCAGCTGTAGACGAGCCCTGACCAAGTATTTGGGCCGGTAGTTAAGCACCGCTCGTAGCGGTTACCGCAGGGGCCGTGCGTTGGGGTTAGCTGTCCTTCTGTTGGGATTTTCCCATGGGTCGGCATGACTAGACCCCTCCTTGCCAAAGAGTTCCTCCGCTCTTTTTCCTGCAGGCAGGCAAATGACAATTGGTTTCATTTGTCGTCCTTGAGCATCGTAGCGGTATCTTAGATATCTCACTGGGTATTCCTGTTCGAAGGGCTTTTTGGTTACAGGGTCAGTTAATGTTTTTGTCCTTTTGACTCTGGCATCAAACATGTCCTCCGCTACTAGGTTTCCATCTCGCTTATGGTAGCCGTAAACAATGCGGTATAACTTGGCTCCTGCACCGTCATAGACAATGCCACTACGAAGCTTACCGTAGGCATCTTTACGATAGACGATGAGCATATGTAAGACCCTGTCCCCGCCGCCGCCAGGACGGTCACCATAGGTGCGTCGTTCGATTATCCGCTCATCTGGGCTGCGGCGGAATTCGGTATATGTGCCATCTTCATTGTGCATGATGCGCACATTGTTTTTGGGCGCATCCACACCAGCTAGATCAGGTACAGCCCCATTTAAGCTGCTGATTACCATCAGTGATGCAATCAGCAGGATGATTGAGGTGGCTGCGGGGTTGGCAGCCATGGGCCCTTTTTTAAAGATTGTATTCATACGTGCCAGATATGAAGCTACCGCCGTAGATATGATATTCCAAGCCATAAGATCATGATCTGGAAAACACGTCGTCAGACATTAGACCTCAACCAGGGCGGAATTGTCATGGGCATTTTGAATGCTACACCTGACTCATTCTCAGATGGAGGTAGATATTCCTTAACTCATCAGGCACTGAGCGGAGCCATGCGGATGGTCGAACAAGGAGCGCAGATTATTGATATTGGTGGTGAATCCACACGCCCTGGGGCTCGTGCGATCGATGTTGCTGAGGAAATTGAGAGGACCGTGCCCATCATCAAGGCGCTGCGAGATGAATCTGATATATTGATTTCTATTGATACCTCGAAGGCAGTGGTTGCTGAGGCGGCCATCGAGGCAGGAGCTGACATCGTTAATGATGTAACGGGAATGAGGGATGCTAAAATGGTAAGGCTATGTTCCGATGCTGGTGTTGGTGTCTGCGTCATGCACATGCAGGGTGAGCCGCGTACAATGCAGCAAAACCCTTGTTACGATGAGCAGGGGGGAGTGGTGTCAGCCATCAATGCGTTTTTTGCTGAACGGCTGCTAAGCCTTGAAGCATCTGGCATGAATCCAGATTTCATCTGCCTCGATCCTGGTATTGGTTTCGGCAAATCCTATGAGCATAATTTGGAGCTGTTGAGGAGTCTTGGCGATTTGCAAAAGAGCAGGCCTATTCTTCTTGGCGTATCACGCAAATCCGTCATTGGCAAACTAACGGGCGAGGAAGACCCTTTGCAGAGAGACCGTGCCACAGCTATTATGACAGCTTTAGCTTTCAAGAGTGGCATCAGCATTCATCGCGTGCATGATGTCAAAGGGGCGGTAGAGGCTGTTCGCATTGCGCAATCCCTTTAGTCTTGAGTTAAGTCCTGATGTTAGTAGATTTTGGGTCATGTGTAAGAGCCTGTTTTTAACCTCGCTGCTATGTTGTTTTATGACTTTGGCTTATGCCGAAGATGAAGTGGCTGATCATCAAGAACGACTGTGGAGTCCATCAGTTGGGGACTCATGGACTTATAAAGTCTCTGTGGAGGTGGCTAAAAGCACCACACTTCCCTCTGGGATTCCGGGGCAAAAAATCGAGGAGCTAGAGGGAAAAGTCCGTGCAACGTATGAACAGACTGCTGTATACCGCGGTTTTTTACCTCTCTCCGAGGATGGCCCTAAAGCCCACGCTTTCTATTTCTCCAATGGCGAACAGCTTGAGGAAATTCAATACATGCTGATTGAAAAGAATGCGGTGAAAGCGCTCGGATCCAAGCAGGAGGGGAAAAACCCCAAGAGAGTCATCAGCCTGAGCAAGCCTATCCCTATCATTGAGTCTGGCTGGAAGGGTGGAGAGGCTTTTCCCGTTGTGATGGATCAATCGATAGGGGGTAAAAAGATGCGCATGACCAGGTGGTTCAGAGCGATAGGATGGGAGGATTTGGAAACTGAAGCGGGTAACTTCAAAGCGCTGCACATACAAGTCACAGGAATGAATGGTGGGCTAGAGCTCAAACGTGGATATTGGTTTGCGCCGGGAACTGGTTTTGTCAAAGAGGATAAGAAATACTACCTTGGCGATAAAATGATCATGAATCAAACCAGGGAACTTATAAAAACAGGCAAGCAGAAGCCTGCTCAATAGGGCCTGATAGCTCCAGAATAGAATCAACTCTGGGACTTATCAAATAAGCCTTGCCAGTATGCGAGGCGTTCCTTGATGCGTTTTTCTAGTCCGTTTTCTGTGGGAAAATAATAACTGCGTCCATCTGGAAGATAAGCCTGTGGAGTGTAGTTCCCTTCGTAATCGTGCGAATAGTGGTACTGCAGAGCTTCCTCGCTGGTGCCGGAGTCTTGCGCCAGTTTTTTGCGCGTTTTTGTTCTTAGGTGCTCAGGAACGGCCAAGGTTCGGCCTTCTTTAACGTCCTTGATGGCATCTCCAAGCGCGCTATAGGCGCTGTTTGATTTGGGCGCAGTGGCAAGGTAGACGGTAGCATGAGCAAGAGGGATGCGCCCCTCGGGCATACCAATAAATTCATAAGCTTGCTGAGCATCCATGGCGACTCGCAGGGCATTCGAGTCAGCTAATCCTATGTCTTCGCTTGCAGAAATGACTAGCCTGCGTGCAATAAATCGAGGGTCTTCACCGGCGGTGAGCATCTTCGCGAGCCAATAAAGAGCAGCGTCAGGATCAGAGCCTCTGATTGATTTGATGAATGCTGATGTTGTATCGTAGTGTTGATCACCGTCAGCATCATAGACAATCGCCTTTTGTTGGATCGACTCTTCTGCGACCTCTAAGCTGATGTGAATTCGATGATGGTCATCATTTTCAGGTGTGGTCAAAGCAGCGAGCTCTAAAGCGGTCAGCGCTCGGCGGGCATCTCCGTCACTTTTTGCGGCGATGTGGGCCAAGGCATTGTCATCCGCCGTAATATTCATGGCCCCTAGGCCTCGCTTTGAGTCAGTCAGAGCAACGTTCATTAAGGTAATGAGGTCAGGACTTGAAATTGGCTCCAGTTGGAAAATTTGTGACCGTGATACTAGTGGAGAATTGACATAAAAATAGGGATTATGAGTCGTCGCTCCAATGAAGCGAATGGTGCCGCGCTCAACATGCGGGAGCAGCACGTCTTGCTGGGCTTTGTTGAAGCGATGAATCTCATCAATAAATAAGATCGTTGTCTGCTCACGCAGTTGTCGCCACTTCTGAGCCTGAGAAATTTTATCTCGTATTTCAGCGACATTTGATTCCACCCCGTTGAGCATCTCAAAGCGACTGTCGGTGGAGTTGGCAATCACCGTAGCAAGGGTTGTCTTGCCCGTGCCGGGTGGGCCGTAGAAAATAAGAGAGGAGAAACGGTCGGCCTCAATCGCTCGCCGTAATAGATTGCCCTCAGCGAGAATATGTTGCTGTCCTACGACCTCTGTGAGTGCTGTAGGGCGCATTCGTGCAGCCAGAGGCGCGTCGCTGACGGAGTCTGAGGGCTCGGATAGGGTGACTTCCGAGTCAGAAGAATCTGGGAAAAGTGACTCCATGAATGTTAACTTACGGAATGCGAAAGGTTTTCGCTGTCTTTGGATCACGCTTACCTGTTCTCGAGTTGATGAGTGCCGTGGAAGGGTCTCCAACAATATCTCCACGACTGTAGCCAGTGACGTCGATGATATTATAGGGGCGGAAAGGACTGACTACCATATTACCTCTGCCTTGTGGGTCTGGATGCCCGACGGGAATTTTTCTGTATTGCTTCTGCTCTTGTGCAGGCTCCGTAAAATCTGAATACCAGCGATTTCTGCCGCCATTGCTGGTCTCAGGATAGGGCGTACAGGAGGCGAGCACTGCTGTCAGGGTGACAATGATGATGTACTGAGTTTTCATTCAAAGATAGTTGGTGAAATATTTTGTGGTGAGCCGCTAAGCCATGAAGGAGGCCAGAGGCAGCCTGAGTTTTCAGAGAAAAATCTGTTGCACCAAATATACTGCGTAACAACTATCTGGCTACTAAGAAATGTGACCAATAGCATGGTCACTTACCTAATAGGCTAGAGATCAGAATGCTTGTTTTTTTGGCCTTCGAGAGGGAGTAGCGCTGACTGAAGACATGAAATTTGTCAGATCTCATCTTGATGAGTAGGGTGTGATAAATCTTACGCATTGCTTCAGCCGCTCGCAGGGCTTTGGCATCTTCATCCCGCAAATAGCCAATCGCTTCTTGGTAAAATGCCTCCGCACGGTCAGCATGTGCATTCATCATATCCACAAAGTGTTGATTGTGAATATGCTCTTTTAATTCCTCCTCGCTGTATTGAAAACGGGAGAAGTCATCTTTAGGCAAATAAATGCGGTCACCCTTGCGTAAGTCTTCCTCGATATCTCGGAGAATATTGGTGAGTTGAAGTGCGTGACCCAGGGCTGTTGCGTATTTTTCGGAATCTGGATGCGTGCAGCCAAAAATCCGAATCGAAATCAAACCGACACAGCTGGCGACTTGGTAAGTGTATCTCTCGAGGTCTTGCCAGGTATTGAAATGCTGTGGGTCGAGATCGGATTTGCAGCCGTCTATAAGATCTAGGAATGGTTGCTTTGGAATCGAGTAGCGCTCGATGATTTGCATGACATCGCTTTGCAGCTCATCGGGATGATCAAAGCCGTTTTCAACACCTTCTCGCCATTGAGTGAGTCCCAGCGCTCTCTCGTTGTAAGGGATATCGAGGTCATCGGCCAGATCATCAATGACTCTGCAAAAAGCATAGAAAATAACCATGTCGCTCTTGCGTTGTTTGGGCAAACAAGAGAGCGCAAATGCTAGATTAGACTTTGCTTTACGGGTGATTTGTTGGGCGGAGGACATCAGGGATAAAAAAAGGGCAAAAGCAAAGTGAAAAGCAGAGCAGGCAGGACGAACCCATCAAAGTGAAGATAGTGGGTGTAAGCAACACTATTTAATGACGCCCCAGTGTCCGCTACTAAAAGGCCACAGAACAAAGGCGGCTGGACCAATCACGTTGAATTCCTTTACCGTGCCAAAGAAGCGTGAATCAGATGAGTTGTAGCTATTGTCGCCAAGCGCGATGTATTCATTCATGCCGGGCATATTAGATTTTCTGGCTTTGAATATCTTGCCTCCTTGAAGTCGATAAGAAGGCTCGTAGCCTTGATAGCCTTCTTGTTGGCTCATTACACGAACAATGCCGGGTTCCTGGGCTTTTTCGCCATTAACATATAAATCAGACTGCTTGATTTGTAGTTTATCACCCGGCACACCGGCAAGCCTCTTGATATAATGAGATCCAGCAGCCCCGCCATTTTTAGCGGCTTCAGAGTGGATTTTTTTGATGTCCCGTGTGTCAAAAACAAAAACCTCTCCACGGTCAGGGCGGCGGAAGTTGTAGGATATTTTATCCACAAGAATTAAGTCGCCAGTATCAATATAGCCTCTAGCAATGACAGTACCCGCGGCCAGCTCCGGCTTTGTGTAGGCGATGGTGCGGTTTCGGGAACCTTCCAAGGATATGTTTGAGGCTGATGTGCCAAGCATCGCAAGTCGGTATTGGTCTTTTTCTTGTTGGCTCATGTCTGCAGTGGGATAGCCGCAGAGGCTGCCAAAACCCATGCCATTGCGGTTCATCAGCGCAGACTTTGGCCCCGGGAAGGTGAGCTTGGTACCGTCATCAAAATAGATGTAGGTGTGGGTGAAAAAGTGAAAGTAGGGTTGTTCAATCACTGGGTTTTCCGAGCGGAGGCGTTTATCTTCCTCGAGAACAAGGTCCACATATTTTCGTCCTCGAGTGGCCCGTTGCAAGGTTCTACTGGCAATATTGGGAAACTGATCTGCTGAGGGTACCGAGGTAGCCACAATGCCATTCAAGGTAGGTTGCATCGAGCCTGTGGGAATACGGAAGGGCTGAACCACATAAGCACGCAGTCCGAGTGCGATGACGACAGCGACAAAGATGACCTCGAGATTTTCCTCAATCCACCCCTGTCTCTGCTGTCGGGGTAATGCGTTTTCGCAGGTTGCATGGAGCTGTTTTGAGGCCTCGTCACATTTGTCCTTGTCCCCCTGCTTGGTTGCGGCCTGAAGGTCTTGGCAGCGCGATTTGATCTCTGCGATCTGTTGATCATCGAGCAGGTCGCGCTTGTAATGAAGAAATTTTTTGGCTGCCTTATTGAGCAGCTTGGCTTCCTTTTTCCATCTGGGTGCAAACATGTTGGCACAAATAGCGGTCAGAGTGGTGATTCCAGCAAGGTAAAAAAAATGGATTTCATGCAGATTTTTATTGTTAATGAGATTCATTCGCAATAAGAAGCCCGCAAGCCGCCATCTCATTGGCATTTATTCCCCTTCCAATAAGTCTTCAAGCAATGAACATCCGAATCCTGTTTCCGCGAATCCTGTTCCCAAAGGACCCGTCATTTAGAAAAGCCATGCTTACCTTGCCCCTAGCAGCTGGTTTAGCTGTCATCTTAGTTGTGCCGTCATCTGCTCAAAATGATGGTGAGTTGTCTCCCTTGACGGTGGTGGGAAGCAAGGATCGTGCCTTTGATCTGGTCGGATCTGCAGTCTATCTCGATGGCGAGGATATCAAGCAGCAGAATTACACCAATATCAACCGGCTGTTAGCGAAGGTGCCCGGTGTCTACACGCGTGAGGAGGACGGCTTTGGCTTGTTTCCCAATTTATCCATCCGAGGTAACTTAGGCACACGCAGTGAAAAAACCACGATCATGGAGGACGGCATTTTAATGGCTCCCGCGCCTTACTCTTCTCCAGGGGCTTACTACTCTCCGAATGCGGGTAGAATGAGTGCATTCGAAATCCTCAAAGGCTCCAGTCAGGTTAAGTATGGTCCGCACACTACTGGCGGAGTAATTAACTATGTTTCCACCCCTATCCCAGAGGAAGAGGTATTTTATGGTAAGTTTATCTATGGTTCTGACAATAGTTTCACAGGCCACGCTCACTATGGAAATACCGTGGACACCGAACATGGTCGCTTTGGATATCTCTTAGAATTGTATTATCAGAGCAGTGATGGCTTCCGCAGCATTCAGGGGCATGGCGATAGGAATACCGGCTTTCAGCGCATTGAGCCAATGCTGAAACTATTTTGGGAGCCTGACACGGCGTTGAAGCAACGCTTTGATTTTAAATTTGGATCCACCGATTTTGACGCCAATGAAAGCTACCTCGGCTTGTCTGAGGCGGATGTTCGTAGTAATCCCTACGATCGTTATGCGGCGACTAAGTATGACAACATCGATGCGTTTCAGTATCGCACTTATTTAAAGTACACTGCTGAGCCTACTAGTGATTTAAAATTGGAAGCAGCTGGTTATTACAATCGTTTCAACCGTAACTGGTATAAGCTTAATAAGGTAGGTGGTAGCAGCTTGCACA
>DBBL01000025.1:6337-6724 GCA_002292185.1 Akkermansiaceae bacterium UBA985 | reverse complement strand
TTCCACTTGTCACCCTGCACGACATTGCCGTTGTCGTCTTTTTTGTTTGACCATTTGCCCATGACCTTTTCGGCAAGGATAAGGGCGGCAGATTTATCGGCCTCACCCGATACAGCCTTAGCCAGCTTGGCCTCAGATGTAATGCCTTGGTCATTGAATACAGCCATCACAGCGGTTGGCGTGGTGTTATCACCGAAACCAAACTCGCGTTTGGCAGCGACAGAGTTTTCCAGATACTTCTTTGCGACAGCATCTTTGCAGCCGCCATCAGTGGTCAGGTCATGCCGCACGTTCTTTGAGATAGTGCGCGGCAAGTTGCCCTTGGTCAGGGTGATGCCTGATATCGCGCTGATCAGTTCAGCATAGGTTGCCAGCTTGGTGGCATTG
>DBBL01000025.1:5011-6289 GCA_002292185.1 Akkermansiaceae bacterium UBA985 | reverse complement strand
AAGTTGAAAAATAGCAGGACGCTATGACACCGCAGGATGCGGTGTTTCGCCAGTGTCCTAAGCTGGCATCATCAGATAGCTAGAATTGCGCTTCGTATTTTGCAGCATGGTTTGGATAGGCTTCCTCAAAATCAACAAGCTTATCTGCCGCCGCCACCATAAGCTTTACTTCTGATGGTACGTTTGTCGGCTTGTAACCCTTGAGGTAAATTGAAAGCATTGCCTCGTAGGTCTTCACATATTCGGCATAGGTCATTATGCATTCCCCTGTTTCGCGTATCTTTTCAAAGCATGGGTACGATCCCATGCGACAGGAAGGGCAGATTGTCAGTCTGCCCATCATTCCGCCCAGTCGGTTGTTTGAACTTTGACCCAGTCGCTTCAGCCATTGGATTGGCACCATCGCATTCTTTGGGGGGTCTGGCATCCATCACGCAGGAAGTGGGCGGAACATCTGGTCTCAGGGGCAAGCAGTGAAAGGGTGCTTCGTAAACCGTTGCCAAGGGCAGTGGGGTTCCCTGAGTGTCGCTGGGCTACCAACCCAATGTGCGCTTGCGGTATGTGCCTCCTGTGGCTGTTAAAGATCGGGCATAGCTGCCGCCCCTGCCCTGCGGTGCCGATCGGCTTGCTGGACACCTCCGGTGTTAAATCAATATGGATATCGTGTCAACCCCATATGGTTACGTTTATTTACATTATTTTACGTTTATTTATGGATGCGTCCTGTGATGCAGTGTGGAAGCTAAAAACGCCGCTGGCTTTTTTTAGGTGTGAATGTACCCAAAACACCCTAAAGCCGCTCAGGGGGCTTCTATGGGCGATTAAAAGCATAGTGGTGATTAGGGGTTGCCCAAAGGTTCCATGTAACTTTTCTGGGTGGTAGACTAACGAAAGTTGAAACCGCGTATGCTGTCCGCCAAGGACAATGCATTCCGCTCATAGGGAATAGAACATGGCAAAGAAACCAACATATTTAAAAGTAGTGGGTAAGGAACAACCACTAACAGGCAAGCAAGAAGCATTCGCAAAGCTGGTGGCAGGGGGTGCAGTGTTGAGTGATGCCTATAGGGAATGCTATTCGGCTGATACCATGAAAGATAGCACGGTTTGGTCAGAGGCTTGCCGATTAGCACAGAACCCCAAGGTATCCACAAGGATTAAGGATATCCAAGCCGATATGGAAGCAGATCGCCGCACGATTGAGCGCAGGCGGGAAGAATGGGTTTTGAAAAGGCTCAGCGAGGAAGCGGATCAGGCAGACAATGCATCGTCACGCAT
>DBBL01000025.1:0-4953 GCA_002292185.1 Akkermansiaceae bacterium UBA985 | reverse complement strand
GAGATTGAAAAAGAGTTGAAGGCGCGGCTTGATCGGTTGATCGGATCGTGACCGCCCCTGTTTGAAATGGCGAAAGATGCTGACCCCACCTACCCCCAACCACCCCTGACAGTACGCCGCATCGTACTCGGATATACATGAGGTTCTACACAACCAATGTCAGAGTTTCTTGAAATACCCTCTCCTTGTATAGGGACCTGCGTCATTGATGAGGAGAGTGAACTTTGCCTAGGGTGTAATAGGACTGTAGATGAGATAGCCTTGTGGGGCGATTTAACGCCCTCTGAGGCGGTCTTGATGATGGAAGTGGTACATACCCGCACCCTTTTGCTTTGGGAGGACTGGGAAGCCCGTGAGGACCCCACCCTTCAATAGAAAAAGAGGGTAGGAATCCTAGGGGGTAAAAAATTTTGCAAAAAAAATTTCAAACTCACTCATCCTCTGCGTAGATGTTGTTAAATATCTGGTTAACATCCAAGGTGTAGTCCAGATCTGATTTTGAGTAATGAATGTGCTGTGATGGAAGAAAGTCTGGTGCGCCCTCTCCTGTTTCAAACCATGCTGGATGTGTCACCCTAACGCGGTTGTTAGGTAGTGCCACTATGTTTCCTGTCCAGTCCCCTGCATCAAGAAGCTCCAAGACATGACTCTGCTTATGCTGTGCCGGGTCGTCCGCTATTTCACTATCTGTGTAATCCACGGTGAAAAGATACTTTGCCGGAAAAAAGTTCCCGCCTACTTTTGCGATCCAAGGACATGGGGTTGCCCTGTTCAGGGTGTATACAGCGTGGGTGTGTGACATGCAGTCCCAAGGTTGTGCGTCATACACCGGCATTGCATCAGGCCATTCTTCTAGTGGAGTGTCCCCAACTAGGGCCGTTATGGGCATTCTTGCCCACATAGCCCCACCATGTATGTTTGGCTCATCTGTTCCATCAGATTCACAACCTGTGAAAATTACCTGAAAACTAAGGCATCTATTGGGCATGGTTGTCACAGCAATACACATAGCGTGTAAAAATTCGCCGTGATACCTCACATGATTACATGTATATTCACGTCTAACCCAGCACTTGAAGTGCGGTATGTTACTTTGCAGGTAAGGCATCACCACCATCCATATCGATTAATTCTCCATATGGGTCTTTGATGGTGTTTTTCTTTGACTTCTCGCACTGAGCTTTTGCTTTTCTTTCGGAGTCTATCCTAAACAACATGTTGATAGAGTATTGCCCCTGTAATTTGTACTTCTCGCAAATGGCTTTTGCCTGCTTTGCCGCCAGCGCTGAATGCGTTGGGTTCGTCATCGGCTCATCATTCATGCCCACACAATAAAAAATATCGTGATTTTCGTTTGCTCTTCTCAATACTGAATAAGCCATTTCTACCTCCCGAAACCCTTAATTAGTAAGTTATAATATATTAGTATATATATATATATAATATAGGGCCACAAAAAAACGTCTCGCCTAGCGCGTGTCGATGTTTTTCTGTAGTATGTCCGTTGAGGTGCTAAGTCTCCCGGCACCTCCGGTGGGGTTGAGCTACCTCCCTAGCTCCCCCACCGTCATTATTTTGGGAGTGGGAGATAAAAATGGCTAGCAACATAATACAGTTTCCTCGTGGTGAAGGTCTTGACGATGATTTAGATCTGGACCCGAATGAGATGCTTAGTCATCTAAAGGATGAGGTTACCATGACCGAAGCCATCGTTGTTGGCTGGACTGATGAGGGCAACCTCTTCATGGCTACATCCCACGGAAAAGCACCTGAGATGGTTTTTTTACTTGAGTTGGCAAAATCTGTGCTAATGAATAGGTGTGTCGGTGAGGATTCATGAGCGATGGACTTCTATACCTTTTTTGTCTTCTTCTCCGTAATCGTAACCCCGGAAGGGGAAATAAAAACGTTTTCAAAAAACGTGACTGAGTGTCCTACCCGTGAGATTGTTCTGGAATTGCACAAGCCTAGGCTGGACAGGGGTGAGATAATCGACTGGGCTGCCACATGCTTGGAAACAAAACTTCCTCTGGACACCACTGTTAAGGGTTTGAAAACATAACATGGGTCAAATGACGGCGATAAATCAAAAAATAGCCAACCTACCCGATGACCAAAAGAAGGAGATACTTGATCTTCTTTATGAGTTGGAGGAGGCCAAGTCAAAAGAGGAGTCCAGAACAGACTTCCTGACTTTTGTGAATAAGATGTGGCCCTCGTTTATTGCTGGCAGGCACCACGCAATTATGGCTGATGCGTTTGAAAGGGTGGCGAAGGGTGAGTTAAAGCGCCTAATTGTAAACATGCCCCCCAGACATACCAAGTCAGAGTTCGCTTCATACCTGTTCCCGGCTTGGTTTCTTGGCAGATACCCCGAAAAAAAGATTATTCAGACGGCACACACGGCAGAGCTGGCTGTAGGTTTTGGACGTAAGGTGAGAAACCTGATCAATCAGGAAGACTTCCAAGGCGTCTTCCCCGGCATATCATTATCTTCTGACTCAAAGGCTGCCGGAAGATGGAACACAAACAAGAGAGGTGACTATTTTGCTATTGGTGTTGGTGGTGCAGTTACTGGTAAAGGTGCTGACGTTCTCATTATTGACGACCCCCACTCGGAGCAGGAGGCGGCACTGGGGGCTTACAACCCCGATGTCTACGACAAGGTATACGAATGGTACACATCAGGACCGCGCCAGAGACTACAACCGGGTGGAGCGATCATTGTAGTGATGACAAGATGGTCAGTTAGAGACCTAACAGGCCAGATTATGAAGTCTGCCACGCAAAGAGAGGGTGCGGACGATTGGGAAATCATTGAGTTTCCGGCAATCATGCCTTCTGGTGATCCGTTGTGGCCTGAGTTTTGGCCCCTTGAGCAGCTTGAGTCACTAAGAGCAGAACTACCCTTGTCCAAGTGGTCCGCTCAGTATCAACAGGACCCAACTTCAGAAGAAGGGGCCTTGATTAAGCGAGAATGGTGGCAGGAATGGGATAAAAGTAGTCCGCCACCGTGTGAAGCAATCATCCAAAGCTGGGACACTGCGTTTTTGAAAACGCAACGAGCTGACTATTCTGCCTGTACTACATGGGGGATCTTCCATCACCCTGATGAGGAGGGAAGAACTGTCCCAAATCTAATATTATTAGACGCATACAAGGAAAAACTTGAATTTCCAGACCTAAAACGTGCCGCGTATGACAAATATTGGGAATATGAGCCAGATCAGATGATTGTGGAGGCCAAAGCCGCTGGTTCTCCGCTTATTTTTGAGCTTAGAGCCATGGGAATACCCGTCACGGAGTTTACACCGTCCCGTGGACAGGATAAGATAGCTAGAGCTAACGCAGTAAGTGATCTTTTTGCGTCAGGTGTTATATGGGCACCGCCAACTAGATGGGCGGAAGAAGTTATTGAGGAGTGCGCTGCATTTCCTGCTGGAGAGCATGACGATTTGGTGGATTCTACAACGCAGGCCTTGTTGAGATTCCGTCAGGGGGGATGGATTAGGAGTTCAATGGATGAATGGGAAGACGAACCAAGCTACAGACGGCCTGTTCAATATTACTAAAAAAATTGTTTTAAGATATGTTTTGCATCAGGATGTAGAAAAATACAAAGATATGGGTTGGAAGGTAACCGGTGACCTATCCCACTCCCACCATGGTCAATATTCTGTTATTATGCAAGCACCGGACAAAAAATAGGACCGATACAAAATGGCTGTAGAAAAACAGATGACACCCGCTGATTTCGATATAGAAGAAACGGATGAGGTGGAGATTCAAGTCGTAAACCCTGAAGCAGTTTCTATTGAATCCGATGGCGAGGAAGTGATTATTGATTTTACTGGTGAGTTCACAGAAGAGCTTGTCGGCCCAGATCATGACGCAAACTTAGCTGAATATATCGAAGATGATGAACTTGGCGCTTTGGCGTCTGAGCTTGTTGATGACTTTGTAGCAGATCGTCAATCTCGTAAAGACTGGGCTAGATCATATGTCAAAGGCCTTGACCTTTTAGGGATGAAGATTGAAGAGCGTACTCAGCCATGGGCTGGTGCCGCAGGCGTGTTTCACCCAGTTCTGACTGAAGCTGTTGTCCGTTTCCAAGCTCAAGCAATGAGCGAGCTTTTTCCTGCGTCTGGTCCTGTACGCACAAAAGTTATGGGCAAAAAAGATCAAGAGAAGCTTGATCAGGCTCAGCGTGTTGAGACAGAAATGAATTATCTTCTTACTGAGGAGATGAGTGAGTATCGCGATGAAACAGAGCAGATGCTGTTCCGTCTTCCGCTTGCTGGTTCAGCATTCAAAAAAGTTTATTACGATCCAATCATGGAGCGGCCATGTGCGATGTTCGTTCCTGCTGAAGACTTTGTTGTGTCTTACGGTGCCGCTGATCTCGCTACTGCTCCGCGTTATACGCATGTGATGAAGAAAACACCAAATGAAATTGCCGAGCTTCAGTTTAACAACTTCTACCTTGATGTAGAGCTTCCGGCACCTGAGGCGGATTATTCTGACATTCAAGAGAAGTATGACGAAATTGATGGTGAGACAGCCGTTATAGAGGACGATGATCGTCACACCATTCTTGAGGTTCATGCTGATCTTCTTATGCCTGAGCCTTTTGATGATCCGGACGGTCTGGCACGTCCATATGTTGTAACGATTGATAAGTCCAGCTTGACAGTTTTGTCTATACGGAGGAACTGGTATGAGGAAGATATTAAAAAGCGTAAAAGAGCGCACTTTGTTCACTATAGATACCTACCGGGACTTGGGTTTTATGGAACGGGTCTTATTCACCTTATTGGTGGTCTTGCTAAAAGCGCCACCAGTATTCTTAGACAGCTTATTGACGCGGGTACGCTATCCAATTTACCTGCTGGCCTCAAAGCTAGGGGACTTCGTATTAAGGGCGATGATTCGCCTCTCATGCCGGGTGAGTTC
>DBBL01000068.1 GCA_002292185.1 Akkermansiaceae bacterium UBA985 | reverse complement strand
ATGATGGCTGGAATGGCTTCACTGTAATTGCCTTTGCTGAGTAATGGTTGCGCTTTTTCAAGCACGTGGTCGAGTGCTTTTTGAGGTAAAAATGGCTCCAGTCCATAACCGACGATAAGTCCGCTGCGCCCTTGGGCTGGATCCAGACCTAGTAAAATGGAGTGGTTTTTGCCGCCTTTGCGATCACTGGTGCATAAAGATCCCTGGTTGAAGAGCCAGAAAAGATGGGTAGAGAGAGGATACTTAGGGTCAAACTTATTGATGATGATGTGCATTCTCACCTGAGGAAAGCGCTGACCGAGCTTGGTCAAAGACTTGGTGGTTTTGCTTTGAGCTTTTTTCTTTAGAACTGAGAGGGTGTCATTAAGTCCCGCAGTGAGACGTGGAACCGGACCCATTAGGCTATTAGCGCCTTGCAATGATAGGCTGCAGTAGCTGCATTCTTGAGAAGTTTCTGTTAATGGTGTCTGGCAATATGGGCATTGCATGCCGGAGATTATACGGAACATGAAGCTTGCCCAAAGCTAAAAGAAGGCTTTGGACTAAAATAATGAAAGCTCTCAGGGCTTTATCTGCTTTTGGCTCAATTTAGCTTGTTTCTTGTACTTGTTCTCTCAGATTCTACGGCATGCACCTTCGTTTTACTGATGATGAGTTGTCGACTCTCTCTGAGATGTTGACGCTTGCATGTTGGGCAACGTTTTGGAATCACAAGCCTGGCGCAGATGAGGGGGTTGCTCGCTTCGATGATATGTTGGAAAAGATCCTTTCTCGTATGCAGCATCATGGGCTGGGTGGAGAAGTTGAGAATGATCCTGAACGGCAGCGCTTGCGTCTTCGGAAGGACAAGGAAGAATCTTCATTTTATGCCCAGTGTTACGATGAGATGAGATCAGAAACTTTCTGGGAAGAGCTCGTAGTTCGGATGGCAGACCGTGAGCTTAATAAACGGCATGGTAAGGCTGCGCTCGAAGCCATGAGCGAGGCGGAACGTAAGGCTCTAGCAGAGCCAATTACCAAGCGCTATTGGCAGGAGTTTACCAATCAAGGATTAGACAACCTGCACGTAATCAGCAGGCAAAATGCTGGTTAGGGCTGGTTGGACCCAGCTAGTAGTGGCAGCTAACGCCTACATTTGTTGAGTAGCCCCTCAAGATAATAGGTGACTTCCTCGAGGCCGTTACGCCATTCACTTTCGCTAAGAACTTCTAAGCATTTACGGGCATCGGCAAGCAAGAGTGAGGCTGTATCCAAGGCTGACTCCACTGCACCTTCGTATTCAGCAATACCTACGAGAACAGGGAGGTCCAAGGGCTCTTGTTCAATGATGCGTTTATTGAGCTGCTCACGCTGAGTCTTGTTTGCTTTTTCCAGTAAATTAAGTAGCGGCAGGGTAAGTTTGCCCTTTTCGAGATCAGTGCGCAAAGTCTTGCCTACTTGTTCTTCGCTGCCAACAAGGTCAAGGCAGTCATCGTAAATTTGGTAGGCTGTGCCTAGCTTCATGCCGTAGTCGTAGAGCATATCTTCGGTTTCTTGGCTTACCTCTGAAAGGGCTGCCGGTATGCTTGTCGCGGCAGCGAAGAGGGCTCCAGTTTTGAGTTCGATAATGTGGAAATAGTCTTCTTTGGTGAGGGTGAAATCAAACCTTCTCTGGGTTTGCATGACCTCGCCCTCACAGACTTCACGAGAGGCTTGGCCGACCTTGCGGCAGATTTCGATGCTATTGAAATTGGTAGCCAGTAAAAGAGAGTGAGAGAACAAGGCGTCACCCAGCAGGACGGCCATGCCATTGCCCCACTTTGCATTGGCTGTTGGGACTTGGCGGCGAGTGTCAGCGCCATCAATGATGTCATCATGAACCAATGTAGACATGTGGATGAGCTCAAGGATCACCCCAATGGTCAGGTGGTCGGGTTTTACGCCACCGGTAGCGCCACCTACAAGAATGGACAAGATAGGGCGGATGCGTTTGCCGCTGGTGTTGCAGATATAATCGATGTAAGGGGCGACGGCAGGATCGAAGGCACGTACCTGATCTCGAATCTGAGCCTCTACATCTTTGAGCTCTTGCTTGACCAGCTTGAATGGTATTTTGGGCGTCGAACTTGGCTTAGTGGTGGACATATCGGAACTGATATAAAAGGGTTTTGTGGATGCAAACTATATACACATAGGGTGTTTTGCTGCAACTTTTATCCAGTAAAGTTGAAGATGGATGCTGTCATGCAGAGCCAAAATAATACCGAGCACTCTCAAGGATGCCACAGGAGACCTCATCAAGGCTTAGGCCAGTGGTGTTGATCTCTATGTGTGCGGTTTCTTCATAGTAGGGTGATCTCTCTTGAAGGAGGGTCTTGATCGCTTGCATAGGGTCATCACATTGCAGCAGTGGCCGGTTTTTGTTCTGAGAAGTGCGCTCAAAAATATCTTCTTCAGAGCATTTCAACCAGACGACGAATCCGAGCTGGCGAAGTATGGTTCTGTTTTCTGGCGTACAAACGATACCTCCGCCCGTAGAAATAATGTGCTTGCTCGTTTTTTCAGCGATTAACTGCTTTAATTGCTCGGTTTCAAGATTACGGAACGCGGCTTCACCATCTTGTGAGAAAATGTCAGGTATTGATTTTCCTGTTTGTTTTTCAATGACGTGATCGGTGTCGATGAGTTGGTAGCCAAGATTTTGATGCAGCTCTCTTCCCAGGCTCGACTTGCCTGAGCCCATAAAACCAACCAATATGATATTCTCTAAAGGTTGCTGGTTTTGAGTAGGTGTTTGAGGCGCATGCTCCATGAGTTGAATCCTAGATAAGTGTGGGGCTTGAGGCGATAGGGAAAAATAGAAAAGTTGTCATCCTGTTGTGATGCTGAAGCTTGAGTATCGATATGGATGTTTATCGGTTTGGCATTTTGAAATGCTCGATTGCTGATAAAAGCTAGAGCGTATTAAGCTTCTATTTTTGTCATTGATGCGCTAATTCAGAAAGCGTGACCGAAACTCAAGTTATCGACGCTTCCGATCCTGCGGAGCAAAACAAGATTGTGGAGCTGGCCGTGGGCCTATTGGAGAAAGGCGAGGTGGTTGCCTTGCCCACAGAGACGGTTTACGGCTTGGGCGCCGATGCTATGAATTCTGAGGCGGTCGCTAAGATTTTTGCCGCCAAGCAACGCCCTAGCTTTGACCCGCTAATCGTGCACGTGGGTTCATATGAGCAGGTCGATGAGGTTGCTGATGTTCCGGATGAACTCAGAGAGGTAATTGACAAACTCATGAAGGCGTATTGGCCTGGGCCGTTGACATTGATTTTATCCAAAAAAGAATGCGTTCCCGATATTGTAACCAGTGGCTTGCCTTCTGTGGCGGTAAGAATGAGTGCGCACCCGCTAATGAAGGCCATTATCAGGAAGTTAGGCCGCCCCATTGCCGCTCCTAGTGCCAATAGGTTTGGCAGGATTAGTCCGACTTCAGCTAGTGCCGTGGAGAAGGAATTGTCAGGACTTATTCCTATGATCATTGATGGCGGAGCTTGCCGAGAGGGATTAGAGAGCACGATCATCAGGCCAGAAATTTCTGCTGATGCGGGTAAAAAAGGAGTGCTTATCCATGTGCTGAGGGCAGGACCGGTGACCAAAGAGATGTTGCAGCGCTTTGGTAAAGTCGTGCGGGCGAAAAGGAATCGTTCCGAGAATGCTCCTGAAGCCCCGGGGCAGCTCGCTAGTCATTACGCGCCGGTGACACCTCTGCGCTTATTGGCCAAACCTTCTGATTTCAAACCAGAGCCTGGTAAAAAATATGGTTTGCTCAGTTATTGTGGCTCGGACAAGGCGGGCTTTATAGGTCTGCATGATTGGTCTGTTGTTGAGCAGCTTTCACCGGGAAATGGTAAGCTCGCAGAGGCCGCCGTGAGATTTTTCTATGTATTGCGTCTGCTTGATGAGAGTGGAGTGGATGAGATCATTGCCGAGCCAGTTTCTGAGACAGGTTTGGGAGTGGCGATAATGGATAAACTCCGCCGTGCAAGCATTCGCTAAATTAACCGAGTTCAATTTCCAGACAAAGACCCGCGCAGCAGATCAGTCATGTTACGTTCCCTAATGCAAGTATCCGGTTTCACGGCCATTAGCCGTGTGCTTGGGTTTGTGCGGGACATTCTCATCGCCCGTTATTTAGGTTCGGGTTTGTTGGGGGATGCGTTTTTCTCGGCATTTCGTTTTCCGAATCTGTTTCGTCGGATCTTTGGTGAGGGTGCTTTTAATGCGGCATTCGTGCCGATGTTCGGTAGGCGACTAGAGAAAGAGGGTGAAGAGGATGCGATGAAGTTTGCCTCGAACGCTTTTTCAACCTTGCTGGTGGTTCTCATTGCTCTGACTTTGGTGGCTATTCCTTGCATGCATTGGATCATGGGGGCGGTGGTGCCTGGATTTAAGGCCAAGGTGGAGATGCCCTTGGGGGTTTCTGCTGACACTCCCGAACGTGAAAATTTCTCGATGGCAATCAGTGGCTCACGCGCCATTTGTCTAACCATAGATGGGGCGGGGGGCACGGCTCAGCAGCAGCTTGCCAAGCTGCGTCTGGTGAAGGAGCTTCCCAGGAAGTTTTCAAATATTATTGGAGACGGGCCAAGGGGTGACTCGGTGAGTCTGCAAGATTATCAATATGGGCTCATCAATGCTTCAGATGGAGATGTCCTTAAGAAGGTCAATCCCATGGAGGGAATTACGATGGGTAAGGGTGGCTACTCCCTCATCCAGGATGGCACCCGAGCCTGGATATACTTACCTAAGCGGCATGATTTCGGCTGGTTTGAAGGTGAGCTGATGAGGACTGCCAGCGTTGAGGGTGTTGGGGGTGACCATCAGTTTAAAATCTATCGTAATCACCCAGATACTTTTGATTTAACGGTAAGGCTTTCTCAAATCACATTTTGCTATCTGCTTTTCATGGCATTGGTAGCGCACCTGAGTGGGGTGCTCAATACCTTCAAGATCTTTGGGGTGCCAGCAGCAGCTCCCATTTTGCTGAACATTGTCTTTTTGGCAGGCCTCGGGATTTTTGTTGCCTGGCAGCACTCGGAGGTGCCCGCGCATGTTCTTGCCTGGTGTGTGGCCATTGCTGGAGTCTTGCAGTTCTCGATGCTTTACGGCACATGCTGGAAAAACGGCTATCATGTTAGGTTGCAGAAGCCTGTTTTTGATAGCTCGATCAAACGTCTTTTTCTGCTGATGGGGCCCGGTATTTTGGCTGCTGGTATTCAACAAATCAACCTGCTGGTAGGTGGTATTATTGCTTCATTCAAACAGGGTGCGATTTCATGGCTTTATTACTCGGACCGGGTGTATCAGCTGCCGCTGGGAATGATCGGCATCGCTCTTGGCGTAGTGCTGTTACCGGAGGTCACCAGACTGGTCAGGCGTGATGATGCAAAAGGGGCATCGGATAGCATGGTGCGTGGCATGGAGTTGGGTTTGCTCATTACTCTGCCGGCAGCCGTGGCGATGATGGTCATTCCTGAGCCGATCATCACGGTGTTATTCCAGCGTGGTGAGTTTACCGCCGATGATGCCTATCAGACGGGTATGGCGCTGCGTGGTTTTGCCCTTGGGCTTCCCGGTTATGTGTTGATCAAGGTGCTGCAACCCGGTTTCTTTGCCCGTGAAAATACCCGTGCTCCAATGATAATGGCTGGTATTACCGTGCTGGTTAATATTGTGGTTAGTCTGTTGCTGTTTGCTCCTCTCGGGCATGTGGGGATCGCTATCGCCACGACTATTGCAGCATGGGTGAATGTGCTTTTGCTGGCGCGTGGATTGAAGGGCTTGGTGCACGTGGACAAGGCATTTTGGACTAAGTCACTACGTATTTGCATGGCGAGTGTAGCGATGGGCGCACTTGTATGGGGTGGCTATCAGCTGCTTGGCTCGTGGTTCGAAGGCGCATTTTGGAAACAATGCACAGCCTTGGCATTGCTCATTGGGCTCGGCATGTCGGTGTATGCCGTTTTGGTTCTGGCGCTTAGGGCAACCAGTATTGCCGAGCTAAAGGCTGGTTTCCGCAGAGGCTAAGAGAGGCTGCTTTGATGAAAAAACACTCTTGAGAATTCCGTAACAAACTTATGTCTAAGCTATCCCTATCCGCCATCTTCTTTAGTGTTGTTTCCCTTGGCCTTTTTGCGACTACCGCTGCCGGAGCAGAGCAAGCCAAAGCACAGCAAAAAAAATATAACACACCCAAGCAGCCGTGGAGTGATTACACAGTGCACCAGATGGACCGGCCGCACCCTGAGAAGGTTGTGAGTAAAGGGGCTGTATGCACGAAACCACCCACAGATGCACTTGTCTTGTTTGATGGTAAAAATGCAGATGCTTTTACAAAAGCATGGAAGGTAAAGGATGGCGTGATGATTGCTTCGCCCGGCTCTGCCAACAGTAAGCAGAGCTTTGGAAGTTGTACCTTGCATGTGGAGTGGAGGATTCCTGCGGGCCGTAAGGTCGATGGGCAGCAGGGTGGCAATAGTGGTATTTTCCTGATGGGTAGATATGAGATTCAGATTCAGGAGAGCTATAAGAATGTCACTTATGCAGACGGTCAGGCTGCCGCTATTTATGGGCAAAACCCACCGAGTGTGAATGCCTCTGTTCCCCAGGGTGAGTGGCAAAGTTACGATATTACTTTTGAAGCTCCGGTTTATGGTGACCGTGGAGTCGAAAAACCAGCCTACATCACCGTGGTTCATAACGGGGTAAAGGTGCACGATCGTCAGGAAATCTACGGCCCGACAACACACAAAAAGGTGGCTAAGTATCCTAAAGACCACCCTGAAAAAGCCCCTATTCGCATCCAGTGGCACGGTGACCCGATCGAGTTCCGCAACATCTGGGTGAAGGAAGACTAAGTGAGTTTTACCCAGGGCGACACGATTCAAGCACAGCGAGCGTTACAGATTAAAAATGATACGTAAACGGAGTCGTCAAAATATGGCACGGAGATCATTCCAATCTACTTGCCAAGGTGGTTTGTAATGGCTACGCAGGGGGCGCAATGAAAGTAATTATGATTTACGGCAGCGCCAATGATATGCCATTCATGGAGCCAGCCCGCGCTTATCTGAACGAAAACGAAGTGAATTATGAAGAGTCCGTTCTCTCGGCTCACCGTAATTTGAGTGAATTAATCGAGTATTTGGCAAAGCTTGAGGAGTCTGGTGAAAAAGCAGTTATCCTCGCTATTGCCGGTCTTGCTGCAGCACTTCCTGGTGTAGTGGTAATGAAAACGTCTCTTCCTGTGATCGGAGTGCCCGTGCCGGGTGGGCCGCTCAATGGAATTGATGCGCTACTCTCTATTAGCCAATTGCCTGGTGGGGTTCCTGCGACAACGGTGGGTCTACACAGCAAAGCTCCTATGAACGCGGCCATGGCCGCTCATCGTATTATCCAACTTGCCTCCTAGGCACATTACCAAGAAAGAAATGCTAAGCACTCTCACAGAGGCAGATATCTCAAACGGGGTAAAAGCTATTGCCGAACAAATTGGGCAATGCAACCCGGATGGAAAATTTGTCCTCGTGGGGGTTCGTAGCCGTGGTGATGAAGTAGCCGCAAGAATCCTTGAGCAACTCTCCAAAATAGGGATCGAGGTGCCCATGGGTATTCTCGATATCTCGCTCTACAGGGATGATCTTGCGCACTTAAACTCAAATCCTAAGCTGCAAGGTAGTGAGCTTCCATTCCCAGTAGACAAAGCTCACATCATTCTTGTAGATGATGTTCTCTTCACTGGGCGCACTGTCCGTGCCGCTATAGATGCTATTATGGACTATGGAAGACCTGCCAAAATAGACTTGGCGGTATTGATTGACCGCGGTCACCGAGAGCTTCCTTTTGCTCCAGACTATGTGGGTATTCACCTTGAAACACAACGCTTAGATTATGTTGATGTGAAGCTCAAGGGGACAGATGGAGTCGATTTTGTGGAAGTAACGCAAAACAACAAGGCATGAACTGTGTCAGCGATTCAATATGCCGGCCCAATCATTGCTTGTGCATGTCCACATAACAGTGTAATAACTCAAGCAGTTCGAGCAGACACTCAATGACGCGCAAGGATCTACTAGATATTGAATCTCTCCGTCGAGAGGAAATAGAGCATTTGCTCGATCAAGCGGCTCCCTTTAAAGAACTATTTACAAGGTCGGTAAAAAAGGTGCCGGCATTAAAAGGTAAGTCTGTGCTCACTTTGTTCTACGAGCCAAGCACGCGCACGCTTTCCTCGTTTGAAGTTGCAGCAAAAAGACTCTCTGCCGATGTTACGACATTTGATGTGCCGCACTCCTCGGTAGTCAAAGGTGAATCAGTGCGTGATACGATCGCTACCCTGCAAGCGATGCGTACGGACTATATTATCGTGCGCAATCAAATGGCCGGTATTCCACTTGCCATCGCGCGCGCTACCAAGGCGAGCGTTATCAATGCAGGAGATGGCGCTCATTCGCATCCAACACAAGCCCTTCTGGATGGGTTCACCTTCAAAGAGGTGTTTCCCGAGCCTGCGGGCAAGAAGCTGCTTATCATTGGTGACATCCTGCATAGTAGAGTGGCCCGCTCGACATCCACGCTGATGCGTAAGCTTGGGGTTGAGGTGGCTTGGCTGGGGCCGGGATCTCTGGTGCCTAAGCATGGACCCAGTGAAATCAAGAGATTTACCAATTATGACGAGGCGATGAAGTGGTCGCCAGATGCTGTTTACCTGCTTCGTATTCAGATGGAAAGGCAGAGCGCCCCATTTTTCCCTAGTCTCAGGGAATACACGAAGTTGTATGGCATCACCCAAGAACGATTTAAGCGCATTGCTGACCAAGGAACTTACATTATGCACCCTGGGCCAGTGAATCGTGGAGTGGAACTATGTGATGACGTCATGCAGTATCAGCGCTGCCTCATTGACCAGCAGGTTGAAAATGGCATCGCGACTCGTATGGCAGTGCTGTACTGGCTCAAGCCAGATACAGCCGGCAATGAGAGCCTTACAGATGAGGATACCAACTAAATATTATGGCATCATTACTTATTAAAAAAGCGAGCATAGCGTCTGAGGATAATGACGATCTGTTGCCGGCGGATGTTCTGGTCGAAAATGGCCTCATCACAAAGATAGGTAATGATATTGAGGCTGATTCGGCAACACGCGTGATTGATGGTTCTGGAAAGATCTTATCTCCCGCAATGTTTGACACCCATATTCACATGCGTGAGCCGGGGCAGGAAGCTAAGGAGACAATCAAGTCCGGAACAGAGGCCGCAATTAATGGAGGGATCACAGGTGTGGTGCTAATGCCAAATACCTCTCCCGCGATTGATTCTGCAGCAATGGTTCGCACGATCTATGACATTGCCGAGCGAGATGCTCGAATCCCTGTTTACACTTCAGGTTGCATCACCAAAGGTCGTGAAGGCAAAGAATTGGCAGGAATAGATGGCATGCTTCAATTGGGCGTAAAGATGCTCACTGATGACGGAGATGCCGTGCCAGACATGATGTTGCTCAAGCGTGCCATGGAATACGCGAGTGAGTTCGATTGCTTTTTTGCGAGTCATTGTGAGGTGCTTGAGCTCTCTGGTCCTAGAGCTCTTAATGAGGGCAAGGTCAGTTATAAGCTCGGAATTCAAGGGACTCCTGCTTGCAGCGAGGAGATCTGCATGGACCGTGATATCCGTCTAGCGCACGCCACAGGTGCACGTCTTCATATTCAACATGTCTCCAGCAAGATCGGAATGGAAACGATCCGCTGGTGGAAGCAGATGGGAGCGAAGGTCACGGCGGAAGTCTCCCCCCATCACTTACTTTTCAACGAGGAGGATATCGGCAATTACGATACTCATTATAAAATGAACCCTCCGTTACGCACAGCTGAGGACAATGCAGCGTTGCTGCAAGGTCTCAAAGAGGGCGTGTTTGATATCATTGCTACGGATCATGCACCTCATACTCCTTTTGAAAAAGAGCAGGATTTTGTCAGTGCGCCCAATGGTATCACAGGTCTAGAGACAGCTGTGGTCTCACTTTTCCATCACTATATCAATAAGGGGGAGTTTGGCTGGAGCCTGCTTGTGAATCGTTATTCGGCACAACCGCGCCGCATGATGGGACTTGATCCGGTAGCGATCGTCGAGGGAGGCCGGGCAGATTTTATTCTTTTCGATCCTAAGGGTGAAACCACATTTAGCCCTGATTTCATGTGCTCTAAGAGTGAGAATACTCCGTTTCTCAACAAAACTCTGGATGGAAGCATTGACCTTGTTGTCGTCGGTGACGATATTTTGCTACAACGCTAGTGGAGCTAAGTGCAGCAAAAAGCGCCGCAGCATATGCGTTAACATTGCAGGCGGCGCTTTGTAACGTTGAGCTCAATTGCTCAAGTTTTATTGATTAGAGCGGGACTGTTGCTTTTTGCTGATGGCTTGTCCTGTAGATGTAAACCGAGTTTGCCATGAAAGCAAATACGACCATTAAACCTATGATGAATGTGCCGTTGCTTTGCTTGATGATTGAACGGTAGGCGTGCGCACGGGCTGCTTCAGTATACAGGATGCCATTGTGCAGCATTTTTGGGTCCTTTTCTTTACTGGAAACTTCAATATAAGCTGAGTCAAAAGCAGAACGAGGTTCGTAAATAGAGGCGCTGTCCTTGAGTAGCACGACGGCACTGAGGATCACAATGGCGATGACGGTATTCATATAGAAAAACCATCGATTTTTTTTAGAGCGATTGGACCAAGATGATTTCTTGGAGTCAGGAGTAGATGCGTCGGTAGTGGAATTATACATATTTTGGATGGATCGAAATTATCGAATGTAAGGAGTATGTATCAGGTGAATCAATTGCAACATCTCATCAAACAAGGGGCGTAACAAAATAATTATTGGTCAACGTATGCCAATGCCCTTACCGAACAGGAAAACCAGTAATTTTTTTTAAACAAAAATATCAACAAGTGTTGAATGTATTACTAACAGGATGAAAAGAGCACCCTAAAGAAAATAATCACTAGAGATGGAGTAATAATGATAACAATGGCTGAAGTGTCATGCACTCGAGCAGCCATCGATAAGCAAAACGATTTCCCCCTTCGGTGGTTTTGCTTGGAATTGGTTCAGCAAATTGAGTGCCGTATCACGGTGGTATGTTTCAAATTTTTTGCTGAGCTCACGTGCAACACAAACTCTAATATTAGGGCTTATTTCAGCGAGCATCTCAATAGTAGACACAATTCTATGCGGTGATTCAAAGAAGATAGCCGTAGTTTGAGATAGAGTTGCAGCTTCAAGGCTTTTCCTGCGCTTGCCTTTTTTAACGGAGAGGAAGCCGTCAAAGCGAAATGAATGGCAAGGTAGTCCTGATCCAGCAAGGGCAGTAAGGACTGCAGATGGCCCGGGGAGGACAGTGTAGGGAATCTCTTGCTCGATGCATGCCTGCAGCAATCTATATCCTGGGTCGGAGATGAGCGGCATGCCGGCATCAGAGATCGCAGCGATCTGCAAGCCTTCCTTCGCTTTGCTTATTAGCTCTTCGATCCTTTGAGCCTCATTGTGGTCATGGAGAGAGACGAGGGGGCGGTCAATGTCATGGTGCTTGAGTAGAGGGCGTGAATGGCGAGTATCTTCACATGCAATGAGATCAGCACTTTTCAAGACATCAATCGCACGCAGTGTAATATCAGCCCTATTGCCAATGGGGGTTGGAACAAATGATATCACAGACTTAAAATGATTCCGGTGGAGTTCATTAAAACCCGTCTGCCAATCGCGCAGTCGTTGACTCACAGGCGCGGCGTAGAGCATCAGGCAGAGCATTAGTCCGGGCAATATTTAGATTCCCGCGCGCAAAAAAAGTGGTGCGACCGCTAGATCTGCCTTTCTCCAAAACACGGGATGAGTTTGATGCCTCTACAAGTGACCATTCAATAAAAACAGTAAGGCTTAGTTCTTCCGAGCGTAAGCTGTCAGTTCGTATTGAGCTCACCTGACTGTAATTCAGATTGGTAATACGACCCAGAAGCACTGCGTCAGCTGATTCAGCGGTTGATATCTTATATGTTCCGTCACGTGTCAATGCATCAACCATGCTATTGGTCCCATGAGTTTCAGCTCTGACAAAGAGCGTGTCATTTTCAAAAAGCGGCACATGAATACTCTTTATGTGGCTGAGGTGAGTGGGTTTTGATCCGCCCAGTTGGTAGCCAGCACATGAAGCTGACAAGAGGCAGATGGCGAGAACTAATTTAAACATGGTGGGCTACGTTGGGCACGATTGCATCAGAGCTATCCTAGACTGGTGGTCGGCAATACTTAACGAGTTAATTCGTTAATACGTTGCTTGGCTTGATCGTGTAGGGAGCCACTTTTTGTCGTTTGAACAACTTCTTTGTAGTAGAAAATAGCAGATTCATTGTTTCCCTTTTTTCGGTAAAATTCGGCTGTATCGTAGCTGCGTTGAATATCTTGGTTAGCCAGATTGGCAATGCCTTTGCGGGCGTCTGATGCGCGCTCGTGGTTAGGGTATCGTTCAATGAGATCTTGGAAGATGTCCCTGGCCTGGTTTAAATGAGCTCTGTTTTGATTGCCTCTCTCAGCTTTGAGTATGAGAATTTGACCTCTCTGGTACTGGGCTTCAGGTGCGTATGTGCTATTAGGGTAATCCGCTGAGATGAGAAGGTATGAGGCTAGTGCTTTTTGTGCGTTGCCATCTTTTTGCCAAACACGTCCAATGTTATATTGAGCTTCGGAGGCACTCGGCGCCTGAGGCGCGTTGTCGCGAACATTGGCTAGCATTTGAGTCGTTTTCTGGGGGCTTATTTTGGTTTTCATGCCGAGGAAGTTGTTTTTAATGACTCCCGTAGCTGCTGCTAAAGCAACCGATTTTTGCCGTTTGAGGGCTGGAGCATAATGCTCGCTACTTGGGTGGTTAATGATCAGATCTTGGTAAGCGTCGAATGCTTTGAGCAGGTCACCTTGCTGATCTAAAAGATTACCCTCTGCATAACGAGCATGGGCAGCGGCGTTCGTGCGCGGGTATTTTTTGGAGACGTCACGGTAAACATCAATCGCTTTATCGATCTTCCCCTTCGACTCGTAAGCTCTGGCCTCGCTCAATAATCTATTGGCACCCTGAGAGCTCGCTTCGCTGTTAAGAGCAGAGGATAAAGGTAAGTCCCCATCATTTGATCCACACGAAGATATGAGAGATGGAACAGCGATACAGATACTGCATGTAAAAACAACGAAAGTGCCTAATTTGTGCATTTCTGATGCTAAGTAGGGGCATGTCTTTTGCCAAGGATAACCGATCGGGAATGTCACAGGTAATATTTGAACGTTAAAATTTATAAAAACTAAGCTATAACCGGTATTTTTATTTCAAAAAAAACCACTCAATTAACGGATGCTGATTATAAAGTCAAATAAGCAAAATATTATAGACACGTTTAATGTAAGGGGGTAATGATGATCCACTATGAATAAGTTATTTACCCTTACAACCGCTGCCGCGATGACCTTATTTTTCTCATCATGCGTATCCAATCTTTCTGCGCCTAACAGGCCATCATCCGCTGCATCTGCCGTATCTCCAGCCGAACGTGTAATTGCTGAACGTGTGTATGCTTTAATAAATAATGAGCGTGAAGCCGCGGGCAAAAAAATGATGCGCGGACATTATGGCCTTAACTCCTTGGCTCAAAAGCACAGCCTCTACATGGGCTCTACACTGAGCGATGCAAACCATTTTGGCTCTGAGAATAGAGCTCAGTATGCTTACCTTAAGTATAACATAGAAAACTTGAGTGAAATGACCTATGTCGTTTATGGCGGTTCTGAGGATCCTGCAGCTGAAGCCGTCGAAGCATGGATAAGCAGTCCTAGCCACAGAAAGCATATGCTTCAATCATGGGATCTTACAGGTGTTGGTGTTGAAACCCTTTCTAGCGGTGAAACCTACATCACGATGTGCATGGGTGCACAACCTCTCGGAGCACCTAGATCTATTAGCCCACTCGGGTGGCAGTAAATTCTCCAGATTAAACACTGGTTCTTTTTTATCAGACTGGGCATGTTTTGGCATGCCCAGTCTTTTTTATGAACAGGCAAAACGCAAAGAGGGTTATCAGCTTGTCGCAGGCATAGATGAGGCTGGAAGGGGGCCTCTTGCTGGCCCGGTATCGGCTGCCGCTGTGATTTTGCCTGATGGTTTTACCCATACATTGTTGGATGATTCTAAGAAGCTTACCGAGAAACGTCGGGAAATTATTTATGAGGAAATAACGAATCGTGATGATATCGTCTGGGCTATGTCACTGGGGGATAGAGAAGAGATTGATTCTATTAATATTCTTAAGTCAACCCATGCGGCGATGGCGAGAGCGGCTCAGAAGCTTAAGCAGTTGCCTGACTACTGTTTGATCGATGGCTTGCCGGTTCCTGGCTTTCCGATTGAATCTGAAGGTATCGTCAAGGGTGACGGTAAAAGCCTGTCGATTGCTGCGGCCAGTATCATCGCGAAGGTGGCGCGGGATCGAATGATGCTGGAATATGCTGAGATGTATCCCGAATATGGTTTTGAGAGGCATAAGGGTTACGGTACCAAGATGCACTTGGAAGCTTTAAGGAAATATGGACCGTGCCCTATCCACCGGAGGAGCTTTGCTCCGGTAGCTCAGTTGAGATTACCGTTGGATTAAAAATGTAGGAGTCGACAGGGGGTTGTGCACAACTTCGTTCTCAGCCCTGTCTATAAAAGACATTACCCCAACCCTCTGGAAGAGGGCTGGGGTAATGGCGGACCGACAGGGATTGAGCTCGCTCCACTCACTCTGTG
>DBBL01000029.1 GCA_002292185.1 Akkermansiaceae bacterium UBA985 | reverse complement strand
CCTGGGACGGAAAACATGAGGTCGATATTGACCTCGTCTAGCCCGGCTTGCTGGAGAATCTGCACGGCCTCCGCTGCCTCCTCTGCTGTGTGTTCGCGTCCAAGGGTCTTGAGCACAGGAGCTGCAAAAGACTGGATGCCAAGTGAGACTCGGTTGACGCCGAGTTCTTTGAATAGTTTGGCTTTGCTTACGCCAAAAGTCGCTGGATTGGCTTCAAGGGTGATATGGGTGTTCTCCAGAGGGAGGGCATCATGCAGGCCGTGGAAGAGTTCGGTGAGGTGACTGGGCGAAAGCATCGACGGTGTTCCTCCACCCAGATAGAGGGTGTTGATATCGGCAAGACGATGGTCAGCGCTTGCACGTCTGGCCTCTTCGATGACCGCCTTGATAAAGGCCTGTTGATCGGTGCCGCCTGGAGTGTGCTTATAGAAAGAGCAATACGGGCAGATCCGGTGGCAGAAGGGGATGTGAATGTAGACAATCAATGGACAAAATTTTCAATCCGAGATTTGAAATTATCTAGATCGTCATGGCGGAGAAGCCACCATCGACGGTGATTTCCGTGCCAGTAATAAATGAGCCAGCTTTATTAGAAGCCAGCATAAGCGTGGCGCCGGTCAGTTCACCGGCAGTGCCGAAGCGGGACATGGGAGTGTGGCGGAGAATTTCCAGCGCACGTGTCTCGTCACCTTTCTGTGATGCCTCTGCAGACGGGAAGAACCCTGGCACCAGCGTATTGACTCGAATATCATACTCGGCCCATTCGCGTGCTAGGTTTTTGGTGAGGTTATGCACCGCAGCCTTAGCAGCGGCATAGGCAAAGACACCTGATACGGGCATGGTTCCCGCCATCGATCCCATGTTGATGATGCTGCACGGCTCATGGTGGTCGACGAAGAACTGGCCGAAGATTTGGCAGGCACGGAAGACACTTTTGAAGTTCACATCCATCAAGGAAGTGAGTTCCTCCTCAGTGATTTCCAAGAAAGGAGTGGCTGATCCAAGACCGGCGCCATTGACGAGAATATCTACCTTTCCTGAACGGAGTAGTACGGCAGTAAGTAAATCATCAATCTCTTGGCGTTTGCTGACATCCGCCTTGTGGAACCAAGATTTGCCTCCGAACGCATCAATAGCCGCGAGCTTGTCGATGGCGTTTTCAGGATTGCGGCCTACTAAGATGACCTCCGCGCCGGCACGTGCGAGGGCAATACCCATGGTGCCACAGAGATTACCTGTGCCGCCAATAACAACGGCAACCTGGCCAGAGAGATCGAAGAGTGTCGAGTTGGTGTCCACGGAATGAAGGGTGTTCAGTGAGCTATTAAATCTTTTTCTCGATCATTGCATTGGCCTTCAGGCGCTCTATCCAGCGGTCGTTTTTATCTTTGTTTTTACGACTGCGAACTCGAGATTCCATTCTGCCCTTCACGGCTTCAAGAGTGGGAGTAGGGCCGAGGTGTTTTTTGTCGAGTCTGACAATAGTATAGCCTCTGGTGTCTTCGAGCGGACCGAGAATTTCACCTGTTGGTGTTTCCATCAGAATGGCAGCAAAAGCAGGGGATAGGTCCGTGCGTTTGGTTTTTCCAACCTTACCGCCATCTTGTGCGTATGAGTCTACCGAATATTCTTTGGCTAAGCCTTCAAAGGCCTCACCTTTTTTGAGGCGAGCTACAATATCTTCAGCGAGCTGTAGTTGGGTTTCTGGTGTTACCAGAGCATCTGACGGGTTGGTTTTAGCAATGTAGATTTTGTGGTATTCCAGTGCGTCGCCGGTGATGTCACGCATTTTTGATTTATGTTCATTGTATTCAGCCGCGATCTCTCTGGGCATTGGCGGGGTCGCATTTTTGAACTGCTGGGAGCGCATCGCTTGCACGATGAGTTTCTTCTCTGTCTCGCGGCGGTGTTGGGCAGGTGTGACGCCAGCTTGGCGCAGCGATTTGTTGAATTCAGAGCGGTTGTTGTTATAGAGTGATCTTATCTGGCGATCGATTTCTTGATCGATGGCGTAGGGAGGGAACTGGCGGTCTCCGGTGCGAACTCTGAATTCAGAAAGGATAAGCTCACGCTCAATGAGGCTGTCGAGAATCTCATTGCGGGCATTGTTGATGAGCTCATTATACTGGGCGCCTTTACGTGGCATGGATGCATTCAGTTGCTGCCGGTATGGGGTGAGGTGATAATTCAACTCATTCTTGGTAATGACACGACCGTTGACCTTTGCTGCAATGCCAGTCACTTCACGAGCTGAAGCATCAGTGCTGAAAAGCGTAAGGGTGACAAGAGCGACAAGGGGCGTGAGGCAGAGGTGAAATACTTTTTTGAAGGTAGTCATGGGATGGCTATGATATGAATCTATTAGATTTTTTAGATGTAGCTGTCAGATATTTGGCGGGCAGTTTGAAGAGCAAATTAGCGAGCAATATCGCTGCCTATAATTCATAGCTCAATCTGACCTGCGTCAAAGCTAAATATGAGGCTATCTGTGTTCTCGTCAACTGGAGATTGGTCGGTTGTGAGCTGTAAATTAGAGGTGATTGTTGGAGCTTAAATAGATTGCAGCATATCGAGTGCTTCTTTGATTTTCCCAGAGGGTTTCGTGGCGTCGAGGCGAGGGAACCGTTTGCCGGTGAGGAAGATATAATTGCCGTTTCTCGTCAGCATGAGTCGCTGTTCTCGGATTTCAACACTGCTGATGTTAGCCTTGGCCGCTGTAAGTTTAAGTTCTGTTGCAAGCAGGAGATTTAATACTGGCCGTGGGGCTTTGCCAAAACGATCTTGCCAGCGTGTTCGGAGGGCCTTGAGTTCTTTAAGGGAGATCAGCTCGGCTAGCTCCTTGTAGGCTGATATGCGCAGCCTAGCCTCGGGCATATAGTTCGCAGGCAGATACGCTCTGAGAGTTTCCTTAGTGGCGCCACCTTGATCTAAGTCGAGCTCGTTGAAGGAGAGGAAGTCAGCACGCAGTGTTACGTCTACACGGGTGGACGATCTGCCGGTGCTGAGCTGGTCAATGGATTGGCGCAGCAGCTGGCAATAGAGATCAAAGCCGACGGCTGCGATATGGCCTGATTGCTTGGTGCCTAATAGGTTTCCTGCTCCCCGAATTTCGAGGTCTCGCATGGCGATTTTGAAGCCAGAGCCCAGAGCGGTATACTGCTGGATGGCGTTGATGCGCTTGCGTGCATCACTATTGATCAGGTCCCGAGGTAAGAGCAATATAGCATAGGCTTGGCCTCCTGCGCGTCCCACGCGACCACGTAGCTGATAGAGATCTGCCAGCCCAAAGCGATCGGCACGGTCAATGATGATGGTATTGGCATTGGGGATATCGATGCCGCTTTCGATAATGGTCGTTGCCAGCAGGATATCTGCTTTTCCTTGCACAAAAGTGCGCATCACCACCTCTAGTTCGTCTTTTTCCATCTGGCCGTGGCCGACAACACAGCTCGCCTCGGGAACAATCTTGTTGAGCATGGATTTCATCTGGTCGATGCTTTGCACGCGATTATGGAGGAAAAATATCTGGCCGCCTCGTTTCAGCTCTCTGCGTATCGAGTCGCGAATGATGCGTTCGTCGTAACCGTGAATGGCCGTGTTGATAGGGACTTTTCCGGGCAGGGGAGTATCAATGGAAGACATGTCCCTCGCTCCCATCAGTGAGAGGTAGAGGGTGCGGGGAATGGGGGTTGCGGAGAGGGTGAGAACATCAATGTTGGCAAACATCTCCTTAAAGCGTTCTTTGTGCTTCACGCCAAAGCGTTGTTCCTCATCAATGATGGCAATGCCCAGATCTTTGTAGGCGACGTCCTTGGAAATCAAGCGGTGAGTGCCAATGACGATATCTACGGACCCATTCTTGAGTCCTTCAAGAGTTTCTCTCACTTCACTGGCTTTTCGGAATCGGTTGAGAAGTTCGATGCGGAGTGGGTAGTCACTCATGCGCTCGCGAAATGTGCGCCAGTGTTGCTCGGCGAGCACGGTGGTGGGGACAAGGACGGCTGCTTGCTTGCCACCCATTACTGCTTTGAAAACGGCACGAATGGCCACCTCTGTTTTGCCAAAGCCAACGTCTCCACAGATCAGCCTGTCCATCGGTTTGCCCGACTCCATGTCTGCTTTGGTATCATCGATGGCGTCTCTCTGGCCTGTGGTTAGGGTGTGGTGAAACGAGTTTTCAAACTCCCATACCCAGCGTGTGTCCGGGGGGTGTGCGTAGCCGCGTGCCGTTTGTCTCTGCGCCTGTATCTGGAGCAGCTTGGCAGCGTAATCGAGAATTGATTTCTCT
>DBBL01000058.1 GCA_002292185.1 Akkermansiaceae bacterium UBA985 | reverse complement strand
CGGGATGCGGCCGGCAACGGTGTAGATATGATAGGGGAGGGCTTGAGCGGAGCTCTGGAGGAAGTCGAGGAACTTGTCGAAGCCGGTTGAGTTGAGCCCCTCCCAGGGGAGTTCTGATTTTTCTGCCACGGCAGCAGTAAACATAATGGGTGCGGTTTCGCCGGCAACCCTGGTAATCCCCAGTACGGAGGCCGTTAGAATGCCGGGAAACGCATAGGGTAGGACGGCAGTGCGTATGGACTGCCATTTGCTAGCACCAAGGGCAAGCGAGGCTTCACGGAAGCCCATGGGCACAGCACTTAGTGATTCCTCACAGGATGTGATGATGACTGGGAGTACCATCATGGCGAGAGTGAATCCTCCTGCGAGAATGGAGGTGCCCCATCCTTGCAGTGAAAGCCAGATCCAGCCGTCGTAGACGAGCTTAGATCCATTGGCGGTGGCTATCGTAGTAAGCTCGCTACTGCTCAAATTTGATTTTTCACAGATGTAAATGTGTTGTTGCTCACAGACGCGTAATTCAGGTTTTGAGCCTAGTTTTACTAGCGGGACCATCATGGCACTCGAGGTTTTTGGTGTGGATGTTACGCAAGGGGCAAGGATGACGAAGAGCCCGAGGCCAAAGAGGCCGAACACGATCGAGGGCACGCCGGCAAGGTTGAGCATGGCGAGACGAATCGTTTTTACAAAACCTCCAGCTCGTGCGTACTCATTGAGGAANNAGAAGGCCGGTGCCAATAATGGGGCCTATAACACCTCCACCGGAGTAAGAGTGGGTTTGCTCACTGGTGGTGACAAATTTCCCGGTCGCCTCGTTGGCGGATGCAATGCTTTCACGGTCCTCGGTATCGAGCAGAATTTCAGTGTCCTTGCTAATATCGAAGCGAATGTAGGCTGTGTCCGCAGTAACCGTGCTTTGGTTGGCCGTTTTGAGGCTTGGGTTCGCTTGTGTAAGGATTCCCCAAAAATCCTTAGGCACGATAAGGCCGGTAATGTTTTTGTTCAAGACAATGGAGCCCTTGAGCGGGTCGTGCTGGTGTTGGATGCCATATTTTCCGAGGATTGAGAGTGCTTCGGGCTTTGTGATGTAACTACCGGCAGCCAAGGTGAAATCATGGAATGTCCGGCTTACGGGGACTTCCTGCTCTGATTTTACGGGGAGGGTTCCTCTCTCCTCCTCATCAAAGGCGGCGTAGTAAATGTCTGCTGAAACAGTGATGGTTTGCTCGTGCGGGATGAGTGTCAGGTTGATTTTGTCTGGTTCGTCATCGGCGAAGGTCTGGCGCATTTGGAATACTAATTCGGTAGGAACGAGGGCGTCATGCGCGTCCTTGCCAATCGGGTATTCGCCGGCCGCAATGGTGAGCTCAAAGTCACTGAGATTAACAGTTCGCTCCGGCGTTTCCGCTGGCAGTAGCTTGTGGTCGGCCTTGGTAAGTGCCACGTAATCGCTTTGTTGCATGCTGATCTTCTTCTCAGCCTGCAGCTGAAAACCAACCGCGGCATCGGTATCGCGCTCGGTGTAGAGGACGTAAACATCTGCATTGAGGCTTTCGAGTTCTCCGAGGTAGCCACTGCCAATACGTGAGCCGCTGAGAAGGTCAAACTTGATGAACTCGGTGGTCTTCTCGAACTCTGTGACGTTAGTAAGCCACTTGTCAGCATCTGGGTTGTTTGCCAGCAGACCATCAAAATTCTGTGCCGGAATCTCGATGCCCTCGCCTTTTTCCACCTGATTAACAAACAGGGTCTGTGGCTTTTTGGTAAAAAAGGACCAGCCTTTTTGCCACAGGACTGGAGCACCTTCATAGATGATCTTGCCGAAGATGCCTAAGGCGGCAAAGATGATTAGGTAGGTAAAGACAATGAATGTCAGCTTGACGAGCGTCTCTTTGATGTGCTCGGAGTTGCGCTGTTTGGAGAATGGATTATTGCTTGATCCCATGGTTATAATAGAAAGGTTTGGAGGGGGAATCAGGAGTGTTTACTCAAGCGTCTCAGTGTTGTTTGAGCTATGTAGTTGAGCGTGAGTGCGATGACAAAGAGGAGCAAACCGACCATGAACAAAGCACTCCAGTGAAGTGAACCCTGTTCTACTTCCCCGATTTCCTGGGCCATGATTCCTGTCATCGAGTGGGCGGGGTCGGAAATGGATTCAGGAATGGCGATACGCCCACCCATGACGAGCAGGACCACCATGGTCTCGCCGATGATGCGGCCAAATCCCAGTAAAACCGCGGCGATGATTCCAGAGGCGCAGCTCGGGATGATGACTTTGATGACCGTCTGAAGATCGGTTGAACCCAGTGCTAGGGCAGCTTCCTTATAGGCCTTTGGCACGTTGTTCAGGGCATCCTCAGCCAGAGTGAATACGGTGGGGATAGACATAAGGGCGAGTAAAATACCAGCGGTGAGAATGGTTTTATCCTGCTCGACTGGGAAGCTCGGGATCCAGCTCAGAAGAGGGTTCTGGGAATGCTCCTGAATGAGGGCACCCACCACAACGACACCGAGGAAGGCCATCACAATAGATGGGATGGCTCCGATAAATTCGATGATGGGTTTGATCCAGCGCTGCTCAAATGATGTGGATAAACGGTTCACGTAAATGGCTCCTCCGACGGCAAAAGGGACAGCAAGCAGGATGGCAACCAAGGCGACTAGGAATGAGCCAGCTAGCAGGGGCAATACTCCATAAAAATCCTGCCATGACGAGTTGGATACCCATTGGGTTCCCATAAAAAAACCACTCACTGACTGGCCTATGCTCACGGGCTGCGTGTGTGACCAAGTTTCCATCCTCTGACGCTTGGCTTCAACGAGGGGAAAAAGCGCTTCGCCCAGATCCTTAATTTTAGTGACCCGTGCACGCGCTTTCACACCTTGGAAATCAGAGGCCATAGGCATGGAGGCCAAGGCTTCCCCAGTTTGATCTGTGAGCTGATTTTGAACTTCAAGATGTTCGTCGAGGGAGTTGTAGAGTGGCTCGTTGAGCTTCTGGTAATTTGGAGTGGCGGTAAGAATACGCTCGGCTTTGATCCGATCCATTTTACGATCTTGCTCGGACCGGGCTAGCTTGGCTTTGATCAGTTGGGCTTCTTTGCGCCCTGCCGCGGTGGAGTGTGTCTCTGCTTGGCCTT
>DBBL01000139.1 GCA_002292185.1 Akkermansiaceae bacterium UBA985 | reverse complement strand
TCATCCGCCTTGTAAGCAGGACCATACTTTAAAAGATCACTTCAACGTGGAGATAAAAAAACCGACCGTAGACGAGTCCTTGCGAACATTGTCTCCGATCGACTTGGATGTCTCTCGCGTGCCCTCCAATGGAGCGGCGGCGGGAAACTACCCGAAATCGACGTCACGTCAATACCTTTTGGTATCTTTTTTAACTCTTTTTTCCATCACAAGCACAATCGCCTAATCTTCAACGATAACGACGTGCTGGAAATTTACACAATCAAGGAATACTAGATGTTTAAGAAATCAATATTTCCTAGTTGCGTGCAACTTTAAACAGCTTTACCGATGAAAATTACCCGTTATTACAGCCAGGCCAAGCTGACTTCTGCAGAGAATTCTTGATGACGTGATTTCCGCCTCGTGATTAGGTTAATATGCTGGACACAGAAAGTTCCGCATTGTTTCTATCAAGCTGTTTTATAAACCACCATATTTATATGAAACGTAACAATACAATGAGATACACTGGCTTGGCATGTCTTACCGCATGCTCGGTTGCTATAAGCAGCTGTGGGGAGAAAAAAGACGCCGCCGAGGCACCAGAAAGCAAAGGTCAACCCGTTCTGCGTTTTTCCGCAATACCGGATCAAGACACGACCGCACAGTCTGAACGTTATGCCCCGGCAGCCAAATGGCTTTCTGAAACGCTTGGTATCAAAGTTGAGTTTATAGCATCAAGCGACTACGGCGCTTCAGTCGACAAGTTTGTCACAGGTGACATCCAGCTGGCATGGTTTGGCGGTGTATCAGGAGTGCAAGCGCGCAATGAGATCCCAGGATCGAGCGCGATCGTAGCAGGAGCCAAAGATCTTCAGTTCAAATCCTATTTCATTGCCCACGAATCTACTGGACTTAGTAAATCCGAGACATTCCCAGCTACCCTTAATGAGCTTACATTTACTTTTGGAAGTTCGGGCTCTACTTCAGGCTGCATCATGCCTTCTCACTTTATTGTGAAGAACACAGGGCTGGGACCTCTTGAATACTTCAATAATCCTGGTTTTTCCGGTGCGCACGACAAAACTGCCTACCAAGTACAGGATGGCACTTATCAAGCAGGAGCTCTGAGCTTCAGCACCTATGAGCGCCTTGTCAAAGAAGGTAAGATCGACGCCAACAAATGTCGTGTGATCTGGGAGACACCAACATACGCAGATTACAACTTCACCGCGCATGCTGGTCTTGATAAGGTATTCGGTGATGGTTTTACCGACAAACTTCAAGAGGCTCTTATTAACTGCAAAGATCCTGCCGTACTGAAGGCATTTGACCGCAATCAGTTCGTCAAAGTCGACAATGCAACCTTTAAGGGCATCGCTGATGTCATGAAAAAGGTGAAGTTAAAATAAACGACAAATACAATCTTACATAGGTCAGGGTGATTACATTGCCCTGACCTGTTTTTTTGTTTATCACTACTTCCGATGTCACTGCAGCTATCCCAGATTACTCATCAATTCGGATCCACTAAGGCCGTGGACTCTATATCTTTGGATGTAAAATCCGGCGAGCAGGTTGCATTGATAGGGCCCTCTGGCTGTGGCAAGACAACGCTACTAAGGATTATGGGAACCCAGCTTTTGCCAAGTACTGGTGACATTAGCCTTATTGGAAGCTCCCCAACTACACTGAGCGCACGAGAGATTAAACTGCTGCGCACACGCATCGCGATGATTCCCCAGCACCTAGGTCTGGTCTCTAATATTAGTGTGCTACGCAATGTTCTTAATGGCGGTTTAGGCAAAATCAATCTCCTGCAAACTGCGCGCCAGCTCATCCATCCAACACGTGATGAAATCACACGTGTATACGAACTGCTCAAGCGCACAGGCATCAGTGAGAAAATATACGATCGCACAGATAGCCTTTCCGGAGGCCAACAACAGCGCGTTGCGGTGGCACGTGCGCTTTATCAACAACCTTCTATCCTCTTAGCTGATGAGCCCGTCTCCTCAATCGACCCAGCACGCGCACGTGACACCATTCAGATGTTGTCGCAGCTTTCCAAAGAAGAAGGCATCACCCTGATTGTCTCACTGCACAATCTTGAGCTGGCCCGCGAGTTTTTTCCCCGCTTGATCGGACTGCGCTATGGCCGCATTGCCTTTGACTGCTCATCAGAGGCGTTAAGCAATGATGACTGCCAAGCTCTTTTCAAGATGGATTCACAGGACTTAGTCCAACATGACTAAATTACCGTCAAAACCTTTAATTAAAGGGCACGGCCGAAAATGGATCGTGCTGGCGCTACTGGTTCTATTTTTTGGTTGCCGTTATATTCTTGGACCAATGCCGCCCTCACCTCCTGGCAGTGAGGAGGGTTTTTTAGGTGCCGCATTGCACCCCACCCTCACTGATCAAAGCCAGAGTTTGCCAGATGATGCCATGCCATTTGCCGCGCGCATCCTCAAGGAAATGGGCACCACCCTGAGATACGCATTTATCGCCATGAGCATGGCCGTACCCGCTGGTCTCTTGCTCGGGTTTTTCGCTTCTTCAAAATGGTGGCCCTCTGTGATCGGCGATGTCTCAGCCGGCAACAAAGCAGCTCGCTATCTGCTCAGACCTATTCAAATCAGCGTCAGATTACTGACCACACTGATGCGCTCAATTCATGAACTCATCTGGGCGATTCTTTTCCTTGCCGCCCTTGGCCACGAGCCGATCACAGCCTGTGTTGCTCTGGCCCTACCCTTCACGGGAACTTTGGCCAAAGTCTTCTCTGAAATCATTGACGAACAATCAGTCCGCGCGCGAGACCACCTCATCGCGTCAGGAGCTGGCCCGCTGCAAGCATTCCTCACTTCTCTGATTCCTCAATCCTTTCCCGACATCGCCACCTACACCGTTTACCGCTTTGAGTGCGCGTTGAGATCCTCTGCGGTTCTTGGCTTCATTGGCATCGAAACCATTGGTTTATCGATCACTCGGTCATTTGAGAATCATTTTTACAACGAGTTGTGGACCGAGCTTTACCTTCTGCTCGCGGTGATTCTCCTCGTAGACGCGCTGGGAGCCTTGCTCAGAAAACGCCTCAACCGTATTCCCAAGCGAACCACCATGCCAGATCTCAGCGGAAGCGGTGAGCAGAATATCAAACAACTCAAACGCACGGCGCCCCGAAGCATGATGGCCAGAGCCTTGCTGTGGTCATCCGTAATATTGGTCATCATTTCTTGGTTCCCATCCATCATCAATGTTTCTACCGAGCCTTTGGTCAAGGCTAGCAGCTCGAACACCATGCAACTCAGCAAGAGTGATCGCCTATCTCATTTCTTAACTAAGATGACTCCAGCACCGGTACGCGAAAGCGGCGCATGGGATGATGCTATTCCATGGGCTAACGAGCTTTGGCGCGAAAACGGAAAAACTGCCGTGATCAACACTATAGCGATGGCTACTGCAGCGATTATCATCTCAGCGTTTGCCGCCTGGCTACTGCTTCCCTGGGCAAGCCGAGCACTTGCTAGTGCTAAACCCTTGGGTCTATTTGGAGGCAAAGACAATCCCTTTAGAAATATTATTTGGCGAAGCGTCGGTCTGCTAACACGATTCCTCTTCGTGATTAGCCGTGCAATCCCAGAATATATTTACGCATACCTACTCATCGGCCTACTTGGAGTCAGCGCATGGCCATTAGTGTTAGCACTCGCACTACACAACTTCGGCATCCTCGGACGGCTGTGGGGAGAAGTGATCGAAAACCAGCCAGCTGAAGCACCACGCCAGCTGCTCCATACTGGATCAGGTCGCCTGCAATGCTATTTTTCCAGCTTTGTTCCAGCCTCATTTAACCGCTTCTTGATGTATCTCTTTTACCGATGGGAAACATGTGTCCGGGAAGCCACCGTGCTCGGCATGCTGGGCTTTGCCTCTCTAGGTCTCCACATCCAGCTATCCAGAAACTTCTCCCGCGCTTATGATGAGATGATCTTTTATGTCTTGCTTGGCTCGGCGGTCATCTTCATCGGTGATCTCATCTCGCTCTATCTTCGCCGCGGCCTGGCCAAGGCTTGATACCATGATAACAACTGTGTAAGAGTCTACACATGCAAGATCACAAGGAAACCATTCTACGTGAAAAGCACTCGATCTATCACCTCTCTGCAAGCGCGAGAAAAGTAGCCATCATCGGGTTTGCCATACTCCTTTTTGTGCTGATTCGCAACTGGCTACCCCTCGACGAGGCGATCAACGATCAAGATGCAGCTTCGATACGCACGGGGCTTGCTATCCTAGCTCTGGCTGCCGTGCTTTGGCTTACCGAAGCCATGCCTCTGGCATTAACGGCTATTTTAGTTCCCGTGATTGCTTCACTCACTGGAGTGCTCGATGTCAGTGGCAGTTTCGCAGGATTCGCCCACCCCTTGATCTTCCTGTTTCTCGGTAGTTTCGGCTTGGCGGCAGCCTTGTCAAAACAGGGACTGGACCGTTGGTTGGCAATCAACATCGTTAGCCTTGGGCGTGGAAATTTTCAGCTCACGGCATTGGCCTTGTTTATGGTTTCGGCCGCGCTTTCAATGTGGATTACCAATACGGCCACCGTGGCACTGATGCTGCCCGTTGCACTCGGAATCCTAAGCAATATTTCTATACACTGTGACAAGTCGATCGCGGCGAGGGCAGCAACTTATCTTCTCCTGGGTATTGCTTACTCAGCGAGCATCGGGGGTATGGGCACCCTCATTGGCACAGCCCCCAATGCCATCGCCGCAGCTCATTTGAAAATGGATTTTACCCAATGGCTGCGTATCGGCTTACCCGCTGTGATGGTCTTGCTTCCTGTGTTGTTTATTCTTTTACGCTTACTCCTCAACCCGGGTAAGATTCCAACACTCACGGTGCAGAAAGAATCATTCAGCTTCAACGGTAAACGCATGCTGACCTTGGCGATCTTCCTGCTTACCATCTGCGCCTGGCTTTTCAGCAGCCACATCGCCGACTTTTTTGGCATTTCAAAATCATTCGATACCATCATTGCGGTGAGCGCCGTGCTGATCCTTTCAGCCTGTCGCCTTGTTAGCTGGAAAGATATCGACCGCGCAACTGATTGGGGGATATTATTGCTTTTTGGCGGCGGGCTTACGCTAAGTAAAATTCTTGGTGTGACCGGAGCTAGTTTATATCTAGCTAGGGAAATTCAGGCCATCGCCACCGACTGGCCGATCATCCTTCTCGTAGGCGTCATTGTCCTCTTCATGATATTTCTCACCGAGCTATCCAGCAACACGGCCAGCACGGCATTGTTAGTTCCTATCTTTGCCACGGTGGCCCTCGACATGAA
>DBBL01000087.1:4092-7678 GCA_002292185.1 Akkermansiaceae bacterium UBA985 | reverse complement strand
GTGGTAGGCATTGACAGCGAGCTCTGCTTGCTTGCGAGCCATGGGGAGAAGATTGATGGATATTTCTCGTCCAATTTTTGCCCACTCTGACATTTCCGTGTATGCGGTAGAGGCTTGATGTTGAATCCTGTGATCGAGGGCTTTGACTTCCAGATGTTTGCGCTCAGAGCGTGCGTCCGCCTCATCGATAGCACCTTTGTTTTTATTCCAGAGGGGGAGCGGAATGCGAAAGCCAATACCAAAATATTTCTCGGAATCGTATCCCACGGGAACATCTTCTGTGCGCTCTACTCCTGCAGTGAAGGTGAGCTCTATATCGTCACGTGATTTGGCGCGCTCCAGTGCGGCGGACTGAGTGGCAGCAGTAGCATGAAGTTTGGCGGCTTTCAGATCTGGACGCTGGTTTGTTTGCGCTGAGCTTGATGGTAGATGAAAGCCCGATAAGTTGCCGGTTACTGAGAGCAGCTCTGTGGTGGCCATGCCGAGTAGAGGCTTGAGCTGGCCATGAAAAGAGGCTGACCTAGCGCTGAGCTGGCGAAGTTTATTGGTGAATTGCGCAGCCTCTAGTTTAGCCTGGCCAGCATCGAGAACTGAGCCTTCGCCCTTATCTGCTGAGTCGCTTAAATGTGTGGCGAATTGATGGGCAAGAGTCTGCTGTTTTTTGAGCAGCTGCCGTTGCTGTTGATTCGCTAGAATTTGAATGACTAGCTGCTTGGCCGTTGCGCTAAGGCGCCGCTCGACATCAAGCACTTCGGCTTCTGCCGCTTGTAAGGAGGTCTGAGATATGGCACGTGCGAGAGCTAGCCGGTTAGTAAGAGGGAATTTCTGGGCAATGCTGACACTCAGCGCGTGCTCATCAAAACTAGGGTCCTGTGAGGCCTCGATTCCAAATACGGGGTTACTCAAGCGTCCTGATTGATCGAGCCGGCCCTTGGCCTCAGCAATGCGCTTACGTGCAGCAGCTAGGTCTGGGTTTTGTTTTTGAATGCGGTCTTCGATCGAGTCCACTGAGATGATCAGTGACTCCTGCGCATGCAGTGATGTGGCGGATAGAGTGAAGAGGGTCATCATGGACACCATTAATGGTGTTTTCAGATGGCCGATGAAAGATAGGTGATGTTGCGATGGCATGTGAGAAAATAACGTAGTGTTTTGAAATAGGAATCGAGATGGATACACCCAATTCTCGAGAGTGAATGCCGTGGGCTCATAAACGGCCTCGGCAAATGGCAACACGAACTCACACAAAAAAGCTGCTCAAGAATGGGCAGGTTGTGGGAGCGTGCACATCAAGCAACTGATGGGCCTCGAACGGGAGTCGCTTTGCCGCACGTGAGCAATAAACGCGAGTGCTGTTCTATGGCAGGGCCTGGTTGGCCCGAGCTTCGGAGCACAAAATCTGACAGCCCAAAGTGGCTGTGCAAGGTGTGTGTCGAAAATAAAGTGTAAGCGAGACTATCAGGGGAGTCATGGAAATGCGGCGTCGGCATTTTCATTTCGGCCCCCAACATGACACTGTCTGTGTCGAGGATGAAACAGAGCTGGCAGGGTGCGGGTTCATTCTCGTCTGCAGGGTGGTGCGGTTGCTGAGTTTCTGCAGCCTCGGTTTCTGGGCATTGCACGCAGCTGAGATCAACATCCTCACATACGACGGTGCAACAGGCAGTGCCACTGGTGTGCAAAATACCCAATTGATCAGCCACACAGCGCCCATAGGCGGTGAGAAATGTCAGAATTAAAAGGTATGAGCAAAGCTTACGCACGCAAACACTATCCATTAGTGAGCCGAAATGTCAATGTAAATGAAATGATGGCATGCGCAGATGAGGGCTGAATCAAGAGGGTGAGAGGTGACTGATGGAGCCTATTTCTCGAACATACTGGAGAGGGGGATTAGCTTTGGCAGCGTCATTTTTTGGCTGCAGAAAATATCGCAATCGCTTGCTATTAAATTATAATGAGTCAAACTATTGGGAGTTATCCAGTGGGCTTGTTCTTATCCGAGACAAGACCTACGATCCTACCAGCTGATATGAAGAAAAGCAAAGACAAGGCAAAAGCGAAAGAACTCGAAGCCGAGAATGCAGAGGTTGTCGAGGTTGTAGAAATTAAAGAAGAGGATCTGAACATCGATTCGAGAACGCTGTGGCTCAAAGCACAGAGTGCTTTAGAGATGGGTCACCACGCGTATGCCATCAAGCTGTGTCATGCTGTATTGGAAGAGAATCCTGGATTTATTGATGCGCGCAAGCTGGCAAGAAGTTGTGCCCTTGCCGCGAATGCCGGTAAAAAGGTTAAAAAGGGTTTCTTCGGCGGCGGTGGCTTGGCATTGATGAAAGTAGCATCACTGGGCAAGAAAGATCCTGTTGCGGGTATGATGGCAGTCGAAAAAGAATTGGCTAAATCTCCCTTTGACGATCAGGCCAATGATATCCTCTATGATTGTGCGATGCGTCTCAACATGCTCAACACGGCAGCATATGCCTTGGAGAATGTAAGGAACAACGCGTCGGCTAATACCATGCTGCTGCATAAGCTGGCCGAACACTACCTGGCTCGGGATTTCCCAGACAAGGCAGCCGATGTCTACGCTGACATCGTCAAACGTGACTCGTCTGACACCGATGCTATCAAGGGTGGTAAAGATGCTACCGCAAGGGCGTCGATGAAGAAGCAGAATTGGGAGGAGGCAAAAGGTTTCCGTGATGTGATGAAGGATTCGGGTGAAGCGGCACAACTGGAAGCAGCTAATCGTGCCGCGATGACACGTGACCAAATTCAAGGAAAACTAGCAATACTACTCGAGAAGCTTGCGACAGATAATGCGAACCTGATGCTCACGAAGGAAGCTGCCAATCTTTACGAGCAGCTCGAGGACTGGACTAACTCCTATGTTTATTATGCCCGTGCTTATGAATTGAGTAGCATGGATGTAGCGCTGCAGAGCAAGGCCAATTACATGAAGGCTAAGTCTTCTGAGCTCGAGCTTGCTACCGTTAAAAAAGCTGCTGACGATAACCCTGAGAATGCTGAGTTGCGAGCACAGTATGAGAATATGCTCAGAGAGCGTACCTCTCAGCAAGTCAACGAGGCTCAAGCCAGGGTCGAGAGGAATCCAACGGATCCACAGCTGAGATACGAGCTGGGTTTGGCATTATACAATGCAGGTAACTTCAGTGATGCTATTCCCCATCTTCAGCAGGCAACACGAAACCCGCATATACGAACTCGTGTATTGCTGCTGCTAGGTAAGACATTCCGATCCAAAGGCATGCACGACATCGCCATCAAGCAGTTGTCCGACGCTCTGGCTGACTTGCACGGCATGGACGGAACCAAGAAAGAGGTGCTCTACGAAAAAGGCCTTGTTCACCTCGACATGAACGACAAGCCGGCAGCTCTAGATAGCTTCAAGCAAATTTATGAGGTCGATTACGGCTATCGTGACGTTGCCAAGCGTGTTGAAGAATCCTACACCATGTAGCTGATTACTGGGTGTTAACCTGCCCTTACTCTTCGGCTCTTACTCTTTCATGCTGTTGGCAAATTCACGCCACATTAGGCGTGTGATGTAACACTCGATGAG
>DBBL01000087.1:0-4077 GCA_002292185.1 Akkermansiaceae bacterium UBA985 | reverse complement strand
CTCAGCTAGCTGAGAAAAACTGGTTTCCGTGGCCAATTGCTTGCGGATGATGTTGTATACGCCCACTTGAATTTTGCTGTTCAGAATGCTCTCGTCACTAGCGTCAGCCATAAATGAAACGGGAGATGTCTCTGCCTGAGTCGTGCGTGTTGCTGAGGCCGGCCGTGATAACCATAGCGCGATAGGCACAACGGAAGCCTGCTTATTTGAGTTTTTGCCAAGTGATAGCTTTACGCTGACCTGGACCACGCTTCCCGATGCGGTGCTCATGTTTTGAGCCGCAATTTCAAGCGCTCTTTTGAGAACCTGCGCGTCATTCACGCTGGCTCCTGCTTGGAGGGTAAGTTGGATGCCGCTGCTTGGGTCTGGGTTCCATGGTGGCTGGCTGCTTTTGAGGCGTTTGATCGCCGAGAGTGCCTGTTTGCGCTCATTCTTGTCAGGGTATGTCGTATCAATGACACGTTCCCATGCTAGAAGCGCGTGTTTGGCTTGTCCTATTGATTCAAGATGGCGGGCAAAACGACTTAAATAGCCAGCGCCCTTATCTTGAAGAACACCATGCTCAGAGAGCAAAGGAGATGAGTCGAAGTCAATCTCGGGGAATTGATCCTGCTTTTTACTGGGGCCATGGTTGAGCGCTTGATCAGAGTCGTCCTCGCCTGTCTCTGCTAGCTGGCGCTTAGACTTTTTTAATGGCGTAATGTGCGGCTTACCGTCTTCCCATTGCTTGGCGATTTGCACGAATTCCTCTGGGGTAGGGGCTTTGGCAAAATCCATCTTACGTGTGCCTATGAACCATGACGTCAAGGTGACGACGACAGCTAGGATGATGACCGTAGGAATGGGAATGCGCATAGGTTGTGATCGCGATAAAGGAGTCTCTTATGGAGGGGAAATCATGCTTTTTTGGCACAAAAAAAGCCACCCGAAAAGGAGGCTTTTTGTAAAAGAAAAGTAAGTTGGATAAAACCTGAACCTACTAGTTGTCTCTTGCGTCGGCAGGCTTCACGTAGAGAGCACGTTTGCCGACACGTTCGCGGAGGTAGTTGAGCTTAGCACGACGAACCTTGCCGCGGCGTGTTACTTCAATCTGAGCAACACGTGGTGTGTGCAGTGGGAATACACGCTCAACACCCTCACCGGATGAAATTTTACGAACGGTGTAGGAAGTGTTAAGACCGCTGCCTTTAATGCCGATGCAAAGACCTGCAAAGATCTGGATACGCTCTTTACCGCCTTCTACCACACGGGTGTGGACTTTCAGGCTGTCTCCGACATTGAAGTCTGCGACGTCTTTGAGCTGCTCGTTTTCGATTTTGTCGATAATGTTCATGGTGGCCTCGAGTTAGGAAATCAGTTGAATCTGGGCTCGAGCTACACTTTGTAAGCTCTGAGCGGGCGGCAGAACTAGCCCATCAGGTATATGATTGCAACTGTTTTTCGGCGAATTATGACGAAAAGTGATCATCAGCCCGTTATTTGCTGCCTTCGAAGAGCTGCTTTTGCCTGTTTCCGCCCTATTTTCAATCTATTACCGCCTTATGGTAAGATAAAAGGCAGGCATTTTATGGCCCCTGTATGGGTCTCAATGTGAACCGGTAACCAGCACTTGCTAATGGGCGGAAGCCTTGTTAAGTGGGGGCCTACAATGCACCTAAGGCAACCAAAAATAAGGGACACCTTCCACTGGCAGCATCTCGTGGCGTGGCTGGGCGGAATGATGTGCTTCTTGGTGCCATTCTTGGAGGCATGGCAATGGCCCTTTACTGAGGTCGCTCTGCGCCACGGTCCGGGGAATTTTGCCTTCAATCTGGTCACCGCCGTCGGCCTGATGGCAGCGGGTGCGATGCTTGCAGGATATTGGTGGAAACTGAGTCGATGGCTATTAGGAAAGGAAGACAGCGTGATGTCAGTTTCGGCAGGCTTGTTATTTGGCCTTGGTCTATGGGGGCTCAATACCGATTGGTTGGGTGTTTATTGGCTGGGTGTTTATTACCCTTACCTCGTCGGTGGCTTATTAGTGCTGAGCATCACTTATGCCTTTAGCCGCCGCAGAGTACGGTCCGCAGACTGGATGGGCTTGAATGATGTCCTGCGATGGCTGGATAAAAAGAACCACGTCAACCTCGTCTTCTTTTTTGTGCTTCTGGCTAGCTTGTTGCTTAATAACCTCACCTTAATTATTGGCATGGATGCCAGCGTAGGCGAGAAGTTCAGTATTTTTATGGGGCGGTTTTTAACCCATCTATTTTTGGTTTCTGCGGTATGTCTGCTCGTTGAGCTCTCAATGCGCTCCGCGCCTAAGTACCTTCGTTGGGTGCCGTGGCTGATCGTGGCCTTGGTGCCTTTCTTAGTGATTGTCGATCAGCTGCTCGGAGTGATGTGGAATAGAACATTGTTCGACGTGGCCAATGCCTTGACGGCTACCGGCAGATTAGACTTGGCGGTGGAATTACAGACCAGTGGCTTGGACATCGGTCCGCTTGGGGCGTGGCTTATGGTGGCAGGGGTGCTGCTATTTGCCTTTATAATCTCCGCAGCTTGTCACTGGATTTCTCATCGATATAAAACACGTTTGTCCTTAGGCTTTTTTGTCCTGCTTGTTGTCTTTAGCTGGCTTGGTGTTTTGGCCGAACAGGGCATCGGGGCAACATGGAAAAAGATCACAGTAAGGCAAGGTGAGCAGACCAATTTTCACGTGCACATCGGTATGTTTACGCCGCCCCAAGGTTTGGGCAGCTTTGATGTCGTCTTTCATCAGGGGCAAGTGCCAGCCACTCTAGAAATTCCTGAGCTGGCTAAGAAGCCTGACGTTTTTATTTTCATGCTTGAGAGTCTTCGCAGTGATGCGCTCAAGCCTGACATCGCCCCGTTCATGACTCGCTTGCGTGATCACGAGTGTCAAGAATTTGACGGGACTTGGGCCGCTTCTAACGCCACCCATTTATCCTGGTTTAGCTTTTTCCACAGCCGTTTGCCTGTTTTTTGGCGTCAGGCACTCGAAGAGATTCCCAAGAGAGATGAGTTTCAAGGCGCCTTAGCTCTGCAGTATTTAAAGCAGGCTGGATACCAGATTGAAGCACGTGCGATTTGTGATCTTGGCTACAAGGACTTCGGCTTTTCTAACTTTGGTCACGGAAAGAACCTACTCCATATCCTCGAGCAAGCTCGCGATGGTAATGAACTAACAAAGCTCGGTATTGCTCAACGAGAAGTGGTAATTATGAATCGGCTGGTTCAGGCCGTTGTGTCCCGCCCCAGTGGTGGTGTCTATGTCACCGCATTGGACTCACCGCATTACAACTATTACTGGCACGAGGAATTTGATCCGCCATTCAAGGACTACGATCAGGATACTCAGTTCCCCATGAATCCGTCTGAGGAGGAAGTGCAGCGTGTGGTGAACCGCTACTGGAACTCCGTGGCGTGGGTGGACTTGCAGATGGAACAATTTTGCAAATTTCTCAAAGCGCAAGGTCGCTACGACGAGAGTATCATTATTCTCACCGGTGATCATGGAGAGGAATTCCAGGAGCAGGGTAGCTGGTTTCACTGCTCATCATTGAGGCCAGAGCAAGTGGCCGTGCCCATCCTTATCAAGTGGCCTTCTTCCATGGGGCGTGGTCAGGCTCGCAAGGACGTTAACCACATCGACGTCATGCCGACATTGATGCACGCCTTAGGCATGCCTCCAGCAAGCTATCAGCAGCTTGCCGGGCGCAATCTATGGAATGACACACCAAGCCAAACATCCATTTCCAGCACCGACTATGTTGGTAAAACACCCGAGACGATGGTCCTGCGCCGAGATGGTTATGAGGCCGCTTTTTACTGGGAACGTTACTGGGAATCTGAAGTTCCCAAAGAGATTGTGCTGAAAAAATTCACCGGCCCTGATGGCGAGATGGTTCATTGTCTCGATGCCGTGGCCTATGCCGAGGCGTTGAAGGCCCATTTCCCTGACGCCTTTGAACGATTCTTTAAGTCCCTAGAGGCGATCATCGAATAAGAGCCCGAATAAAAAGGGATTGATTGCTGAGTGGGCGCTCTAAAAAAAAGCAGAGCCTTCTAGAAAAA
>DBBL01000067.1 GCA_002292185.1 Akkermansiaceae bacterium UBA985 | reverse complement strand
AAGATGAATACGGCGAGGATACCAGGCGAGATGAAGCCCTGGAATTCCTGAATGTATTTGAAGATACTTCCGAAGTTATCAAGTTTTGGCGCAACCAATGCAGCGAGCAGAACAAAGATGACCACAAAGAACCGGCCGACTTGCACGAGTTTGTGAGAATCGGTTTCTCCTGAGAACTTCGCATACAGATCCATCGTGGCGATAGTTGACGCGGAGTTGAGCATGGATGCTAGTGAGCTGATTACGGCGCCGCAGAGAGCAGCCAGGACGAACCATGAGATAAATGGGTGTGGTTTGATCAGGTTGCGAACGAGCACAGGGAAGGCTGCGTCATAGTCGTAGCCTGAAAGGTTGGCACCTTCTGTGAGGGTATCGTCTTTTTCGCGGGCCTTGTTGGACAGGTCATTAATCATGGATGCGAGCACCACGGGTGAGGCGTCGGGAGCGACCTCTGCAGGAAGGCCTGCAAGAGATTTGTTGTGATCAATGATTCCAGGAACCAGTTCCGGCTGAAGTTTTACGAAGGCTTCATCGACGACGATGGTTTGTTTGTCACCGATTTCCTCAAAGGCCTTGATGTTTTTACCCGCGGCTGAGCTGTGCAGATCGGTAGAGAAAAGATTGAAGGCGAGAATGCCGGGGATGACGACAATGAAAGGAATGACCAGTTTGAGCATCGCGGCAAAAACGATACCCTTTTGACCTTCTGCAAGGGACTTGGAACCGAGGGTTCGTTGCACGATGTATTGATTGAGACCCCAGTAGAAAAAGTTAGGAATCCAGAGGCCAATGAGCAGTGCGGTCCATGGAATGTCGGTGTCTTCCTTAGGACGGATCATGTGCATTTTTCCGCCTGATCCGTTGGGCCCGTTTACAGCTTCGGCTTCGCCTCGAACGCCGTCGTTGAGCAGCTTAATGCGTTCCCAGGCAGAGGCGCCTTCGAGGTCGGCTACGGTTGCTTCTGAGTTGGCAACTTTGGTGAGGATGAGTTCATCGGCAGGTCGATCGGCGATGGTTTGGAAGGCAAACCACATGACAACGGCACCACCGACAATGAGCGCGGCGCCCCAGATGAGGTCGGTCCAGGCGCAGGCTTTAAGTCCGCCGATAAAGACGTAGACGGCAGCAAAGCCGGCGATCAGCCAACACATGGCGGTCAGGTTGTTGATGATGGGGATGTCATTGTAATATTCAGAGACGAACTTGGCTCCTGAGAAGATGACTGAGGAGGTGGTGACAAAGACGAGTGTGACGATGGCGGGGATGGCCATGGCGAGGCGTGCAACGCCGTCGAAGCGGTACTGGAGGAATTCCGGAATGGTGTAGAGGCCGGCCTTGAGGAACTTGGGAAGGAACCAGAACGCAACAAAGACCAAGGTGACGGCCGCCATCCACTCATAGGANNTCATCCCCATCCTTGGATTTCCAGATTCCAAGAGCAATAACGCCGACAACGGCGATGATAAACAGGGATACTTCGATAGTTGTGTTCATAGGTGTGGTTGTTGTATTTTTGGGAGGAGGTTGTTTAGATCGGCATTTAGGAGATTTTCCAGATTAGATCGTGGCGGTAGGTTTCACCGGGTTGCAGCACGACAGAAGGGAAATTAGGGTGATTTGGTGCATCTGGGAAGCCTTGAGTTTCCAAACAAAGCCCTGAACGATAGCCAAAGGGATCGGAGAGGTAATTTCCAGTGTAAAACTGGATGCCGGGCTGGTTGGTGAGCACTTCCAGGCTTCTGCCAGTGCCGGGGTGGTGAACAATAGCAGCGGTTTGGGGTTCGATCGTTTGATCGTGGTGGTCGCGCAGCACCATGCAGTGATCATAGCCACCTGCGATGTGGAGGGGTTCGTAATCCGCTTGGATGTTTTTGCCGATGAGCTCAGGGCGCGTGAAGTCCATCGGGGTATCGGTAACAGAACGGATTTCCCCAGTTGGTATCATGCCCGCATTGGTAGGCAGGAAATAATCGGCATGAATCTGAATCTGGTGATCGGTGATCGGGGAGTTAAGTTCGCCGCTGAGGTTCCAGTAGGTGTGATTGATGATATTGACTAAAGTGGCTTGGTCCGTCCTTGCCTCGGCATGCCAACTTAGCTCGTTGTTGTCATTGAGCCAGTAGGTGACCGCTACATCAAGATTGCCTGGGTATCCTTCATCTCCATCGGGGGAGTGAAGCGTGAGTCGCACGCCATGACGTTCTCCGTCTTCGAGTAATTCGCCTCGCCAAAGCCTAGTGTGGAATCCTGTAGGGCCTCCGTGCAGGTGGCAGGGGATGTCTGCGGGGGCGTTATTGGTGGCCAGCGTGTAGCGGTTTTGGCCGATATTAAATTCACCGTGAGCGATACGGTTGCCGAAACGGCCACATGTCGCTCCTAGGTAGAAGGCCGAGTTGTCTTGCCAGCCTTGAAAGCGATCATGGGAGATAGTGAGCTCCTGCTCATGGCCATCATCATCGACCCGAATAACACTGGTCAGATGGGCTCCAAACTCGCTGACCTTTGCTTGCAAGCCATTGGCACTTTTGAGCGTGAAAAGATGAACGTTTAAGCCATCAATTTCACCATGAATGTCAGAGAACGAAGTTGGCATTACGGAATGGAATGTTTTTACAGTAATTAAGAGGTGATAAAAGCAAAAAGTCTACTGGCTAGGATGGCTGAGCACACCGATACCGAGAGGCTGATTGGCGGGTGAATCTGTAAAAATCGTAGTTGCAATTTTCCATCCTAGCTGCTTCATTTCGCCCGTCTTCAGTGCGCGCGTGGCGGAATTGGTAGACGCGCATGATTCAGGTTCATGTGGGGGCAACCCTGTGGAGGTTCGATTCCTCTCGCGCGCACCATTGAAGATAACCCTTATTCTATAAGGGTTTTTTCGTTTTACGAGGCAAAAAATTCCACAGGCGGTAACACGCTTCGCAATCTTGATTGCGAAGGAACCGGTGGATTGAGATGAATCTTGATGCGCTCCGTCTTTTTTGATAACTAAAGGGTGTGTATAAGTCGAGTTACAACACTAGGAGAAAGGTTGTTGCTTGGGTAGTAGTCTTTGTGGCGGGTATCATAGCAGTGTTTGTTGTGGGGTTAGTTACCCTTAAGCAGGAGGATAGGCAGGGGATGCTAGAGGATATTGAGGAAGGTATTGAAGAAGAGGCTCAGGAATAAGATCATTTGCAGCCTAGGACATCTTCGAGTCTGCTGGATTTCGGTATCCAGGCGTACAAAAAAAGACCGGGATGACAACGCACCCCGGTCTGATATGAAATAAATCAAATTTATGAATCCTCTAAGGGAGCTGGGTGCTGCCCATGAGGAAGCGGTCACACTCTCGTGCAGCTCCGCGGCCTTCATTGATTGCCCAGACGACGAGCGACTGGCCGCGGCGCATATCGCCAGCGGCAAAAACACCGTCTACGTTAGTGGTGTAAATCTCATGATCTGCTTTGACGTTTGAGCGTGTATCGGTATCGAGTTTGAACTGATCGATAATCTTTTCCTCTGGTCCAAGGAAGCCCATGGCGAGAAGTATCAGCTGAGCATCGAGTGTGCGAAGGGTGCCGTCAGTTTCCTGAGGGACAAACTGGCCTTGGTCGTTTTTGCCCCAAGTGATGTCGACGATCTGGAGTCCGGTTACATTGCCGGCTTCGTCCTTGAGAATCTCTTTGGTCATGACGAGGTAGCTGCGTGGATCGGCCCCTTGGGTAGCTTCAGCTTCCTGTTGACCATAGTCCATTTTGTAGACCTTAGGCCATTCTGGCCACGGGTTATTAGAAGCACGATCCATCGGAGGTTGGGGCATGATCTCAAGCTGAACAACGTTTTTGCAACCTTGGCGAATGCTGGTGCCAACGCAGTCCGTGCCAGTATCACCACCACCGATGACGATGACTTCTTTGCCTGTAGCATTGAGCTCAGGATTGGTGCCGTCGAAGCTGTTGTCGAGCTGGTATTGAGTATTGGTAGTGAGGAAATCCATGGCTTGATAGACGCCATTGGCATCACGGCCTTCGATCGGAAGATCACGTGGTTTGGTAGCACCGCAACACAGGATGACGGCATCAAACTCATTACGAAGTTTGGCAGGGGTCCACTCGTTGTTTTCCGAGACGAATACATTACATTTGAATACAATGCCTTCATCCTCCATGAGCTTGATGCGTCGGTCGACAATCTCTGTCTTGTCGAGTTTCATGTTGGGGATGCCATACATGAGCAGTCCGCCAGGGCGATCTGCACGTTCAAATACGGTGACTGTGTGGCCAGCTTGATTGAGCTGATCCGCAGCTGCAAGGCCAGCTGGACCTGAGCCTACTATCGCTACTGTTTTATCAGTGCGCTGAGCAGGTGGGTTTGGCGTTAGTAGGTTGTTGTCCCAGCCGTGATCGATAATGGAGCACTCAATGTTTTTGATGGTAACCGGTGGCTCGATGATACCAAGAACACAGGAGCCTTCACATGGAGCAGGGCAGACGCGCCCAGTAAATTCTGGGAAGTTGTTGGTTTTGCGAAGACGTTGAAGCGCTTCGTCCCAGCGATCTCGGTAGATGAGGTCGTTGAATTCAGGGATGAGGTTGTTGATTGGGCAGCCGCTGGCCATGCCGCTAATATTTACGCCTGTGTGGCAATAAGGTACGCCGCAGTCCATACAGCGTGAGGCTTGCTTCTTGAGCGTGCCATTATCTCCGTGCTCGTGGATTTCTTTCCAATCCTTGATGCGTTCGAGTGGCGAGCGATCCGGAATGGTCGCGCGTTCAAATTCTAAAAATCCTGTTGGTTTTCCCATTTCTACTTGAGTGAGTTAGTTTTAAGTTTGTTCGTTTAAATGATCGGTATGATTAGTTGCCGACCTTGGCGTTTTCTTCGAAGGCAGCGAGTATGGCGTCATCGCCCTGCAGGCCACTTTCTTCGGCACGCTTGAGTGAGTTGAGCACACGCTCGTAATCTGCAGGCATCACTTTGAGGAACTTGGCTGATTCCTCTTCCCAGTTATCGAGAATGTGGCTGCCCTTGACGCTGCCTGTGTATTCAATGTGTTTTTGAATGCGTGCTTTGACTTCTTCGATTTCCTCTGAGTTGCACTCAATGAGTGGGTAGAGGTTGACCATGGCTCGGTTGAGCTTGGACTCGAAGTCGCCGAGTTCGTTATAGATGTAGGCAACACCTCCGCTCATTCCAGCACCGAAGTTACGGCCAGTGCTGCCTAGGCAGGTGACTGATCCTCCGGTCATGTATTCACAGGCGTGATCGCCGACACCTTCGACAACAGTATGGACACCTGAGTTGCGCACGCAGAAGCGTTCACCAGCAACTCCGGCCATGTAAGCTTCACCTGAAGTGGCTCCGTAAAAGGCAACATTACCTACGATGATGTTCTGGTCAGCGATGAGCTCTGGGGGGGAGCACTTCGGTGGGTAGACAATGATTTTGGCTCCACAAACACCTTTTCCGATGTAGTCGTTAGCATCGCCTTCGAGTTCGAATGTCATGCCTTTGGTGCAAAATGCTCCCAGACTTTGACCAGCAGAGCCGTTGAACTTCAGATGAATGGTGTCTTCCGGGAGACCCGCGGCACCGTGTCGGCGAGTTATTTCAGAACCTGTGATAGTTCCGACAACCCGGTTGACGTTGATGATGTCGAGCTCGGCATGGACTTTTTCATAGTTGTCGATGGCTGGGCGGCAGAGTTCAAGGATAGTGGTGTTGTCCAATGCGCGGTCGAGGAGGTGATCCTGCTCTTGGGTAGCATAAGTGCCTACTTCTTCACCCACCTTGGGTCGGTAGAGGATTTTAGAATAATCCAGACCTTGAGCTTTCCAGTGATCGACAGCATTGATCATCTCGAGGATGTCGCAGCGACCAACCATTTCATTGATATTACGGAAGCCTAGTTTCGCCATCAGTTCGCGAATTTCTTCAGCAACAAAATTCATGTAGTTGACAACGTTTTCTACCGCGCCATTGAACTTTGCTCGGAGAACTTCGTTCTGTGTGGCGATGCCAACAGGGCAGGTGTTTTTGTGACAAACACGCATCATGATGCAACCAAGGGTGACGAGAGGTGCGGTGGCAAAACCAAATTCCTCTGCACCGAGTAGTGCGCCGATGACGACATCACGTCCAGTTTTTAGCTGTCCATCGGTTTCTAAGATTACTCGACTACGGAGATTGTTCAGTAGCAGCGTTTGATTGGTTTCAGCAAGACCAAGTTCCCATGGGGAGCCGGCGTGCTGAATGGAGGAACGTGGGCTAGCGCCGGTGCCCCCATCATGACCCGAGATGAGGATGACGTCGGCTTTTGCTTTGGCGACACCTGCAGCAATCGTGCCGACTCCGACTTCGGAGACGAGTTTGACGTTAATGCGGGCTTCGGTGTTGGCGTTCTTGAGATCGTGAATGAGCTCTGCCATGTCCTCAATCGAGTAGATGTCATGGTGAGGCGGGGGAGAGATAAGACCTACACCTGGGGTGGTGCCACGCACCTTGGCAATAGCGGGAAGCACCTTGTGACCGGGCAATTCTCCACCCTCACCAGGCTTGGCACCTTGCGAGATCTTGATCTGGATTTCCCGAGCATTGACGAGGTAGTCTGAGGTGACGCCGAAACGTCCGCTCGCTACCTGCTTGATGGCGCTCTTCTTGGAGTCGCCTCGTTCGTTGGTCCATGTGAAACGGTAGGGGTCCTCGCCACCTTCTCCGGTGTTGGATTTGCCGCCGAGGCGGTTCATGGCAACGGCGAGCGCTTCGTGAGCTTCTTTGGAAATAGAGCCATAAGACATGGCGCCGGTCTTGAAGCGTTTGACGATCTCGCTGGCGGGTTCGACTTCTTCGATCGGAATGGATTTATCCGGGTCAAACTTGAAGTCCATTAAGCCGCGCAGGGTGCAGAGGCTTTTGGACTGTTCGTCGATGAGAGCTGAGTACTGGCGGAAAACCCCCATGTCGCCCATTCTGGTCGACTGTTGCAGTAGGTGAATGGCCTGTGGGCTAAAGAGGTGACGTTCACCGTCTGAGCGCCACTGGTAGATGCCACCCGCGTCGAGGGCGTCGTTCTCTGTTTCACGCTCTTTGTAGGCGTCATGGTGGCGGAGCTTCACTTCGCGAGAAATGGTGCCCAGACCAATTCCTTTAACGCGGGATGTGGTGCGGGTGAAGTATTGGTCGATGACCTCATTGTTCAGTCCGATGCATTCGAAGATCTGTGCGCCACGGTAGCTAGCAACGGTGGAGATGCCCATTTTGGACATGGTTTTAATCACGCCTTTGATAGATGCTTTCAGATATTTTTTCACGGCATCATCGTGTGCCATGTCGAGTTCGCCATCCTCAGTCATTTGAGCGAGGGTATCAATAGCGATGTATGGGTTGATCACATCACAGCCGTATCCTAACAGCACTGCAAAGTGGTGAACTTCACGTGGCTCTCCAGATTCAAGTATGATGGATACCTTGGTGCGTGTTCCTTGGCGTATGAGATGGTGATGCAGTCCGGCCACGGCAAGTAATGCTGGGATCGGTGCGTTTTTCTTGTTCATACCACGGTCGGATAAGATGAGAACATTGTCACCGTGAAGGATGGATGTGTCCGCCGCCTTGAAGAGCTTGTCGAGGGCGAGTTTGAGTGATTCGCCGGAGAGTGAGTTGATGTCTTCTGTTAGGTCTGAGGCTTCTGGGTTGTCTGCGTGTCCTGGTAGTTGGCCGCCAGCCAGTCCAGCTTCGGCTTTGTCAGGAACGTAGAGTATAGGAAGGGTCTCAGACTGGAAGCCTTCGAGATCGATATCACGGAGGCTAGCAAGCTGATGGTTGTCGATAATGGGGCTTTCCAAACGAACCATGCGGCAGTTTTCTGGTCCCGGGTGAAGGATGTCACTTTCCGAACCGACAAAGGTAACGCTGGAGGTAATTAACTCTTCCCGAATCGGGTCAATAGCTGGGTTGGTAACCTGTGCAAAAAGCTGCCTGAAGTAGTTGTAGAGTAGCTGTGGTTTATCGGAGAGAACAGCGATAGGGGTGTCGTTACCCATTGCACCTAGAGGTTGGTTTCCTGTTAGGGCTGTAGGCGCGAGGATTTGGCGTTTATCTTCAAAGGTGTATCCGAATGCGCGGTTGCGCTGGATCAGGTCGTGACCTTCGATAGTAGGCTTGGCGGTTCCCTGTGCTAGGTCAGCAAAGAAAACGCGATTTTTTTCGAGCCAGTCACCGTAGGGCTTGTTCTGAGCTACTTGCTCTTTGACCTCAGTGTCGCCGATGATGCGGCCTTCTTTGGTGTCGACAAGGAACATACGGCCTGGCTCAAGGCGGCCTTTTTTGATGACAGTGGCGGGGTCGACTTTGAGCACGCCAACCTCTGAGGCCATGATTACAAGGTCATCATTGGTGACGTAGTATCGTGAAGGGCGCAGTCCGTTACGATCGAGAATGGCTCCGATAGAGACACCATCACAAAAAGCAATTGATGCTGGGCCGTCCCATGGCTCCATGAGGGTAGCGTTGTACTCGTAGAATGCTTTCTTGGAGTCACTCATGTGTTGATGGTTTTCCCAAGGCTCTGGGATCATCATCATGACGGCTTCGGGTAAGGAACGCCCGGAGAGCACGAGGAACTCGAGGCAGTTATCAAACATGGCGGAGTCAGATCCGTCATCACGAATGATGGGGAGAAGTTTGTCGAGGTCCTTACCCAACACACCGCTTGAGAGTAATTTCTGACGTGCTTGCATCCAGTTTGCATTGCCACGCATGGTGTTGATTTCACCATTATGGGACATGTAGCGGAATGGTTGGGCTCGTGGCCAGCTTGGGAATGTGTTGGTGCTGAAACGTGAGTGAACGAGTGCCATGGCTGACTCCATGTCTTTGTGCTGCAGGTCGGGGAAGTAGTCCTTCAGCTGCCAAGTGGTGAGCATGCCTTTGTAGACGATCGTGCGTGCTGATAGAGTAACGGTGTAGAATGATTCAGATCCAGTTGTGGTGCAATAACGCACGGCCTGAGAGCTTCTGCGGCGGATGACATAGAGCTTACGCTCAAAATCAAGGTCGTCGGTAATCTCTGGCGAACGGGCGATGAAGATTTGCTTCATCAGAGGTTCGCATTCGCGGGAGGCTTTACCAAGTATGTCGCTGTTGGTGGGGACGTCGCGCCAGCCAAGTACGGTCTGTCCTTCTTTTTTGACGATCTTCTCATAGGTCTCAATGGCTGCTGCTGCTTCCTCGGGCTCTGGGGAGAGATTGACGAAGCCGACGGCGTATTGACCTTCTTCGGGTAGAGTGAAGTCGAGTTCACTTGTTACCGTTTTGAAAAATTTATGGGGGAGTTGGAAGAACAGACCTGCGCCATCTCCAGTTGCTTCGTCAAAGCCGCAGCCACCACGGTGGTCCATGCAGACATTCATGTCGAGAGCGCCCTTGATGATGTCGTGGGATTTTTTTCCCTTCAGGTGGCAAAGGAAGCCAACTCCGCATGAGTCGTGTTCATTGTCTGGGTCATAGAGGCCTTGGGCTTCTGGCATTCCGTGTATCTTATTTGACTTGGTATGATTCGACATAGGTAGATATAAGTTGAGTTTCCTGCTCGTTGCAGCAGATGTGTATTGATTATGTGGTGCAATAGCGTCATTGCCCGTAGATTTTCTCAAGGTTTGCCTGCGGGAGAGGTGCCTTTGAGTAGGGTGCGCACAGATCTATAATCTAAAATGATCTGCCCGCAACATTTTGGTTAAAAAAAATGCACAAGTATAGACGAAATACTATGATGACACGGCAATTTACGGGTGCGGCCTCGCTTGAAATTCAACAGAAGCCGCTTGTTGACAGAAAACAGCCACTTTTATAGAGAAACACTTGCCTGCTTGGCTGCACTCCGCTTCATTTGCCGCGATGAAAATTTTGGTTGTAGGAAAAGGGGGGCGTGAACATGCGCTGATCACCGCATTAAAGGAATCACCCGTGGACACAGAGCTGTATTGCTTTCCTGGCAGTGATGCGATTAAGCCATTGGCAAAGAGTGTTGACGTTGACGGGCTGCATAGCCTGATTGAGTGGATGCGTGCCAATCATATCGAGCTCTGTGTGGCAGGAGAGGAAAGTTACCTCGTCAAGGATGAAGGGTTGGCCAATCTCTGTGAGCAAGCGGGTATTCCATGCTGGGGGCCGCACAAGCAGTCTGCACAGCTCGAGGCGAGTAAGGAATTTGCCAAGGAGTTTATGCTGCGTCACGCTATACCGACTGGCGCAGCTGCTGGTTGTGCCAATATAGAGGAAGCTCGTGTTGCTATCGATGGGGTCTACCCTACGGTGTTGAAGTTTGACGGGCTTGCGGCAGGTAAGGGGGTTGCCGTGTGTGCTGATGAAGCCAGTGCGGAGGAGTTTTTGAATGAGGTGCTCGTAGAGCGTAAATTCGGTGCCGGCAGACTTCTTGTAGAGGAGTGCTTGGTGGGTCCTGAAGTGTCCATCTTTGCGGCGGTATGTGATGATAAATATCTGATTTTCACGCCGGCCCGGGATTATAAACGCATTGGAAATAATGATGAGGGGCCCAACACTGGTGGTATGGGTGCCGTTGCGAGTAGGCAGCTCATCGATGCTGAAACCTTAGCTTTGATTGAGAAAACGATCGTTAAGCCAACCGTAGACGGCTTGATTGAAGATGGATTGCCTTACCGTGGTTATCTCTACTTTGGTTTGATGATGACCGAGGCTGGCCCCAAAATTATTGAGTATAACTGCCGCTTTGGTGACCCTGAGTGCCAGGCGGTGATGCCATTGGTTCAAGGGGATATCGCTAGTTTTTGCCTAGCGGCGGCTAAAGGCGAAATGAAACCGGAGCTGCTCACTTTTGATGAAGGCTGGAGCGTCTGTCTAATCCTTGCCAGTGCAGGCTATCCTGCTAGCTCACGAAGTGGGGATGTGATCTCAGGCCTCGAGGAGCTGCAGGATGCTCGTGTCTATCACGCTGGAACTAGGCTCAATGCGAATGGTCAATGGGAAAGCAATGGCGGGCGTGTGCTTGCCGTGGTGGCTGGTGGCGAGGAGCGACTCGCTGCGGTTGATTTGGCCTATGCCGAGTTGGCGAAGGTCAGCTTTGATGGTGCCCAAAAACGCACTGACATTGGGCGCATGCATTTTTAAGGGTCGATTTAAGGCTCGATATAGAAAAGCAGNNTTCGTCTCTTCAGGTGCGCAGAAAAAGGGACACAACGCGAGGCTGTGTCCCTTTTTGTAAAGTGTATGTAATACACTATGGAAGCTCTAGTCTTGTGACTAGGACTTATAGCGAAGGCGCTTCTTATGGCGATTAGCCTTCATGCGCTTTCTGCGCTTATGCTTACTGATTTTCGTCTTACGACGTTTTTTGAGACATCCCATGGTTTTGGTATTCTAGGTTAGGTTGTTATAAGGACTAAAACGTATAGTGATTTTATATTAGAGAACGATTTTAGAGAGAGGGTATTCGATAATTCCTTCAGCTCCGAGCTCTTTGAGGTCAGGAATGAGGTTGCGTGCTACGGCATCTTCAATGATGGTCTCAATTGCTACCCATCCTTCCTCTGCGAGGTGCGAAACGGTCGGACGGCGGAGAGAAGGTAGTTTCTCGAGCACAGCTTGCAAGGACTTTTCCGGAAGATTCATCTTCAGTCCCACTTTGCCTCGAGCCTCTAGCGCTGCTTTGAGCATCAGCACCATGCGGTCCATTTTCTGTTTTTTCCAGTCATCTTGGTATGATTCCTTGGATCCGTAAAAGTGGGGGAATGAAGTGAGCAGAGTATCGACAATGCGGAGGTCGTTGGCGCGCAGCGAAGCCCCTGTTTCGGTGACATCGACGATCGCATCAACGAGGTCAGGGACCTTGACTTCGGTAGCTCCCCATGAAAACTCAACTTCGGCATTCACTCCGTTCTTTTTAAGGTAGTTACGAGTAATTTCCACGCCTTCTGTTGCAATGCGTTTTCCTTCCAGGTCCTGCACTGATTTGACCGGAGAGTCTTCTGGAACGACCAATACCCACTTCGTTGGGCGCACGGTGGCTCGGGAGTAGGGAAGCTCGGCAAGATCGATAAGAGCATGCTCGTCATTAGAGGCCCAATCCAGCCCTGTGATACCGCAGTCGATGAATCCAGAGGCCAGATAACGAGAAATTTCTTGAGCTCGGATAAGGTAAATATCCAGCTCTTTGTCGTCGGAGTCAGGGCGAAGGCCACGCGATGACGTGTATATGTTGTACCCCGCTTGCTCAAGCAGCTTGATCGTTGGATCCTGCAGTGAGCCTTTGGGTAGTGCTATTTTGAGTTTTTTGGACATTACTTGCGAGAGCTTGAAGTAACCAATCTCTGGAAGAGCGGCGGGCGGCTTGTTTAGCGTTTAAATGGCAAGAATCAACGCGAAATTTTCGTTTTGTGAAGATTAATGAATCTTTGGCTGAGCTTTTGAGGCGAAAAGTGTCAATTCTTGCCAGTTTGACATGATTCATGCTTGCCGAAACCGAGCTTGGTGTAGATTCTCCGCGCGTGATTAATACAGATTTACTTAACCAGTCTGCCAATGAGGCCCGAGGCCTAGCTATCGATGCTGTTCACGCCTGTTCATCAGGTCACTTGGGGCTTCCATTGGGCTGTGCCGAGATAGGCGCTATCTTGTTTGGCGATGCAAGTAATGGATTGAATTACAATCCAGACGAACCCAAATGGCTCAATCGTGACCGATTCATTCTTTCCGCTGGGCATGGATCGATGTTTTTATATAGCTGGCTGCACCTATCCGGCTATGAAGTATCATTGCAAGATGTCAGCAATTTCCGTCAATTGGGTAGTATTACACCGGGTCACCCTGAGTTTGATGAAACAGCTGGGGTGGAAGCGACCACGGGGCCATTGGGTCAGGGCGTCGGTAATGCGGTAGGCTATGCATTGAGCGGTAAGCAGGCGGCAGCGAAGTTCAACACAGTTGAGCATGCCATCTTTAATCATCACGTTGTTGCTCTCTTGGGCGACGGATGCCTGCAGGAAGGTGTTTCGAAGGAGGCGATTGCCTTTGCGGGACATAATGAGCTCGATAACCTGATTCTTATTTATGATAGCAATGATGTGACCTTGGACGCGATGGCAGATGTCACCCAGGGTGAAAATGCCGAGCAGTATTTCACATCACAAGGTTGGGATGCTGTGACCATTGATGGCCATGACCTCCTTGCTGTTTCAGAGGCCTTGCATTCTGCAAAAACGAATGACAACGGTAAGCCGAAGGTCATTATTGCCAAGACGGAGATAGGTCGTGGAATCCCAGAGGTTGCAGGCACAGCCAAGGGCCATGGTGAAGGCGGAGCCAATTTTGCCGAGTCTGCGCGTCGCGGTTTGGGGCTTCCTGACGGAACTTTTTATGTCTCAGAGCAAACTAAAAGCTACTTTACCGAGAGAAAAGAAACCGGCAAGGCCGCATTCCAAGCATGGAATAAGATGTATGAGGCCTGGAAAGCGGCAAACCCTGAACTGGCTGAAGAGTTAACGGCGAGTATTTCTAAGTCCATACCGAGCGATTTGCTCGATCAGATTCCCGAGTTCCCATCAGATTACAGCAACGCAACGCGAGCTGCTGGTGGAGATGTCATTCAGGCAGTCGCCAAGGCTCTACCATCACTGGTCACTGGCTCAGCTGATCTCTACGGATCTACCAAGAATTACATCAAAGAAGCAGGGGACTTTGGCCCTCAAAACTATGCGGGTCGTAACATCTGGTATGGCATTCGTGAACACGCGATGGGTGCTATTTCTAATGGTATAGCTTATGACGGTTTGTTCCGCGCATCATGCGCTACCTTTGCTGTATTTGCTGACTATTTGCGCCCATCGATCCGCTTAGCGGCTCTGGCAAAGTTACCCGTGACCTATATCCTTACCCATGACTCTGTCGGTGTGGGCGAAGATGGTCCTACTCACCAGCCTGTAGAAACAGTGAGCGGTTTGAGGGTGATTCCTGGGCTAGATGTTTTCCGCCCAGCCGATCCGGAGGAAACAGCTGGAGCCTGGGCGGCATCCATGCAGCGTATCGATGGTCCTAGTGCTTTGTTCCTAACCCGTCAAACCGTGCCCACCTACAATGAGGCTTCAGTCAGCACGCGGCGTGAAGGCACTGCTCTTGGTGGTTATGTTTTAAAGAAGGAAACCGGTGCCTTAGATGCCATTTTGCTAGCCAGTGGTTCTGAGGTTGAGCACTGCATGAAGGCTGCCGAGCAACTCGGTGACGGAGTCCGTGTGGTATCCATGCCTTGCATGGAGCGTTTTGACAGGCAGAGCGATGAGTATCGCGCAAGTGTGTTGCCTTCATCCTGCACTCGCAGAGTTGCTATCGAGGCAGGCGTTTCCCCCTTATGGGTGAAGTATACAGGTTTTGAAGGTAAGGTCCTCGGCATCGACCGTTTTGGAATTTCTGCACCTGGAGACATTGTCATGGCTGAGCTAGGAATGACCGCAGACCACGTCGTTAAGGCAGCGCAGAGCTTAGCCTAATCCAAGCCAATCCTTTTGATAAGACATCAACATCTAACACTAATACCAAAGAATCAATCAACATGAATATTGCCATAGGAGCCGACCACGGGGGAGTAGATCTGAAGCATGCTATTGTAACACGCTTACAGGGAGCAGGGCATCAAGTCCAAGATTTTGGAACCAATAACCAAGATTCTGTGGATTACGCAGACTTCTCGAGCCAGGTCGCTCGTGGGGTAGTCAGCGGCCGCTATGACCGAGGTATCCTTCTGTGCAAGTCAGGCGTGGGAATGTGCATGGCGGCTAACCGCTACCGCGGCATTCAAGCTGCCAATGTGCGCAGTGTCGCTGAGACCATCACTACACGACAGCACAATGACGCTAATGTTTTGTGTCTTGGCGCAGGCCTGCTCGATACGGATGAAGCATTAGCCATGGTGGATGCTTTCTTGGAAACAGAATTTGAAGGCGGTAGGCATCAGGCTCGCGTAACCAAGGCATCAGGCAGTCGTCTTGCGCTAACAGATCCTGAACTTTTTGAGGTGATCGCAGCTGAGGAAAACCGCCAGAACCTCAACATTGAGTTAATTGCTTCTGAGAACTTCACCAGTGGAGCTGTGATGGAGGCGCAGGGCAGCCTGTTGACCAATAAATACGCTGAGGGTTATCCCGGTCGCAGGTGGTATGGTGGTTGCGAGTTTGTTGATATTGCTGAGCAGCTCGCTATTGATCGTGCCAAGGAAATCTTTGGTGCCGATCACGCCAACGTGCAGCCTCACTCAGGCTCACAGGCAAACACGGCAGTTTATTT
>DBBL01000132.1 GCA_002292185.1 Akkermansiaceae bacterium UBA985 | reverse complement strand
GTGGATCAAACGCATCATCGATGCTCTGCCTGCTGACTTCCCCATCATTATTTTCGCCAAAGGCATGGCCCACCAGCGTGACGCCCTCGTTGGCACAGGTGCCAGTGTTCTCAGTATCGACTGGACCATTGATCTGCCCAGCTACTACGACGCCCTGCCCGACAAGGTCTCGGTCCAAGGCAACCTTGACCCCCTTATCCTCTCTTCCACCCCGGACGTCGTTCGCCGTGAAACCACACGACTACTTCAAGGCATGCAAGGCCGTCACGGCCACATTCTCAATCTCGGCCACGGTATTCTCCCCTCTGCTAAGCCTGAGAACATGCAAGTGCTCTGCGATACCATCGCTGAGTTTGCCAGCTAAGCCCCCGGGCTTGCGAACCAGCTCGATGAGCATGATTTCGTTTCCCTTGGTGGCCTAACTCCACTATGCTGAGGACAACGAATAATCATTGATCATGCCTTCATCACCTCAAACAGATACAAGCCTTAACCACAATCACCGTTGCCGCATCGTTCTCACGGGAGGACCAGGGGGCGGTAAAACCACCGCGGCTGATCTGTTTCGCCGTGAAATCGGCGAAGGCGTTGTCATCGTCCCCGAGGCTGCGACGATGATGTTCAGCGGCGGCTTCCCCCGCCATCAGCAGCAGGACTCTCTGCAAGCCGTTCAGCGCGCCATCTATCACGTGCAGAGAAACCTAGAGGATATTCAGGCAACACAATACCCTGAGCGCATCCTTCTCTGTGACCGCGGCACCATTGACGGGGCTGCATACTGGCCTGGTGATTCAAACAGTTTTTTTGAAGAGCAAGACAGCAGTCTTGAGCAAGAGCTCTCACGCTATGACGGCGTCATCTTCTTCGAAAGTGCTGCCGTAGGAGGCCTGGATATCGAAGGCGGTAACCCGGCACGCCTTGAGTCTATTCAACAAGCGGCAGCACTCGATAAAAAGCTCTTCGAACTGTGGTCTCAACACCCGAACTTCGTCACGGTGCATCACAACAAAAGCTTCTTTCAGAAAATCTCCATCGGCCTCGCTATGCTCGAGGAGATGGTCACCAACCTGAAAAAAAACATGGGCCTCAGCCAGTAGCTGAGACCCATTGTTGAATCAATTGGGCGAGTGCTAATACTCGGCGTTACGCCAAGTGGTTCGGGAAGTCATGAACCTTCTCACAAGCAACTTGCTCCATCACCTGCTGAAGCTGACGCTTGAGCATGGTCAGGGTGTGGTCACCGCCATTTTTGCCGAGGGCACCTACTCCATACATCGGCGTGCGGCCCATGAAGGTGAATGCAGCACCAGTAGCAAGTGCAGCTGCCACATCAGGGCCACTGCGGATACCGGAGTCCATCATGATGGTGATCTTGTCCTTGTAGCTCGCGACAAGATTGGCAAGTGGCACAATCGTTGACTGGCCTGAATCAAGCTGACGGCCACCATGGTTTGATACGATGATGCCATCGATACCTGCGCTGATTGCTTTTTCACAATCCTCAGGGTTAACAATACCCTTAATAACAATTTTTCCCTGCCACTTGTCGCGAATAGCCTTAATGCGATCCTCGGTGAGCCTACCAGAAAAAGTCTTATTCATGAACATCCCAAGGTGCTTCATGTTGAGACCTTTCGGGATATACTGCTTCATGGTTTGGAATTCAGGGGCGCCGGCAAAAAGCTGACTGAATGACCACGTTGGATGCGTGCACATTTGAAACACATTACGTAGCGTCATCCGTGGCGGAATAGAGAGACCATTTTTGATTTCTTTTGGTCGGTAAGCAAAGGTCGGAGTATCAGCAAGGAGAACAAGAACATCAGTTCCTGCTGCCGCCGAACGCTCTAACAATTTATCACGAAGATCATCATCAGCTGGATGATACAGCTGAAACCAGGCATCGCCCTCGGTGATCTCAGCGACCTTTTCAATACTGGCTGTGCCTACGGTACTGAGGATAAAGGGAATATTGTGTGCCTTCGCTGCCGCTGCAAGGATCTCACAGGAATTCGGCCACATCAGGCCTTGCAAACCCACAGGTGCAATACCAAATGGAGCATCATAGGTTTTACCAAAAAGCTCAGTCTTCTGACTAGCCCCGGCATAATCTCTCAAGTAATACGGCTTTAGCTGCACATCGCGAATATCGCTGGTGTTGCGTTGGAGGTTCACCTCCGAAAAGCAGCCGCCATCGAGGTAATCGTAGGCAAAGCCGGGCATACGCTGTTTAGCCCGGGCTTTTAACGCTTCGATTGAGGGGTAGTTGGAATTAAATGACATAATAATATTGGTGTGACTGTTGGGTAGATCGTTAAAATGAAAGTTTGATCGTGGGCTTAACCATAGAGAGGGCCATAGTTATCACAGGCACGGAAGTCTCCACCTTCAGTGTCAGCAGTGCCGTGGGCATTCCATGATGATGGGCGGAAAATACGCTCTTCACTGACGTTGTGCATGTAAACCGGAATACGCAGCATGGAGGCTAGCGTAATCAGATCAGCTCCGATCAAGCCGTAGCTCATCACGCAGTGGTTCGCTCCCCAGTTATTCATCACCGAATAGGTGTCGCGGAAAGCTCCACTGCCGGTGATGGTTGGGCAGAACCATGTGGTCGGCCAGCTCGGATTGGTGCGGTCATCAAGCACGTTGTGGACGTCCTCAGGGAGCTCGACGGTAACACCCTCGGCAATCTGAAGCGCTGGCCCAAGACCCTTCACCAAATTAAGACGGGCGATGGTCGCAGGCATTCCGCCCTTGGTCTTGTAACGCGTGCTCATACCGCCACCAGGGAAGTATTCGGTGATCGATGGGTGCCAGGTCGTGGAGTCGAGGCAAGCTTGCATCTCCTCATCGGTGATTTCCCAGTGAGGTTTCATCGCAGGCTTCCCGTCTTTGCTCATCTCGCCCGTGCCATCGAGCGCGGCAGGACCTGAGTTGATCAAGTGAAGAAGTCCGTCAGCTGCAGGGCCTGAAAGCTCATGGCCAGAAACACGCTTCACCGCGTCAGGTGACCAGTAAGTGCGTAGGTCAGCAAAAATCTGTGCTGTATTGGTCAACAGGTGACCAAAGAGCATCGTCACCGCATTCAAGGCATCATTCTCAGTAGCGAACTGGTAGGGAGCACGCTTACCGTTCCAGTCAAAGGACGTGGTCAAGATCGCTTCCATAAAGTCACCGTTGGGATAGTGATCTGTCCACTGACGCTGGCCTTGGAATCCTCCACAGATAGCATTGCGACCAAGGGCTTCCTCGCCGTAGCCGAGCTCTGCAAGCTTCTCATTACCCACCATCAGATCGCGGGTGATCAGGGCCATCTTGATGGATGTCTCCCATTCTTGATCGAGCTGCTCACGTGGACGCTGAGTTTCAGCGGAGTTGTAGTCCTTGCCTTCTGGGCAATTTTTCTTCACCCAGGCAAAAGCCTTGTCGTATTCTTCTTGATCGTAGATGCCGCGCTCAAAGCGTCGTGCCAACTCAGTCATGTCGACCGCTTCGACACGAATGCCGAGATAATCTTGGAAGAAATCAGGATCAACTACTGAACCGGCGATCCCCATTGAGGTGCCACCGAGAGACAAGTAGGATTTGCCGCGCATCAAAGCGACAGAAATACCTGCTCGGCAAAATGAGAGAATCTTGTGCGCAACGTCATCGGGAATACTGGTGTCACTTGACTCCATCACATCACGTCCGTAGATGCCAAATGCAGGAAGTCCCTTCTGGGTGTGGCCAGCAAGAGCTGCGGCGAGATAAACGGCACCTGGACGCTCTGTACCATTGAAACCCCAAACTGCTTTAGGTGTATGCGGATCCATGTCCATGGTTTCAGAGCCGTAGCACCAGCATGGTGTGACGGTCAGAGACACGCCAACATTTTCCTTTCTGAACTTATCAGCACAGGCTGCTGCCTCAGCAACTCCTCCGATACAGCTATCAGAAATCACACACTCGACTGCGGAACCGTCGGGGTAACAGAGGTTTTCAGAGATGAAGGCGGCTGTCGCCTTAGCCTGATTCATCGTCTGCTCTTCCAATGACTCACGGACACCTCCAAGACGTCCGTCAATCGTAGGGCGGATGCCTATTTTAGGCATGTTGTCTTTATTAAATACAGTTTTCATAGCTGTGTTATCTTATACGTATTACGAATAATAAATTGTTTATGTTATGCGATTAGATTGAGAAATTTCTGATACGGCTCCTGCCAGTCAGCACTTGCCTGCGGAGTGTATGTAATCGTTTCCATGGATTTTGCAACAAGGGAGCGCCCTTCTGTGATATCTTTTAAATCTCCCGTTGCCACCATCTGGGTAATGATGTTTCCACATGAGGTTGCTTCTACAGGTCCTGCTACTACGGGAATGCCCAGAGCGTCTGCCGTTGCCTGCGCCAACAAGGCGTTCTGAATACCACCTCCGCCAGCGTGAAGCTTATCAAAAGACCTACCGGTAACACCTTGGAGCGACTCCACCACCTGACGGTATTTGAGCGCAAGGCTCTCAGTGGCGACACGCAAAAGCTGCCCTTTGGTCTTCGGAATCGCCTGACCCGTCCTCTCACAAAACGCCTCAATTTTTTCAGGCATGTCACCAGGAGTTGCAAATACCGGATCATTGGGATCAATATAGGCTGTATGCGGCTGAGCCTCCTCCGCTAGGCGGGCAAGCTCTGCGTAACTCATTTCCTCACCACGCTCGGCCCAGTAACGACGACATTCTTGTATAATCCAAAGACCAGAAACATTGTGTAACAAACGCGTTGTCTTATTCACCCCACCCTCATTGGAAAGCTTGGCTTCATAGGCAGCCGTCGTTGTTACCGGCTTTTCTGATTCCACACCGAGAATCGACCATGTGCCGGACGAAAGCCATAAACCTCCGCGCTCCATCGGTAATCCCGCTACAGCAGACGCGGTATCGTGCCCCGCAGATGCCACCACTTGCAGCGTATGCGAAACCCCAGCTTTATGAGCAACCGCTTCCGTCAAAGGTCCTAAGACGGTGCCGGACGAGACGATATTACCAAACATTTTGCGTGGCAGCCCAAGCGCATCAATGACCTCCCAAGCCCAGTCCCGCTTGATTGGATCGTATAGCTGGCTGGTACTCGTCACGGTGCGCTCGTTGGATTGCACTCCACTGAGCCAATACGCCAGTAAGTCTGGGGTAAACAAAAGTCGATCTGCGATATCAAGACATGGGTTGTTTTTCACCCCCTCGGCAAGGAGGTGCAGACTCGAGTTATAAAATGCCGGCTGCACACCTGTGCATGCAAAAACGCTTTCCATTGGCATACGGGATTCCATCTCCTCCTGCATTCCCTCAATGCGCGGGTCGCGGTATTGCCGGTGACCACCGAGCATATTACCCTGCTTATCCAATAAGGCATAATCACAACCCCAAGTATCCGCACCTATCGAAACGATAGCATCACCATATTTCTCATTCGCCTTGTGCAGGCCCTCAAGAATAGACTCAAAAAGACTGATGGTATTCCAATAGCAGCCACCATGAACTTCTACGCCGTTGTTGTCAAAACGATGAACCTCTTCCAGCTTAAGAGTGCCCCCATCATAGACGCCTGCCACGAGACGACCTGATCCTGCTCCTAGGTCAATAGCGATGTAAACTTGCATAATTTCGTTTTTACTGTGTTTTTCTTGGTTTTTTTGGGTTTGAAGTCAAGCTTTGATAATTTCCACGCCTATATTCTTCAATGATTCAAGTATACTGGGGTCCGCCTTCTTCGTTGTGACCAGAGTTGTGAGCTGAGCGCACTGTGCAAAAAAGAAGGCTGATCTGGCTCCGATCTTCGATTCATCAGCTAGCAGACAAACATCTTCAGCAGCGGCGATGACATGCTCCTTGAAGGCTGCCTGCCGTGAGTTACTCTCACTCACGCCCCTATCTAAATCTAGACCGCTGCCGGAAAAAAACATGCGATGAATATTATAGCGATGCAAGGTGCGCTCTGCCACCAGGCCGATCATTGAGCGTGAGCGGCGCTCTAATAAGCCGCCCGTGCAGATTAAATCGATGTTTTCGACATCGGCAAGAGCTCCAACCACATCGTGCGCATTGGTGATCACTGTGTGATGAAAGCTCGGTAAATACTGCGTTATTGTGAGTGCGGTTGAGCTTGCATCAATAAAAATGGTCTCCCCTGGCTGAATTCTTTGTGCCGCGGCTTTTGCAATCGCGCTCTTGGCTTCTCGATTGATCAACTGCCTTTCGGTCAGCGACAGCTCGCGGATGATACGTTTGGACGGGATGGCCCCACCGTGCGATCTGACCAAGAGACCTTGATGCTCGAGCAGTTCAAAATCCTTACGGATGGTCTCATCGGTAACATCCAGATCAGAGGCAACATCTTTGGTACGCAGAGAACCGCGTTCCTTGAGTGCTTCGAGTATTTGGTGATGTCGTTCCGCTGCTAACATGGGCAATTAAAGGTGCAAAAAGGCCTAAGTCCTTGAAGGTTGGTCTTTTCCTTTGTTTTTCTTTGTTTCCTTAGCTTTTTCTTTGTTTTTTGTTGACCTGTCAACTCTATCATGCAAAAAAGAGTGCGTCATCCACAAAAATTCATGTCTTCTTCTCAACAAAAAAGCGTCCCAAGAGCAGTTATCGAACACATGGTTCGGGAGCAGGTATACCAAGAAATGGGCATCGACCTGCCCGCACAAGCCAAAGCACCAAAAGGTTTCGTTGTTAACATAAGTGCCCGTCACTGTCACCTAACTCAAGAAGCTGTCGAGGCCCTATTCGGCCCCGGTCACGAACTTACCCCCAACAAATGGCTCTATCAAGAGGGCGCCTACGCTGCCAAAGAGTCCGTAACCTTGATTGGCCCACGCAGTCGCGTTATCTCTAACCTTCGCATCCTCGGACCATGCCGTGACCTCAATCAGGTCGAACTTGCATACACCGACGCGATCTCCCTTGGCTTTGACATCCCTATCAAAATGTCTGGCGATGTTGCAGGAACACCGGGCTGCATGCTCATGGGACCTAATGGATACTTTAAAATGGACGAAGGCGTGATCCGCGCCCAACCGCACGTGCACATGCACCCTAACGACGCTGATTTTTATGGCGTCAAGCACCTCGACATCATGAAAATGAAAGTCCACAGCCCATGCTCAGTGACTTTTGACAACATCGTTGTGCGTGTCGACGAAAGCTTCAACCTGGAAGCCCACATCGATACCGATGAAGGCAACGCATGCGGCCTCAAACCAGACACCTTCTGTGAGCTCATTAAATAATCAGTCTCACAAAACACCACTAACCAACAACCAACAAACACAACCAACAATACCATGAGCAAAGCACTCGGAATGATTGAAACCAAAGGCTACGTCGGAAGCGTAGAGGCAGCAGACGCGATGGCGAAAGCCGCCAACGTCGAAATTACCAAACAAGTACAAATCGGAGCGGGATTTCTTACGATCCTTATCCAAGGAGATGTCGGCAGCGTTAAAGCAGCAGTTGACGCTGGAGCAGAAGCAGCTGGCCGCGTAGGTGAGCTCGTTAGCGCACACGTCATCGCACGTCCAGCTCCTGAACTCCTCAAGCAATTTGATCTCTAATCTGATTAAATTTTTCTCAAAATAACTACTAACTAAATATTATCATGGCTAAACAAGCACTCGGAATAATTGAAGCAAAAGGACTCACATCACTCATTGAAGCATCAGACGCCGCTATCAAGGCAGCTGACGTAACAATGACTGGCTGGGACAAGATCGGTTCTGGTCTCGTCTGTGGATTCTTCACTGGTGACGTCGCCGCTGTCAAAGCAGGCGTAGATGCTGGTGCAGAAGCAGCAGCACAAGTTGGCGAAGTCAACTCTGTCCTCGTTATCCCACGCCCACACGAAGACCTCGGTCAGATGGGCCCTTGGATTAAGTAAATCCTGATTGAACACTTACGACTCCTCGTAATCATGCACATCCTCATCGCCAACCTCGGTTCCACCTCATTCAAATACCGCCTCTATAAGATGGACGGTAAGAATGGTGCTGTGATCGCTTCAGGCGGCTTTGAGCGTGTCACCAATCACGAAGAAGTCATCAATCAAGCCCTGGCCGATCTTATCGACCAAGGCAATCTAAACTCAATCAACGACATTGATGCCGTTGGTTTTAAAACCGTGCTCGGCAAAGATCTGAGCGGTTGTGTTGATGCTGATGATACGGTCATCGCTGCGCTTGAGGGCTTCCGTGAGGTAGCCCCAGCGCATAACCCTCCTTACGCTGAGGGCATCCGGCAATTCCGCCAAATTCTCCCCGATGCGCGCCTCGTCGCACTCTTCGAGACAGCCTTTTACCAGTGGGTTCCCCAAGCAGCTTCCCGATACGCCGTTCCCAAGGAGTGGCATGATGCGGGCATTCGCCGCTATGGCTTCCACGGAGCCAGTCACAAATTCGTCGCCGAACGCTCAGCTGAGCTGATGGGCCGTGAAGATGTCGCTGAATCCGTACGCGGTCTCTACGTAGACGGGCCCCAAGAGGTTTCTGGAGATCCACTACGTGTGGTCTCTTTCCACCTCGGTGGTAGCAGCTCTGTTACAGGTATCCGCAATGGCATTGCCATCGGCACCAGCATGGGATTCTCCCCACAGAGCGGACTCCCCCAAAACAATCGTGTCGGTGATCTCGACTCAGGTGCCCTGCCCTACGCTACCAAAGCACTGGGCATCACTATGGAGGAGGCCGAACGCCAACTGACCAAAGAATCAGGCCTGCAAGGAGTATCCGGAGTCAGCAATGATCTTCGCGATATCTGCAACGCTGCAGAAGGCGGCAACGATGACGCCCAACTCGCGCTCGACATGCTCGTTGATTCAGCACGTCACTGGGCTTCCAGCTTTCTCTTCGAACTTGGTGGTCTCGACACCATCGTCTTCACCGCCGGCATTGGTGAAAACAACCCGTGGTTGCGCACCGCCATTTGTGCCGGCCTTGAAAACTTCGGCGTTACCATCGACGAAGAAAAAAATGCTGCATGCATGGCAAGTGAAGCCGTCATCAGCTCTGACAACTCTCCAGTAAAAATCATCGTAATCCCCGCGAACGAGGAACTCGTTCTCGCCCGAGAAGTGCACCGCAAAATCAGCTAAACACTTGCCGGCCCCATCACGATCGACTTACCAAAACAATTTCTACCAACTAACCAACCAAACTAACAACCAAACCAAATAATACCATGGCTAAACAAGCAATAGGAATACTCGAAACCCGCGGCCTCGCAGGCCTTGTCAACGGCACTGACGCTATGCTCAAAGCAGCAAACGTCACACTCGCTGGACCCATGCGCCAAATCGGCAGCGCTATGTGCAACGTCGTCGTCGAAGGTGACGTCGCCGCTGTCAAAGCTGCTATCGACGCAGGTGCTGCAGCCGCATCACAAATCGGCGAAGTTCTCAGCGCTCACGTCATTGCACGTCCTGACGCCGCCACCTCTGATGTATTGCCCAAGCGCGCTGCTAAAAAGTAAACTGATTATTGGCCAATAACAGCCAACTAATCGGTCTCTTAGCAGACACTTGTCACATATCATTCAAATCCATCACTCAGACCAATACCATGTTTCTCGCAGAAGTTATCGGCCACGTCGTCGCAACTAAAAAAGACGACAGTATGCGGGGCAAAAAGCTATTTTTGCTACGCCCTCAGCTTGTTGATGAAAACAACCCCGCTGCATTCCGCAACGGTGTAAACACCATCGTAGCCGTTGATAATGTGGGTGCAGGTGAAGGAGATCTGGTGATGTTTTGCCAAGGCAGCTCTGCACGTCAGGCTGCCGGCCTCAAAATGCTGCCTATAGATGCGGCTATTGTCGCGATTATCGACAGCGTCGATGTCCTAGGCAACAAAGTATACAAGAGTAACTAATTCCAACTTCAATCGTTTAATCAGTGAATACCATCGACCAAGATACCCTCCGCAACGTTGTTGAGAACGTCATCCAACAATTAGGTAACCCACCCGCAGCAGCAGCTAATACTTCTGCCAACAATCCTGCCGCACCAACGCCTGTAGCTGCGCCATCCTCGGATGAGTGCTGTAAAGCTCCTGGAATCGGCGGCAAGCATGGGGTATTTGCTCATGTCTGCCAAGCTTCTGAAGCTGCTCACAAAGCATTCCTTCAGCTTAAGGAATTGGGTCTTGAAGGTCGTAGACGTGTGATCGAAATCGTCAAGGAAACCTGCATGGCAAACGCTGAGCCATGGGGAAAATTCGAACTCGACGAAACCAAGATTGGGCGTCTGGATCACAAGATTGAAAAACTCCAAATCGTGGGACATGTCCCAGGTGTCGAATGGCTAACTCCTAACGCGATGAGTGGTGATAACGGAATCACGCTTGAGGAATTTGCACCCTTTGGCGTTATTGGTGCGATTCTCCCAGTAACTCACTCGGTACCCACACTCACAGGTAACGTCATCAGTATGGTTGCTGCCGGAAATGCGGTTGTTTTCAACCCCCATCCCGGAGGCGCCAAAAGTGCTGTCATGGCCACTCGCGCCTACAACCAGGCCATTGAAAGGGAATTAGGTATCGACAACCTCATCTGCACGATCGAAGAGCCCACTATCGAAACCTTCGAGAAGATTTGCAAAAATGAGCACATCGCCCTCATGGCCATTACCGGTGGACCTGCCGTCGTTGACGCTGCCATGAAGTCCGGCAAGCGTTCCGTATGTGCTGGGCCAGGCAACCCAGTTGTCGTTGTTGATGACTCAGCCAATCTCGATAAAGCCGCTATGAACATTATCGCTGGCGCCGCCTTTGACAACAACCTCCTTTGCATTGGAGAAAAGTCCGTCTTCGTTGTCGATTCAGTCTTCGAGCCATTCATGCAAGCCATGGAAAGAGCTGGCGCTACTCGCCTCAATGCCAACCAAGTAGACAGCCTAACTAAGGTCGCCTTTGACATCTCTACAGGTGCTGGCGGCTGCGCTCAGGCAGCTCTCAATCGTGACCTCATTGGCGTTGATGCCGCCGTCCTCGCTCGTCATGCAGGCATTAGCTCGCCCGCCAAGACCGACCTCGTCTTTGGTGAAACCGATGCTGAGCACCCTTTCGTGCAGAAAGAGCAAATGATGCCCATGTTACCCATCGTGCGCGTATCAGATTTCAAGACAGCCGTTAAACTCGCCAAGGATGCCGAGCACGGATACCGCCACTCTGCAGTGATCCACTCAACCAACGTTGACCATATGACTCACATGGCCAAGGAAATGGACACCACCATTTTCGTCAAAAACGGATCTTCCGTCGCCGGTCTTGGTCTGGGCGGTGAAGGATACCTCAGTTACTCCATCGCCACTACAACAGGCGAAGGTATCACCACACCCAAAACCTTCACCCGTATCCGCCGTTGCGTCATGGTTGAAAACCTTCGCATCATCTAAACCTTTTAAATCGACTCAAAAGAATGCTCCACTGCCAAGTTGTTGGAAACGCAGTAGCCACGGCGAAACATAATTCGCTTGATGGCTTCAAAATGCTGCTATGCCAACAACTCGATGCAGAGCAACAGCCGTCAGGGACACCCTTTATCGCCATCGACCTCTTCGGAGCAGGTATGCACCAAAAGGTTTTTGTCAGCACAGATGGTATAGGAGCACGTGACATCGTTCACGACCAACACTCTCCCATCCGTATGTTCATTCAGGGAATCATCGACTAAATCATATGCGTATCGGCCAAGTCATCGGAAAAGTTACCATGAGCATCCAGGAAGAAGCCTTCCACGGCGGACGCTGGCTGGTAGTCAATCCTGTCGATACTGAGCAAATCAACACCTGTATTAGTCAACCTCCAAGCCTCACCAAACAAGCATCGCTGATCATATATGATAATATCGGCGCGGGAGAAGGAGACATCATTGGCTTTGTCGAAGGAGCAGAAGCCACCGCCCCCTTTGATGGACCAACACCGATTGACGCCATCAGCCTCGCCATTTTTGACACGCTTAAATACATAGCACCTGCCAACTAACCACATTTTATAACATGAAGAAAGTTTACACCGCAAAAGACATCAAGGACCTGATCTCACAGGGCACATCTTTAGACAGCATTCCTGCGGGATCAATTCTGACACCATCAGCTAAGGATGCCATCAAAGAGCAAAGCGGTGGTTCTGCCACAGCTAGCACAAACCGCGCTAGCAGTGCTCAGAGTTCAGATCGTTTCCCTCCATTGCCTCCAGGGGTTGCCACTGTTCCTCCTGAGCCGATCGTGCCAAGCATGGAATACCACTGGCCAGCAGGTGGAGATGCTAGCAACCCAGAGGAAATCCAACGCTTCTTCCACTCTCCCGAGATCATGAAGCTCAAGGACGAGATGATCCGCGTGGCACGCAAAATGTGGCAACGCAATATGGTCGACGGTAACGGTGGCAACATCACCGTGCGTGTCGGAGACAACCTCGTTCTTTGCACCCCAACTCTTCGTTCTAAAGGTGAAGTTCAAGCCGACGAAATCGCTCTCATCGATTTGGAGGGCAACCAGAAAGCCGGCTGGCGCAAACGCACCTCTGAGGCCAACACTCACCTGGCCATCATGAAGGTTCAGCCCAAGTGTAAGTCTGTTATTCACGGCCACCCTCCTTATTCGACCGCATTCGCAGTCGCTCGAGTCGAGCCACCAACATGCCTCTGTTCAGAGGTAGAAGTCTTCACCGGAGCTATACGCCTGGTTGAATACCACACCCCAGGAAGTCCTGAGATCTGTGAAGCCGTCGCCAAAATTGGCAAAGACAACCCTGCGATTCTGCTCGCCAACCACGGAGTGATGGCTTGGGGAAGTGACGTTGAAGATGCTTACTGGAAAATGGAAAACATGGAAACCGCCTGTCAGACCATCTGGGTCGCTAGCCAACTCAACGGCGGTAAGCTTCCAACCATCTCCGGCGAGAAAATGCAGGAAATCTTCGAAATTCGCAAATCGATCGGCATGGAGGACCCGCGCGAAGGACTTAAAGAGTGCGAACTTTGTCAAAACGACAACTTCCAACCTGGCACCTACTGTGAGGTAGCTCCTGCCACCAAGGACATTGGCTCCAGCCTCGACCCACAAGCTGAAGACCTTGTCAAAAAGCTCACTGATGAAATCGTAGCAAAAATGGGTTAATACCCTGCTGCCTCAATCTTTGCGCACCTATTAAAACAATCATGAAGTCAGTCTACACAGCCAAGCAAATTGAAGATATTGTCCTCTCCGGAAAGAGCCTTGATTCTCTTCCCGCAGATGCCGTCTTAACACCCTCAGCCAAAGACTACCTCAAAGAGCTGGAAAGCCCTGGCTTTGGTTCAGGTAACAGCAAAATAGCAGCTGAACGCGCTCTAGATTTGGAGCCACCTACTCTACCCGATTACGAGTTTAAATGGAAGCCAGGAAGCGATCCTAAGACACCAGGAGAAATCCTCGACTTTTTTCACTCCCCAGAAGTGCACACTCTCAAAGAGCGTATTTGCGATCTCGGCAAACGCATGTGGCAACGCAATTACACCGATGGTAATGGCGGCAACATGACCATCCGCGTTGGAGACAACCTAGTGCTCTGCACCCCTACTCTCATTTGCAAAGGATTCATGAAACCCGAGGACATGTGCCTTGTGGATCTCAATGGCAAACAAGTCGCAGGCAGGCGCCCACGCACCAGCGAGTGCATGACGCACCTTGCCATCATGAAACGCCAGCCAAAGTGCAAGGCGGTCTGTCACTCTCACCCTCCGCACGCTACCGCTTTTGCTGTAGCTGGGGTCCGCCCACCGCTTTGCATGATTCCTGAGGCAGATGTCTTCCTTGGTGAAATTGGCATGGCTCCTTACCGCACCCCCGGAACCCCCGATGTTGCTGATATCGTCGGTGAGACCGGCGTTAAACACATGTCCGTACTCATGCTCAACCACGGGGTGATCACCTGGGGAGACCATATAGAGGAAGCCTACTGGCGCATGGAAAACACCGAGGCCCTCTGTCGCACGGTTTGGGTAGCAACCCAACTTAACAACGGGAAAATGCTCACCATGACGGATGGACAAGAACGTGATCTCATCGAGATTCGCAAATCATTAGGCATGGAAGATCACCGTGAGCACCTTCCTGATAACCAGCTTTGTAACAACGATCAATTTAGACCCGGAGTTGTCTGTAACTCCAAGTAGTCTACCTAGAACAATCTAATTACCATAATAACCAACCGATAATCAAAACATCATGAAAGCAACTATCATCGGCGGCGGCGGCCGCGTAGGCTCCAACGCAGCCATCTGTCTTCAGTGTGCAGGCGTCGTATCAGAGATTCAAATCCTCGATGCTAATAAAGACCTCGCTGACGGCGAAGCACTCGACCTCCTTCACGGCGCATCAAGCTTGCACGACCAACGCATCTATTCAGGTGACTACGATCGCGCTGCTGACTCTGACATCTTCATCATCACCGCCGGTCTTCGCCGCAAGCCTGATGAAAGCCGCCTCGATCTTATCAACCGTAACGTCGGCCTCTTTTCTCAAATCCTCAACAGCATCAAAACTGCGGGAATGAAACAAGACGCTATCGTTTTTGTCGTTTCCAACCCGGTTGATATTCTTACCCATCTAGCGGTAAGCTTCCTTGGTCTGCCTCCAGCGCAAGTCATTGGTCTCGGAACCATGCTCGACACAGCCCGCTTCCGTTCACTGATAGCAAACGATCTCGACCTTGCTCCCACCCAAGTCAAGGCCCTCATTCTCGGCGAGCATGGTGACACCATGCTTCCTGTCTGGTCATCCGCCACCGTCGGAGGTCTTCCTCTCACGGGCGTTAAAGGCTGTGACGCTAACTACCAGCGCCAGATCTTCGAGCGCACCAAAACAAGTGGCTCTGAGGTCATCTCCCGCAAGGGTGGAGCCGGTTGGGCCGTAGGTGCCACGATCGCTGAGACCGTTCATTCCATCGTGCTCGACAAGAAGCAACTCCTACCCGTTTCAAGCCTCCAGAATGGCTGCTACGGCCTTAAGGACGTCTGCTTGAGCGTTCCAACCATCGTTGGCCGTGGTGGTGCTGAAAAGCACATTGAGATCGATCTCTGGCCAAAAGAGATGCAAGCACTTCAAGCCTCCTCACGTGCGCTCAAGGATATGCTCAAGAATGTAGCTTCTGCATAAGCACTACTGTAGCTTCCTC
>DBBL01000093.1 GCA_002292185.1 Akkermansiaceae bacterium UBA985 | reverse complement strand
CTTGACGGTGTCACCTTCCTTGATGTCTGAGCGGAGCAAGGCTTCAGCAAGCGGGTCTTCCATATAGCGCTCTACGGCTCGACGCATAGGACGAGCTCCGTAGTTAGGATCATAACCTTTATCCATGAGGAGTTCGCGAGCAGTTTTATCCAATTTGAGGGCAATGCCTTTTTCCTGAAGTCGGTCGATGAGTTTTTTGCTTTCGAGGTCGACGATGACATTGAGTGCCTTTTTCTCCAGCATGCGGAAAACCACTACATCATCGAGACGGTTGAGGAACTCTGGCTTGAATTGCTTTTTCGCCTCCTCGAGGATCTTCTCTTTCATGCCGTCAAAGTCGGCTTCGTCTTCCTGCATGGCACCAAAGCCTAAGGAAGACTGGCGCTTAATGCTCGAGGCCCCCGCATTTGAGGTGAGGATGATGATGGTATTTCGGAAGTCGATCTTGCGGCCAAAGGAATCCGTTACCATGCCTTCCTCCAAAATTTGGAGAAGGAGGTTCATGACGTCTGGGTGGGCTTTTTCGATTTCGTCAAATAGCACAACAGAGTAAGGCCGGCGCCTGACAGCTTCTGAGAGCTGGCCACCTTCTTCATAGCCGACATAACCTGGAGGCGAGCCGATAAGACGTGAGGTGGAGAATTTCTCCATGTATTCCGACATGTCAATCTGGATGAGAGACTCGGGGTCACCAAACATGAATTCAGCGAGGTTACGGGCGAGGTAGGTTTTACCGACACCGGTAGGCCCAAGGAAAAGGAAGGAACCAATGGGTCGGCGCGGGTCTTTCAGGTCGGCGCGTGAACGCCTTAAAGCCTTGGAAATGGTGATGACAGCCGTATCCTGGCCGATCACATTGTTTTTGAGCAGCTCTTCCATCTTGAGAAGCTTCTCGGCTTCTTTTTGCTCCATGCGCTGGAGAGGCACGCCCGTCCACTTTGAAATAACAGCCATGATTTCGTCTTCGCCTACTTCGACGATAGTTTCTTCACTCTCGGCTTTCCAGGTGGCTACGATATCCTCAAGTTCTTTTTTCGCCTGCTTTTCGGCATCGCGCATGGAAGCGGCTTGTTCAAAGTTTTGATCGTTGATGGCGGCTACCTTGTCAGCCTGGATTCCCTCAATCTTGACTTCGAGGTCTTTCACTTTGGGCGGTCTTGTCATCTGGCCGATGCGGGCGCGTGAGCCAGCCTCGTCTAGAACATCAATGGCCTTGTCTGGTAGATAGCGATCGGAGAGGTAGCGTGATGAGAGCTTAACAGCTGCATAAATGGCCTCCGGAGTGTATTTGGCTTTGTGGTGTTCCTCATACTTGAACTGGAGTCCCTCAAGAATGGCGATGGCATCTTCTTGTGAAGGTTCCTCGACCTTGACCTTTTGAAAGCGCCGCTCAAGGGCTGAGTCTTTCTCGATGAACTTCCGGTATTCGTTCATGGTGGTTGCCCCAAGACATTGTAACTCAGCGCGCGAGAGGGCAGGCTTGATGATATTGGAGGCGTCCATTGCACCCTCTGCGGAGCCAGCTCCTACGATGGTATGAAGCTCATCGATGAAGAGGATGATGTCCCCGGCTTTCCGGATTTCATCCATGACGGCTTTGATGCGTTCTTCAAATTGACCGCGGTATTTTGTGCCGGCGACCATCAGGGCCAAGTCAAGCGTGACAACACGGCGGTCACGCAGAAGCTCAGGTACATTACCGCTGGCAATTTCCTGAGCAAGTCCCTCGACAATGGCCGTCTTGCCAACACCAGCCTCACCAATAAGCACTGGATTGTTTTTAGTGCGGCGGCAGAGGATTTGGATGACACGTTCGATCTCTGATGAACGACCAATAACGGGATCAAGCTTATCTTTTTTGGCAAGTTTGGTCAGATCGCGGCCAAAGGCTTTGAGCGCTGGGGTTTTACTTTTTCCTTCGCCTTCACCTTGAGCTTCAATTTCACCTTCATCTTCAAAGTCTTCAAACTCATCACCAAGATCGTCTGGGTTGAAATTAGGATCAATCTCCGCGAGGATTTCCTGCCGAGTTTGGTTGATATCGACATTGAGGCTGGTGAGTACGCGGGCAGCGACACCTTCACCTTCACGCAGTAGGCCTAATAGAATATGCTCAGTGCCCACGTATGAATGATCGAGCTGTTCCGCTTCCTTGTTTGACAGGGAGAGAACTTTTTTGACACGAGGGGTGTAGGGGATGTTTCCCGAAATTGTGTTGTCAGGACCGGAGCCGACTTGTTTTTCAACTTCAATGCGCACTGTCTCCAGGTCGAGTCCCATGTTTTGTAATACGCTTACAGCGACTCCTTGCCCAAGCTTAATGAGACCCAGTAAAATATGTTCGGTGCCGACATAGTTATGGTTAAAGCGGTCTGCTTCTTTGCGTGCCAAAGCGAGAACTTGTTGGGCTCTTGGAGTGAAATTATTCATGATTGATTCGGGTCCGTATGAGGATATTAGAGGATGTTAGCTGTGAGCTATGAATGGGGTGGTATTCTGGTTTTAAATTAAGAAGTTATGAAATTTATAACAGGGGAAGAGAGACTTTGCAACCTGCTACGAATAATTTCCGCGCGCATGGTGTCCCTTTCTTCGGGTGCCAATTTACGTTCAGCCTTATGTTGAAGGTGGGCAGGCTCGATGTCCATCAATAAAGAGTCACAAAGCTCCATGGCTTGCTTTGGGAAGCACCCCATGTCACTGCCTAGTCGAACTAAGGACAAGTGGGTTAGGGCTTCCTTGGAATCAATAACGTAGGCGTATTTTAGCTGGCCATAGGCGCGGGAGATCTTGTCCGCCAGCATTTGTGGGTCCTCTTCGAGAAGTTTGCTACGGGCATTACGCTCTTGTTCTCTAACTTGCTGAATTACCCGCTCGAGTCTACTCAGAATATCCTCTTCTGATTCACCGAGTGTTGATTGATTAGAAATTTGGAAAAGATGCCCAAGTGATTCGGTGCCCTCACCGAAAATACCTCGCACGGCTAGTCCCAGCTTGCCGACTGCTTGGATCACCTGACCAATGTGATCACTGATGACAAGTCCTGGCAGATGAAGCATAGCAGAGGCACGTAGGCCAGTGCCTACATTGGTAGGGCAAGCGGTGAGATAACCGAGCTCATGGTCAAAAGCATACGGTAGCACTTGCTCGAGCTGCTTATCGACATTGGCAATCAATTGGTATGCCTCACGTAAGTGCAGCCCGGAGCGTATCGATTGCAGGCGTAGATGATCTTCCTCATTGATCATCACACTGAGTGTTTGGTCGCGATTGACGACGATGGCACTGCCTTCACTTCGCGCAGCCTGCTCGCGACTGATGAGGTGGCGTTCCACAAGGACTTGTTTTTGAACCGATGAAAGCTCACTAAGCTGATGGGAGAAGGCGTCTTTCATCTCCGGCAGGGTTTCGATCTTGTCGCGCAGCTCCGGAAGAATTGCAATGCGCTCGTTCTTGCGCGCCCAGCCCGGAAAGGGTGCGCCGGTGATATTACGTGCAAGGCGAATACGGCTGGTGAGAACGATCGCGCTGTCTGTGTCGGCACCGGTCATCCAGTCGGCGGGATGCTTCATGAGTGTAGAAAATCGCATCATGGCTTGCTGGGTGGTTCGGGTGGGGTAGTTTCTTGCGATGAGATTTTGCCCATCTCATCACGCAGGGCGGCAGCCTTTTCATAGTCCTCCGAGCTTATCGCGGCATCGAGCTTTTCCTGAAGCTGCTCGAGCTCTTGGCGCTCTTTGAATGCTTGGAGCATGCCCTCGGGAACTCTGCCAGCATGGCTGGTGCCTTTGTGCATGCTGCCGAGGTTGTTTTTTATTTCTTCTCGGAAAAAATCATAGCACTCACTGCAGCCCAAGCGGCCCGTTTTCTTGAGGTCATCAAAGGCAAAGCCGCATCCTGGACAGCAGCGATTTGGCTGCTTGTCGGTGGCGGCTTCTATTTTTGGCACGCTTTTCGGTAAGGCTTTATGCTTGGATGAATCTCCTTGCTTCTGAATGTCCTGACTGCCCAGCAAGAAGCCCTCAGGGTCAGTTATGCCTTGTTCACTGGCACAGGATTCACATAGGCAAGTTTTCTTGCCGATGCCGTCAATAATCTGAGTGTAAAAGACGGTAGCTTTGTTATCGCAGTGTTCGCATTGCATTGCTGTGTTGATGGTAGACTGGCGATCGAGAATTGCGAAAGGAAAAGCATTTGCTGACGGTATTTTTTTTGCGAGCTGTTTTTAGCATGATGAAGTGATGGTTTGATGGCAAAACGCCGTCTTGCAAAATGGGGTTTTAAACGGCAGTCTAGTCGACATCATGTGCTGGCTCTGCCCTATGATGACATTTTAGGTAATTTAGATGAATATTTTTGGTCACATTGCGTCAAAACTGATGAAAGGGTTTGTTTCATCGACGCCTATGTCGGCAGCGATGCCGTGTGCAGGCCCTTTTGGAGAACTTGCTATGCAGGCGGATGGGGGTGCTCAGTCTCAGCCAGAGCAAGCTTTAGCAGGTAAGTCCGCATCTAGACCCAATCATCCGTCACCCAACCATTCCAGTCCAGAGCCCAATGAAAGCAAAGACGAACAAAATGCCAGCGCAGAGGAGGATGCTCAATGGGTTGAGCAAGCCAAGACGGGCAATACGCGTGCATTCGATCAGCTCGTTACTAAACACCGGGGGAGAATTTACGCTATGATTTACAACATGGTTAAAAACGATGCCGATGCTTGGGATCTTTCTCAGGAGGCTTTTATCAAAGCATGGAAGGCGCTTCCTAAGTTCGAGTCGCGCGCTCGTTTTTCTACCTGGCTTTTCAGAATTAGCCACAATGTGGTGTATGACTGGATGCGCAAGCGCCGCATTCAAGGAGATGGTGAGCTCAATGATGAGGTGTTTGATGTTGGCAAGATCGATCTCGGCGCGCCGACGGCACCTCAGCAAGGTCAACGCCCTGATCAAGTCCTCGAGCAGAGGGAGCTTCGGCAGCGTATTAACCAAGCACTCGATAAGCTCTCAGTCCAACACCGCGAGGTCGTTGTGCTGCGTGAGGTGCAGGGCTTGGACTACAAGGAGATTGCGGAGATTATCGGTAGCTCGCTCGGCACGGTGATGAGCAGGCTCTATTATGCACGGCAAAAACTCCAACAGCATCTTCAATCTGAAATCTAATAACTAAAAGCTGAAAAAAGACATGAAAAGACAACATAATCAAGCACCTGACGAAGCGATGCTCACTCTCTGGATAGACGGTGAGCTCAATGGTGATGAACTAGCACGGGTCGAATCATGGGCACAGGATCATCCTGAGCTCTTGGCTGAGCGTGATGCGGTGAGGGCGATGCAGTCAAACATCCAGGCAAATATGCCCGCTAGTGTTGAGCCTCCATACGCCGATTTTTTCAACCAGCGTATTTTGCAGGCTATCGAAAACGAAAAGGCAGAGTCTGCCGCCAGCGTAAGATCGACCGGTTCTCAATGGATGGGTAGCAAATTCAACAAATGGCTAGCGCTTCCAGCCGCTGCAGCTGCAATGGTGATGTGTTTTTATATGGGCACTCAAGTGAGCCATATGCCAGAGTCGGTGGCGCCGATAGCTGCAGTCTCTGCCGAACCTGCCATTTACATGCCCGATGGGGATGTCAGGGCCAATATATTCAGCTCTGATGATAACGGCGCGACGGTGATCG
>DBBL01000194.1:1720-8855 GCA_002292185.1 Akkermansiaceae bacterium UBA985 | reverse complement strand
GAAGAAAAAATGAATGGCTTGCTCATAAGTAGATTTTGTTGTATCAATAGATCTCGATACGTTGATGCGTTTATGAACCCTTAAAACTATGTCGTCAATTCTTAAATCACTAAAACTTTTATCGGACCCCACTCGGATCCGCATACTTCTGCTGCTTTCACACGAACCCCTCAATGTTGCTGAGCTTCAGGAAATATTGGGAATGGGCCAAAGTCGCATCTCCACGCAGCTCTCTCAACTCAGACAAGAGGGCTTAGTGACAAGCTCACGCTCAGGCAAAAACAACGTCTATGCCATTTCAGCCCCTGATGCCATCATGGAGGTTGCTCGACAAGCTGCTACAGAAATACCGGAAGTTAATCCAGATTCCGAAACTCTGGCACACATCCTGAGTAAGCGGCGTGACAAGACGCGGGCGTATTTTGATGAGTTGGCCGGTAAGTTCGGCAAAAGCTATGTGCCCGGCCGCTCGTGGAAGTCACTAGCTGAGGCAATGCTCAAAATTCTCAACTATGAAGTCGTTGCCGACCTTGGTGCTGGAGAAGGCACACTCGCCCAACTGCTCGCACCCAATGCCAAAAAAGTCATCGCCGTTGACAGTGCACCCAACATGGTGGAGTTCGGCAAAAAACTGGCATCACAGCACGGACTAGATAATTTAGAATACCGCCTTGGTGACATCGAGTCACCCCCTATTGAGGATAACTCGGTTGACCTTGCCATCTTTTCTCAGGCTCTTCACCACGCCGAGCACCCACAAAAAGCTCTCGATTCAGCATTCAAACTTTTAGCCCCCGGCGGCAAACTCATCATTCTCGATCTACTTCAGCACAGCTTTGATCAGGCACGCGAACTTTATGCCGATACCTGGCTTGGATTCTCAGAGGTAGAACTCTTCAAAATGATGAGCCAAGCTGGCTTTCAGAAAATTGAAACCACCATCGTGGACAAAGAAAGTGAGGCCCCCTACTTTCAAACCCTGCTTGCGGTAGCCACTAAATAGCGGAAACTTCAGTAATGCTCAGACGCATACTTCTATTAGGGTTATTGGCATTGACAGGGTGTTCAGCTCCCCCAGAAAAACCACCAGCCGCGCCCCTGCCCATTCCCCCTCTCAGCGCCAAGCCTGCGCCTGAGCTCATTGATTCGAAGCCCACCACGGCCCAGACAGAGCCCATCATAGCGGAGGCAGAGCCCATCGCACCCCTTGCTGCAGTCGATCAACTACCTGACCAAGCCGCTGTCATCGTGACGCCCGCGGCACCTCAGTTGATCATGCCGCTTGCCTATCATTCCGTCTTATCTCAAGGCATCACCATTTCAGCCGTTTATTTTGACGATCGGAAATTTCAGCTAACCGTGGCTGATCAAGCAGATGGTTGCGGCAGCCAATGGTTAGATGCAGAATCCGCCGCCTTGTCTTGTGATGGCTACGCCGCCATCAACGGTGGGTTTTTCACGCCTGAGGGGAAACCTCTTGGACTCCTCGTAGCATCAGGAATCAAACGAGGCTCCTTGAACAACTCCTCACTTGGTGCCGGTATCTTTATCTCCTCAAAAAACAAAAGCGCCATCGTTCGCCGCGAACTCTATGCGCCCTCAAGCGTGGCCAACAATGTTGAGAACCTCTTACAAGCTGGCCCCATGCTCGTCGAACACGGCAAAGCCACCATTGGGCTTTCCGATCACAATGAGCGGCCACGTAGCTTCATCGCATGGGATGGCAAACACCACTGGGCCATTGGACATATCCATTCATCAACACTCGCTGGTGTGGCAAAAGCACTGAGCGAAACCTCATTAAACGGATTCAAGGCCAGCACTGTATTAAACCTTGATGGCGGCCGTTCCTCCGATCTCTGGGCTGGCCCCCGTGTCCCTAGTGGCTCAAAAACACACCGCTCTTTTCTCAATAAACCCGTGCGCAACTATCTAGTGATCACATCACGCTGACCGGCAGCATTATCTCCAGACAAGCACCTTGTGATGGAGGTGCCAGTCGTGAAAAGTAAATCAACGATGCTTTGCGGACATGGATCTCACCACTTTGAGCGCCCAATAACCACGCTGCCAAATATTCAAAGTCTGGATTATGACCAACAAGGGCAACACGATGAAACTGATCATACGCTGTGAGCTCTTGCATCGCTGCAGCTGGGCGCATACCACAGGCTAGCCAGGGCTCGATGAGAGGGCTTTCCGCACCCGCACTGCTGCATATGATTGCTGCCGTCTGACGGGCACGCACCAGCGGGCTGGCCAAAGTCACATCTGGAACCAAATTACTTCGCTTAAGAAATTGGCCCACTTTTTCAGCCTGACTATTTCCAACGTCCGTCAGAGCGCGCTCAAAATCACTCGCCGCAGACGACTCCGCAGTGGCATGGCGTATTAGTAGCAGCTCCATATGGTGAAGTAACGAGAACCTAGCAGACTACATGGTCATGCCGCCATCACTGGCAATCACTTGGCCTGTGATGTAGCGAGCCTCAGCACTAGCGAGAAACAAGGTCAATGATGCGATATCCTGAGGATGGCCCATCTCCTTGAGTGGAATATTCCCTACGATAGCCTCTTTCTGGTCATCATTAAGCTCGTCGGTCATGTCAGTGACAATAAAGCCGGGAGCGATGGCATTGCAGGTCACCTTGCGGCCAGCTAACTCCTTCGCTACCGATTTGGTAAAGCCAATCAAGCCTGCCTTACTCGCCGCGTAGTTGACCTGGCCAGCATTGCCCATCAGTCCGATCACAGAACTAATATTAATAATGCGTGGGTCCTCGGCCTTCATCATACTGCGCTGAAAAGCCTTCACCGTATTGAAGGCACCTTTAAGGTTTGTATCTAAAACGGTATCCCAGTCCTCATCCTTCATGCGCATCAGTAATCCATCACGGGTGACACCGGCATTATTGACCAGCACGTTCACCGCCCCGAAGTCAGCGACAACTTCCTTACCCAGAGCCTGAACAGCTTCATGGTCAGAAACATCAACGGCATATGACTTGGCTGAGTCTGGATAATCGGCATTGATTGTATCAGCAGCAGAACCACAGCTTCCAGCGCTGCGGCTCACCACAGCGACCTTGCCTCCTTCTGCTGCAAAAGCTCTTGCGATCTCCAACCCTATACCCCGACCAGCGCCGGTAACAACTGCGACCTTATTTGTGAAACGTGCCATGCACATACGTTCCACGATTTGCATCACTTGCCAATCATGAAATCGAGAGGAAATAAGTCACCTCCACATGTAGGATCGCTTTTCAGAGATCACCTTACTACCACTCATCATCCGGATTCTCCATGCAAGGACGCGGCCATTGGTGCGGTAGGATTCACCAGATATTATAAATTCAACGCGCCCAGCTTCTTCACCTGCTGGCAAGTCCTTACTCATGGCCAAAACCTTGGACCCTGTTGCACTCTGCTGATAATCCATCACTATTTTTAATGGCCCAGTCGTAGAGCCATCATTTTTCCAGCTCACCGAGTAATATTGGCCTAACCTCTGACGGCGCTCCTCGATGGTTACTGCACCACGCATACGATGCATCTGTTCACCACGCACCATCGGAGCCTGCTTCATATCCTCAACATCAATCGAACGCAGATGGAACTGCTTAACCTCCATGACATCTTTGAATGCGCAGGAAACTAGTAAGCAGAATAAACCAGAAACACACAGCAGGCGTAGTTTGTTCACAAAGCAGGCGGATATAACCTTCATTATGTTGATTTAAGACCAAGCAAAAAAAATGCCAATGTTGAAATTTCCAATTCGCCAGCGGGCACCAATCTGACTAGGCTCCCTCTATGGATCCTAGTATTGAGAATCGCTTGCAACAATTCATACAAAGCAAGGGGCTGCGCAACACCCCTCAGCGCAATGCCATTGTTGAAGCTATCTTCTCCTCCGATGATCATTTTACTGCCGATGATCTGTGGGAGCGTATTCGCAAAACCAAGTCTCTAGACTCTCAATCTTCACGAGCTACTGTTTACCGTACTATTTCGCTCCTGGTAGAGGCTGGCCTGCTCCATGAAATTGACCTTGGAGATGATCAAAAAACCTACGACCCAAACTTTGTCGACAGCCCCGCCCACAATCACCTTGTATGTATTGACTGTGGTAAAGTCATCGAATTTGAGGATTCACACATACAACTCATGAATGACTGTGCTGCGCGTAGGCTCGGATTTCGAGCAGAGCGGCAAACCCTGAAAATCGAGGCCTGCTGCGAAAAGCTACGCCTACACGGCCGATGTGAGAGCCTCATCAATGCGCGCATCCAAGGCAAACGACTGCCCAAAAGGCGCTAAGCAGACATCATCAAAAATATTTCACATATACTGTAAGTTTGATTCCACAATAAACGTTTCGTTAATTGATGCATTTCAACACACACCTTACTGAGAACAGAAAATACACGTTGTTTTTCAGTGCTTTATTGCTGCTCTCCTCGCTAGGCCTCTATCAGGCCGAAGCAAACCCTCTCACGGCTGATGAAAACGAATCGATTGTGTTGATTGGTAGCGGCCTAGGCTCACGCATGAGTCACTTTGGTCATTTTGAGACCGAGCTTCAGCTACGACACCCTGACAAAAAGCTCATCATCCGTAACATGTGTGATGAGGGCAACACCCCGGGATTTCGCCCCCACCCCGGCCGCGACTCACCTTGGGCATTTCCTGGAGCTGAGAAATTCCAGACCGAACTTGCCAAAAAAAGCGGCAGCGGTGGTAGCTATATGACACCTGATCAATGGCTCAGCCACCTCAAGGCTGACACCGTTATCGCCTTCTTCGGTTTCAACTCATCCTTTAATGGCCCTGCGGGGCTGGAGAACTTCAAAGGCGAACTTAGCGGATTCATCAGGCACACCCTGGAGCAAAAATACAACGGCAAGTCGGCTCCCGGGCTGGCCATCGTTTCCCCCACCGCCTTTGAAGATGTTTCCGACATTGATGATTCTCCTGACGCGGTCCTCACCAACCAACACCTCGCGCTCTACACAGATGCGATGAAAGAAGTCTGCTCCGAGCATGGGGTGCCTTTCATCGATGTCTTCTCTCCTTCAAAAGCAGCATTCAATACCAACAAGGAACCGTTCACCAGAGACGGCGCCCTGCTCAACGACAAAGGCTATCAGTGGCTAGCCCCCCAACTTGCTGATGGTCTCTATGGCAAGTCAGCTAACAAAAATTCAAAGCATAGAAAACAAGTCCATGCTGCAGTGAATGAAAAAAACTGGTGCTGGCTCAACGATTACAAGATGCCCAATGGCGTACAAATCTACGGACGTCGGGGAGGTGGAAAAAACGCCCCGCCACAGAACTACCGAGATGAGTATAAAAAGACCCGGGAGATGACCGCTCTGCGTGACCAGGCCATCTGGCTAGCACTCCAAGGTGAAGAAATGGACCTCGCTGCTGCAGACGCCAAGACCTTCCAACTCTCCTCCGTTAAAACCAACTACAAGCCCAGTGGCAAGAACGGTAAACTCGAATATCAGTCAGGCCCATCCTCGCAGACCAAAATCACCACTGCCAATGGATACCAGATGGAGCTCTTCGCCTCAGAAAAAGAATTCACCGACCTTGCCAACCCGGTGCAAGTAGCATTCGACAACAAAGGACGTCTCTGGGTTGCCACCATGCCCAGCTACCCGCACTACCGCATCGGAGACCCCAAGCCAAGCGACAAGCTCATCATCCTCGAAGACACCGATAACGATGGCAAAGCCGACAAGCAAACCACCTTCGCCAGCGACTTGCATATCCCCATGGGTTTTGAAATCACTTCCGAAGGCGTCTACGTTGCCCAATCCGGACACCTGGTGCTCCTTAAGGACACCGACGGCGATGACCAATACGATGTTCGCGAAGTTATCTTGAGCGGCTTCGATGACCACGACACCCACCACGCCATCAGTGCCTTCAGTGCAGATCCATCAGGAGCAATCATCATGGGTGAAGGTGTATTCCTCCATTCCAATGTCGAGACCGCCTACGGACCGGTCCGAGGCACTAATGGAGGCTTCTTCCGCTACTCGCCGCAACGCAAAAAACTCATTCGATACGCCCAGCTACACATCCCCAATCCATGGGGAATCGCCCATGATGATTACGGCCAAGATTTTTTCCTACATACCTCTGGGCCTGCTACCTCATGGATGATGCCAGGCACAGTGAAGAGCTCTTATGGGGTCAGCATGTATTCCCCCGGGATTCTTAAAGATCACAAGGTGCGACCCACTTCTGGACTGGAATTTATATCAAGCCGTCATTTCCCTGATGATGTTCAAGGAGATTTGCTTATTTGTAACAACATCGGATTTCTTGGTGCCAAACAACACCGCATCAGCGAAAAGGGTGCTGGTTTCAAGGCCAAATGGCGTCAGGACCTGTTTCGCTCAGCAGACTCCAACTTCCGCCCAGTTGACTTGGAGTTTGCCCCAGATGGATCTCTCTATGTGGCGGACTGGCACAATGCTCTCATTGGGCATGCGCAGCACAACCAGCGTGACCCAAACCGTGACCACGTTCATGGCCGAATTTATCGCATCACCTACCCCGATCGCCCTCTAGTAAAACCAGCCAATGTTCACGGAGCAAGCATCACCGAATTACTCGAGAACTTAAAGCTCCCTGAGGCACGCACCCGCTACCGCACCCGCCGCGAGCTCCGTGGTCGCAATGCCACCGATGTCCTACCTTCCCTCAAAACATGGGCAGCTGAGCAAACAAACGACCATCACAAACTCGAGGCCCTCTGGGTCTCCTGGGGACTCAATCAAGTCGATACAGACCTACTCAAGCAACTACTTCGCTCACCCGACCACCGAGTCCGCGCTGCCGCCGTACGCGTATTACGTTTCAATGTTGACCAGCTCTCGGATTACCCGTCACTTCTGATGGCTGCTGCCAATGACGAGCACGGCAGAGTCCGCCTAGAGGCCATTACCGCTGCCTCATGGTTTCCAGCAGATGTAGGTCTGCCAATCCTAGAGGCTGCTGGCAAAAAACCACTCGAAAGCTTGATGAAAGGCTCACTTCGCTATGCAAAAGCTAAACTCCAAAACAAAATACTCCATGACGAACCCTATTTCCTACTCAAAACAAAGCTCAAAGGAGA
>DBBL01000194.1:0-1714 GCA_002292185.1 Akkermansiaceae bacterium UBA985 | reverse complement strand
GCCACATGCCACCAGCAAGACGGCAAGGGACTTCCCCACTCCGGTTTTCCTCCGCTCGATAAAAGCAAATGGGTCACCGGCAGCAAGGAACGATTAATAAAACTGACCCTGCACGGCTTACACGGCCCCATCACCGTGAAAGGCAAACAATACCCGGGCCACGTTCCCATGACCGCATTTAAAGATGTGCTCGACGACGATGAAACCGCCGCCGTATTAACCTTCGTGAGGAACACCTTCGACAATAATGCTTCCGTAGTCAGTGCTGAAGAAGTCGCCGCAGTGCGCGAAGCGACCAAAGACAAAGAAATCTTTTACAGCCCTGAGGAATTACTAGAGCAACACCCGCACAAGTAACTTTTCCAGCCTGCTAGCATTCCTTGAATTACGTGGTTTCCAAATCACCACAAAGGCGCTAGAACAGCCGCATGTGGAAAGGACGTTTCGCCAAAGCTACTGCTGATCTCGTGCAACAATATGGAGAATCCATCTCCTATGATTGGCGCCTGTATAAACACGACATTGCAGGATCCATCGCTCACGCACGTGCACAAGTGAGCGCCAAGCTGCTCAGCTCAGACGAGTTTGCAGCTATCGAAAAGGGCCTACGCGAGATTGAAAAAGAAATAGAGGCTGGCGAGTTTAATTTCTCCATTGAGCTCGAGGACATCCACATGAACATCGAGTCAGCACTCACCGAGCGCATCGGTGCTCCAGGGGCCAAACTCCACACTGCTCGTTCACGTAACGACCAGGTCGCCACCGATACCCGCCTCTACTGCCGGGAAGAAATTGACAACATCACCGTTCTCATCACCGGGCTACAGCAATCTCTGCTGAAGCAAGCAGAGCAATACGCTGCTGCCCTTATCCCCGGTTACACCCACCTTCAGCGCGGCCAGCCGGTTACCGTAGGTCACCACCTTCTCGCCTATGTTGAGATGCTCGATCGGGACAAGTCACGCCTCGCCGACTGCCGCAAGCGCATCAATGTCTGCCCACTGGGATCCGGCGCACTCGCGGGATCAACGATCAATCTTGATCGCCAACAAATTGCCGATGAGCTCGGCTTCGACCGCGTCACCACCAACTCGATGGATGCTATTTCCGATCGTGACTACATCGCCGAGTTCCTCTTCGACATGGCCCTGGTCGGCACCCACCTCTCCCGTCTCTCCGAGGACCTGATCCTCTGGTGTAGCTCTGAGTTTGGTTTCGCCACCCTGTCTGACGCGCACACCACCGGGTCGTCACTGATGCCGCAGAAAAAAAACCCAGACGTCTGTGAACTCACCCGCGGTAAAACCGGCCGGCTCTACGGCAACCTCGTCGCCTTACTCACCGCAGCCAAAGGACTTCCCCTCACCTACAACCGCGACCTACAAGAAGACAAGGAACCTCTGTTTGACTCCATCGACACCCTCAGCCTCGCCCTCAAGGTCAATGCAGAGATGATTGCCGACATGGCCATCAACCTGGACACCTGCGAAGCCGCCGCCTCCGACCCACTGCTCTTGGCCACCGACCTCGCCGACTACCTGGTGAAAAACGGCGTGCCCTTCCGCCAGGCCCACGAACTCGTTGGCCAAGCGGTCGCCCTCAGCGTGCAGACCAAGACCCCTCTCGACCAGCTAGACCTCTCCCAAGTCTCAGAACACTACGGCGCCGATGCCAAAGACGTCTTTGACCTCCAGACCGCACTCGCCGCCCGCAC
>DBBL01000013.1:6344-10710 GCA_002292185.1 Akkermansiaceae bacterium UBA985 | reverse complement strand
GCGCTGAGCGATTTGTCGATTCCCTTGATAGAGGGACCAAAGACCACCATGAATGAGGAAATCATGACGGCCATCATGCCCATCGCAATAGCGACCTCAACGAGGGTGAAACCAGGATTCTTGTTGAAAGACTTTTTTTGAGTAACTTGTTTTTTCATAACGGCAAATGATGCTTGAGAGCTTAGAAAAATACCTGGTCAGGATGGCGAAAGACCGCGGTGCGTCCATTCTTCCAGATCACAAAACCGCCGACATTTCTTTCACCAGCACCACTGGCAGGAATGGGCTCGGTGGAACCGGGAGGCAGGCTGCCCGCTCTGATGACAAAGCGCGGCACGTCGTTGCCGTAATCGTTACCGTTGGTTGGCGGCGGCGAGGTGATAATACCTTGAGCGTTGAATTCATAGGTGCGGCAGTTTTGCACCGCTCCACCCGGAAGAGCTCCACTTGATTGGATAGGGTTCGGTGCCGTGCTCCTATTACTCAAAACAAGCGAGTAGAAAACACCCTCGGGAAGCTTGACCCCCTTAGTGGCAGTGACCCAATTACCATCCGTATCTTCATACTGCACCACCATATAACGAAGGTTACGCTCACGGTTGAGGTTATCCGTGCGGGTATCAGCATGCATCATCACCCTTGTATTCGTGCCTTTCTCGATAGCGAGTGCTCTGGCCTGAGAAAACACCCCTTGCGCAATCGGAATAGCGGCCGAAACTCCGCTCGCCTTACTGAAGTTTTTGATACCATAGGAACCAATGGTCATCAGCGTTGCCATGATCGAAAGGACGACCAGCAGCTCAAGCAGCGAATAACCAGCAGCATGTAAAGGTGCTTGGCGGCATGGAGGATTGATTATCGTGGTCGTTCTCATGGTGATTCTCATGGTCGTCGTGGGATCTGATGTTTCCTTAATAAAGCCCTCAAGCATTCAAGCCGCCTTCAAGCAGCCTTGATAGAGCATGCCATAAGCTCGGCGATCTCTTGTGAATTTAATCGAATGAGCATAGGATGAAAGCTTCTTTTCAACTACATGTAGCTCAAATCCGAACTGACCGCAAGCATTCATTGTAAATACATCATCAATGAGCTCTGCTTCTCTGATGAAGCCCCTATCTGCCTGAGGACAGTATACGTAAAGAGACATTTACATGCCGGCTTCAAACAAATCAATCGATATGCTTGGTCGAGCCTTCTCCTGAGTCGGCGCGATCAGGCTTTCGACGCCAAAAACGGGTCACATCAAAGCCAAAATAACGCAGACAGGCGATCAAAACAGCCGCTGCCGTGGCCTCATCCAAATTCCCCACAATAGGAAAATTATCAGGAATCAGCTCGATAACGCCCCAGGTCGGGTTCAGCAGGTAAAATCCACAAAAGAGGGCGATTAGCGCCACGAAGAATCCTTTCATTGTTCAATCATAACCAGCTTACCGCAGGGCGCAACCTCTGAAAGAGGCCTACCCAAAGACGACAAACCATCAAACAGATCTGAAGCCAGCAATGTCAACATAAAGCCTAGTGCTGGAGTCAGATCCAAAAAACCAAATTCCAGAGCAAGCTTACAACGATCTCAACAGACTCAAGGATGATTAGAAATCAATCCCCTTGAGCCATGATAGTTGCAGGCGCTAGCTACTAAAAACCTGAATGGGTTTTACTTCTTAGCGCTTTTTTTGGCTGCCTTCTTCGCTGTTTTTGCTGTCTTTTTCGCCGCTTTTTTCGCCGCTTTTTTAGCCGGCACTTTGACAGCGCTTACATCGATTAAGTCAGAAGCACCATTTGAGGCCAATTTGTCCTCTGCAAGCTCTTCCTCTTCATCCATTTCTTCTTCCATACCCCCCCCAGCACCGAGAATAAAGGCAAGATCATCCATCGCCAGACTCGTGGCAAAGCCCTCATCACCGAGAACGTTGGTAACAAGCTGGGTCTTCTGATGCTGAAGGATACGGATTTTCTCCTCAACGGTTTCGCGAGTGAGTAAGCGGTAGGCGATCACCTTGTTTTTCTGGCCAATCCGGTGAGTACGGTCAATGGCTTGGTTTTCAACCGCGGGGTTCCACCATGGATCGTAAAGAATCACATAAGATGCCGATGTCAGGTTGAGACCTGCACCACCCGCTTTGAGCGAGAGCATGAATACGGATGCATCTTTGGTGGTCTGGAAACTTTCGATGACACCCTTGCGGTCCTTCGTTTGCCCGGTCAGGTAATGGAACGGGCGACTCTCCACTTCAAGGCGTGCCTTAATGATATCGAGCATCGATACAAACTGAGAGAACACCAACACCTTGTGACCCTCCTCACGGAGTTGATCAAGCAGGTAGAACAGGGCCGTCATCTTGGCACTTTCTTCCTTGAGGAACTTAGGGTCAATCAAGCCAGGGTGACAACAGATCTGGCGAAGACGCATCAGCCCCTGAAGAATAGCGAAGGAGTTCTTTTTCACCGCTTCGTCAGAATCAAATCCTAACAAGGCTTTCTGAATCCTCTTCAGTTCTGCCTTATACATTTCAGCCTGCACGCCTTCCATCTCAGCAAAGACTTCTTCCTCGGTCCGAGGGGGAAGGTCCTTGGCGACTTGAAGCTTGGTCCGGCGTAATAGGAACGGACGCAATCGCGAGGCAAGGCGGCTTTGTGCACCGGGATCCTTACGTTTATCAAAGCGTTTCTTAAAGTAGGCTCTGCTACCAAGGACACCTGGCATCGCAAAAGCCATGAGGGACCACATGTCCATCAAGCGGTTCTCGATCGGTGTGCCCGTGAGCACCAGGCGGTTTTTGCAGTTAAGGTCGCGAGCCGCCTTGGCTGCCTTAGAATCAGGGTTTTTAATTTGCTGACCCTCGTCGAGGATACTGGTCAACCACTTCACCTTCGCGAGTTCTTCTCCACAAAGGCGGAGCTGAGCGTAGTTGAGCACAAAGACATCAACTTCTGTCTCAAGCACTTTTAAGTCAAGGTCATCACGGGTGCGTAGAATCTTAACCCGCAATTCTGGGGCAAACTTCTCACACTCAGAATGCCAGACATCGATCACGGACTTAGGACATACCACAAGGGACGGTGCCACTTTGTCCATGCCACCCTTGTCTTTGGCCTCCTCTTCACGAAGCCACAGCAGGTAGGTAATGGATTGGATGGTTTTACCCAGTCCCATGTCATCGGCCAATAATCCACCAAAGCGGTTAGTGGCGAGGTAAGCAAGGAAGTGGAATCCTTCGACCTGATATGGACGCAGTGTCGCCTTCAGGGCCTTAGGCACTGGCGGCTTAACCTCGATTTGAATTTCACGTGCACGGTCTTTAATTCGCTTCCACGCTTTAGGATCAAAGACTTCAGCAGCTTTTGGATCTGCCAGCTGCAGGGCGTGCATGCGGTGGGTCTCACCAGTTAGGTCAAACGGATCAAGTCCCAAACGGGTCACTGCATCACGCTGATCGGCATCGAGTTTAATCTCTAAGCGCATCCAGCCGCCATCATCCATGCGGACATATCCACCGCGCGCAGCTACCAAAGAGCGAATCTGGGCATTACTCAGAGTAACACCCTCTACATCGATCACAATACGTAGGTCGAACCAGTCAATCTCTTGATTAACCACTTCGAAGCGAATGGCAGCGGTGACAGGGTCAGCAAGAAGCGTTTGCAACTTACCGTCCATCTGGGAGACTAATGACTCGGGCAGTGCCTTGGCCCACTCAGAAAACCTCTCGGGGAACTGCTTGGTGATTCTCGACTTAAAGGCGTCAAGTTTTTCATCATAGGTGAGTCCCATCTGAGCTAATAAGCCGGGCACAGGATAAAGTTCTTCACGCGCAAAGCGCAGTAAGCGCTTACCCTTCACAGGCTGCTGCTCGACAAGCTCCCACTCATCTTTGATGCGCTTTTCCTCGCGGCGCTCTTGCTTCTCGAGTGCTCTGACGTCGATGACGAGGTGCTCTGTTTCCGCTGCTGTCAGACCTTGCTCGAGCTTCATCTTAAAGCGCGGGTATAGATCAAGATCGGTGACGCGCTTGCGCAATGACTGCGGTAAGCTAGAGCCGATTTTTCTCAGAAATTCTACACCTTCAAGACTATCGATGACATCCTTGGGAATGTGATAGCGTGGCTGGATATCCGTCTCGCTAAGCCAACGAGGAGGACCAGGGAATACCGTTTCATCAGATTGGTAAAGCACCTCACGACCAGGCAATAGGCGCACCGAGTGTGTGACATGCTCACCCTCAGACGTTACCAACTGCAGCGCAAAAGAGGCTGGCATGTAGGGATCATCTTCACAGATCCAGCGCAATGGTTTGCTGACGACATTGAATTCACGTTCATCGAGGTTAACCACATAACCCTTCAGCGCAGGCTGCCTGAAAAT
>DBBL01000013.1:322-6288 GCA_002292185.1 Akkermansiaceae bacterium UBA985 | reverse complement strand
AACTGATCCCAAATCAACTGACTAGGTGCATCCATGCGCAATGCGGCATCCGCGAACAATGCTACAAAACGGTCAATGTCTGTCTTTTCACGAAGTGGTAGCCACTCGCCATTCTGAGTTCCCTCTCGATATTCTACCCTTGCTTCGTTGATCGTTGAAAGCAGACGGAAGGCCGCATAGACGGGCTTGTCCATCGGAGGGCGCTCGTTAACACTCTCGATGCGGTCGTACCAAGCAGCGACTTCTCGCTCCCGCTCCCACTCGTGCATCTTCTTTTGAACCGCCTCTAGATCGGTAATCGCATTGAGGAATTCAGCATAGGGTAGCTTTTTCTTGTAAAAGGCGTAGGCAATATAGTTCCAGAACTCAAGAATGTCTCCAGGAGGCATCGGCCATAGCTCTAGCGGATCATAGCTAACAATTTCCCAGCGTGGGTTGAGTCGAACCAAGTCGTGATCATGGATTTCGCCTTCGATCACGTAACGACGATAACGCTTTTCCAGCTTATTGACGAATTCAGCTTCGCTATCATCGAGCTCACGATCCAGCTTTTCTTCAATGACGTCGATGATTGGAGTGTCATCGAACTCGTTCGGGCTTTCCGGTAAATCTTCACCACGATGCATCCGCTCCATCATGGTGGCATACATGCATGCTCCGGCTATGATCTCGTCCTCCGCCGTGCAGCTTCCAAACCAGCGGTTGCCTTGAAGGCGCAGACTTGTGCGGAAAGTCCCCGTGGAGTCTTCTACCCTACCTTGAATGAAAAGATGATTGCCAAAAATCTGCGTAACCGCGCCATCGTCTTGCAATGCCTCTCCTCGGACGCGTGATTTTTCTGGAAAACTATTAAGAAAATTGAGTGTTGCTCTGTCTGGATTCATTCCGTTTAAAACCTGATTAAAAATAGGGCTGGGTAAGGGGTGGGATATATGATGTTAGCTACAGCGGAAAAAGCCCCCTTACAGATAACAAACAATGTGGATTTAGTGTCCAAAAACTATGAGCGTGTCTACTTTAGGAATTTTTCCTGTCGTCAAACTGCCCAGCACTTGGGGGGGATAGTTTATAACTCGTTTTTCACTATGCGCAATAAAAAGCGTCATCGAAATACACTTTATCTTTTCAATGAAGCCATTCTCGCTTGATCTTAAGGGGTGTGAGCGATCAATAACAGACTCGGATCTGGCTCCTGCGCTCAATTTTATGCGCTGAATACTAACGCGTTTGGTCAACCAACCAGGACAGATAGCCCGCCGAACCATCCGCCACTGGAAGCGCGATAATTTCCGGCTCATCATAAGGATGCAGGCTAGACAACTCCCTGCTCAGCCCGAGGAAAGCGTTACGGCTTGTCTTGATGACTAGCATAAACTCCTCCTCTTGGCATAGCTTCCCTTCCCAGCGGTAGATTGACTCCATGGCCGGCATGATATTAATACACGCTGCGTATTGCCTTTCCACCAAATGTGTGCCAACTTGTCGCGCCTTCTCCCTGTTGGGAAAGCAGCATAATACCACGAGAGCTTCAGTCATCGTCCGCATCTTAATCAACCCAGCCATTTTCCGCAACGAAATCCCGCCGACTATGAAATCCGGTTTCCTCGACAAACTCATCACTCGCCTTGACCAGGTCGAACCTGAGGACGTGCAGCGGCTCATCATGCGCCTTGTCAGAGAGAAAGGTTTTCTCGAGAATGTCTTTGAGGCCTTACAGGAGGGCGTGATGATCCTCGATCCAGACGGCCTGATCACTTACGTCAACAAGGCCTGCCTACGTATTTTCGGAATCGACCCCGTCACCAGCATTGGCCAAGCCCTCTCCGCTACCGTCCGTGGCTTCGAATGGGATAAACTCGCTGATCCAGGTCGTATCGTTAGCCGCGATATGGAAATCCTCTACCCGGAACAGCGTTATCTCAACTTTTACCTCTCCCCCATTCAGGGTGAAGTAGAAAGCGAGGAACACATGCTTGGTTATGTTTTGCTCGTGCGTGATATTACCCGCTCACGCCAAAAGGCGGAAGAAAATGTAGAGAGTGAAAAGCTCAACGCACTGACTCTCCTTGCTGCTGGCGTTGCCCATGAGATCGGCAACCCACTCAACGCACTCGATATCCACCTTCAATTACTTGAGCGCAAAATCAAAAAACTTGATAGTGAGCAACAGCAGAGCCTAAGCCAGCACTTAGAAACAGCCCATGGTGAGATTCGCCGGCTCGACACGATTCTCAAACAATTCCTGCAAGCCATCCGGCCAACGCAGCCTGAACGTGAATCGTTGCAGATACACGACTTACTGCGTGACACCCTCACTCTGATTGAGCCAGAGCTCGAAGAGCGCAACGTCAAGGTCAGCCTTGATCTTGCCTCGAGTGCTCCCCTACTGCCTCTCGATGGAGGCCAGATTAAACAAGCTCTTTATAACCTTCTTAAAAACGCCTTTCAGTCTCTACCTGCCAGTGGTGGCCACATCGAGATTTCATCTCGTGTCAATGATTACGAGCTCACCCTCACCATTCGTGATCACGGCTCCGGGATTCCTCCGGAAATCATGGGTTCCCTATTTGAACCCTATCAGAGCACCAAAAAATCAGGCTCAGGTCTGGGCCTGTTGATTGTTCGCCGCATCGTTCGTGAGCATGGAGGCGAAATCGAAATCGAAAGCACGACCGGCGAAGGCACCACGGTAAACATTTCCATTCCCCGCAAGGACCGTAATGTCAGGCTACTGGAAAACAAACAAGAGAGCTCCGTTATCGACGTTGAATCATCTACCCACACCTAAAAGCATGGCCATGACAACTTTACTCATCGTTGACGATGAAAAATCAACTCGTGACGGACTTCGAATGGCTCTCGAAGATGAATTTGACTGCTACCTTGCCTCCAGCATCAAGGAGGCCATGTCTATATTGAAGAGCGAGCCCATCGACCTCATGCTCACCGACCTCAGACTTGCAGGAGATAGCGGCATGGATCTGCTCGATCAGGCGCTGGCGATTCCACAGCCGCCAGTCGCGGTGATGATGACGGCTTATGGCTCAGTAGATACTGCTGTTGAGGCTATGCGCCGTGGAGCATGGAACTTCGTCACCAAACCTCTCAACCTCGACGAGGTCGAGCTGCTCCTCAAAAGAGCCTTGCGAAGTAGGTCGCTTGAAAAAGACAAGCTGCGCCTTGAGCACGAAGTTCAAGAACTGCGTGAAAAAGCAGGTAACAGCAAGCATGGGCTTGAAAGCTTGATCGGCAAATCTGCCGCGATGCAAAAAGTCAGCGAGCTTGTCACCCAGGTTGCCCCAACCCGCGCCACCATCCTTATCGAAGGAGAAAGCGGTACCGGCAAGGAACTGGTTGCACATGCCCTCCATCAATTGAGCGGCAGACCCTTGGAGAAAATGCTTGTTGTCAACTGTGCGGCCTTATCCCCTCAGCTCCTCGAAAGCGAGCTCTTCGGTCATGAAAAAGGAGCTTTCACGGGCGCGGCACAAAAGCGAATTGGTCGTTTTGAGCAGGCTAATGGCGGCACTATTTTCCTCGATGAGATCGGCGAAATTGATCAGGCCACTCAGGTCAAACTGCTCCGTGTCCTGAGCGAACGAACCATCGAACGCGTCGGCTCAAATCAGCCCATCAAGGTGGACGTCAGAGTCATCACAGCAAGCAACAAAAACCTCAGAGAGCTCGTCAGTAAGGGAGAGTTTCGTGAGGATTTATTTTTCCGCCTCAATGTGGTCCGGGTATTGATGCCCACACTGCGAGAGCGAGAGGAAGACATCGTCATTCTCGCCCAGGCATTCCTGCGCGAATTTTCATCAGAGAATAACAAAAAACTCAAACCCCTGAGTGATGATGCACTCGCCATGCTACGCGCCTATTCATGGCCGGGCAACGTGCGTGAGTTACGCACCGCGATAGAACATGGGGTGGTGATGAGCAACGAAGATGTCATTAGTAGCCAGCACCTGCCCTACTTTTTAAACTCCGCCGAACATACTCCCGAGGGCAGAGATGCTCAAAGTGTTCCTGCAGCCGAGCAAAAGGCTCAAAAGGAGGAAATCCCACTTGCTTCAGACGAGGAATTCAATTTGCATGTATTGGAACTGCGCGTAATCCGCCGGGCATTAAAACAAACTAGCAATAACCGCACTGAAGCTGCACGCCTTCTTGGCATCAGCCGCCGCACGCTCCAGAGAAAATTAAAAGACCTCGAGCACTCAGCCTAGCTTGCTTGCAATAATAACCCTCTCCCTTATTCATCAGCCAACACATGAGCACTTCCCCTTCAAAAGATAGAAGTTCATCAGATACCGCGAGCATCATACGCCGCTCTATCTTTTTTGTGCTGCTCTTAGGCTTAGCGGTAACCTCTATTTTCTTCACCTTCAGGGGGCTGTCCTCGCCTCGAGGAATGGAACAGGCACAGGTGGCCAGAGAAATAGCTCGCGGTAATGGCTTTTCGACTAAAGTCATACGCCCCATCACCCTCTGGCAAATGGAGGAAAAGCATCAAGACGAGGAGGCAATCGTCAGCTTGAAAAAATTCCCCGAGACCTACCATGCGCCGATCAACCCATGCGTCTATGCTGCGGTTCTGAAAGCGGTTGATGGTGACAACCAAGAGCGTTGGAAGATGCCTCAAAAATCAAACATCTATCAACTCGACCGGATTATCGCAGCGACATGCGTCATCTTTTTCATCATTGCCATCGGCATCAACTACCTCCTAATCTCTCGGATTTTTGACCCCACCATTGCCTCTGTGGTCGCCATCCTGATGCTTTTCTGTGAGCTCATGTGGAAGTTCTCCCAGTCCGGCATGCCTCAGATGCTCATGCTCATGCTCTTCTCATGCGCCATGTTCTTCTTGTGGCTCGGGATGGAGAATGCCTCCAACAATAGGCCAGTTATCACACCCGTGATCGTAGCTGGCTTATTTATGTGCCTGCTGATACTCACTCACTGGATCACCATATGGATCTATTTTGGCTTTGTGATTTTTGCCGCTATTTACTTCAAACCAAGAGGCATCATTGCTGGTGCGCTCATCGGCATGCTTTTGGTATTAGTATTACCCATTGCCTACCTGATTTACAGCAGCCCGACCGGAAGCCTCTTTGGCACAGCTTATTATGCCATCCACAACGGCTTAGGCTCATCCCAAGATGACATCATGCGGTCTCTCTCACCGGCAGATCATGAATTGGGGCTCAAAAGCCTACTCATCAACATCATGGCTACCACGCTGGGCCAAATTTCAAATCTGCACGCGTATTTGGGAGCCATCTTAGCTGCGCCGCTATTCTTTATTGCGCTACTACACCCCTTCAAGCGCCAAGCACTGGCAATGTTTCGCTGGCCGTTGTTGCTCATGTGGGCGCTCGCCGGCATCGGCATGTCGATCTATGGCCTCAAGGATGAGAGCATGGACTCCAACCAAATCCACATTCTCTTTGCTCCCCTCATGTCCGCTTATGGCCTCGCCATGATTTCCATCTTGTGGGCTCGGCTCGGGATCGCGCAGCGCATCGATTCACTGCGTCACGCTCATTTGATAATGATCGTCGCAATCAGTGCCGGTCCGATGTTGCTATCCATCCCCCAAGACGTGCGGCTCGGTCTTCGTGCAGAGGGCATTGGCGGTTTTCCTCATTGGCCCCCCTACTATCCCAAAGCAATCAACCATACCCTTGCAGATAACACGACGGCGAAGGATATCGTCATCTCCGATGTGCCATGGGCCGTGGCATGGTATGCTGATCGCATGTGTGTCTGGCTACCTCAGAACCTCGATCAGATTGAAAAAATAGAATCGCTCGCCATCGAGCAACACACGCCTGTCAGCGGTATTCTCATCACGCCTTATTCTTTCAACAGTGAGAGTATTATGTCGATTGCAACGCCGAAAGGTAGCTATGGTGAGCTCTACCCTCTGGTATTTAACGTATGGGGAAGAATGGCTCTTG
>DBBL01000013.1:0-258 GCA_002292185.1 Akkermansiaceae bacterium UBA985 | reverse complement strand
TTCATGACCTATTACTCCAAACGCCCCGTCACTCAGTCATTCGATTAGATTCCCATGCCACCTGATAAAAAAACCAAAAAAAAGGATAGCCCAGCTAAGTCACCCAGTTTTGAGGAGGCTCTTGAAGAGCTCGATGCCATGGTTGAAACCATGGAATCCGGCCAATTACCCTTAGAAAAGCTGATCTCAAGTTACGAACGTGGCGCTGAGCTCATCAGCCACTGCGAATCTGTTTTAGGGAATGCGCGGAAACGGCTT
>DBBL01000062.1 GCA_002292185.1 Akkermansiaceae bacterium UBA985 | reverse complement strand
GGCGCAGTCGCCGACGTTGTCGCCGACGTTGTCGGCAATGGTGGCCGGATTGCGAGGATCATCTTCAGGGATGCCAGCTTCGACCTTTCCTACAAGGTCAGCACCGACGTCAGCAGCCTTAGTAAAAATGCCGCCACCGACGCGGGAGAACAAGGCGATGGTTGACGCACCGAGACCGAAGGCTGTCACGATTTCGAAGGCGTCGTCGACTTCCAGAATGGTAACGAACAGAACGTAGGTGCCCATGAGGCCGAGCAGCGCGAGACCGGCAACCGAGAAGCCCATCACGGCGCCCCCGCGGAACGCGACAGGAAGTGCCTTTCCTGGGCCTTGCTTGGCAGCCTCGGTGGTGCGAGCGTTGGCCATCGTGGCCACAGTCATACCTGCATAGCCAGCAGCGGATGACAGAATTGCACCGAGCAGATACGTGACTGCAGCGAGCGGCGCAATTAGAGCCGCCAACAAAATGGCCATGGCGACAGCAAAGATGCTGACCCACTTGTACTCGGCCTGGAGGAACGCCTTGGCGCCCTTCTGGATCTCTGTCATCAAGAAGACCATGCGCTCGTTTCCGGGCGACTCCTTCTCAACAGACTTATAAAAGAAGAACGCAAGACCGAGGGCCGCGAGAGCCGAAAGTGCTGCGAGATATGGAATGGATCCCACGGGGTAGTGCCTCCTGGGGCAATATGGATGATGAGCGAGGCTCGCGGTGACTGCGAGCGTCTGACCATGATGGCCGCTGCGCAAGGCTAAATCCCAACTCATCACTTTCCACAGGTGCTCGACAGTCAGTGAGTGTCGAGATGACGTTGTCCCTCGCCGATGGTGGGCAACGTCTTCGCGGCGCCTGGCGGCCCTGTGGGCACGGAGCTGGTGTGTGACGAGGCCCACACGATTTTGGTTGGTGGCGGATTGGGCTCGCGACGATGCATGGCGAGTACCGTGGCCGTCATGTCACAAACGTTGAGCCGTGGCCCGGTTTCGGGCACTGCCGTCAAGCCAAACGCCGCAAAGAGAAAACCGTTCCTCCTTGACCTCTACGGCACAGCAGTCGGCAAGAAGTATGTGATGGCCATTACGGGTCTGATTGGCATCGGCTTTGTGCTCACGCACATGATTGGCAACCTCAAGATGTACCTCGGTGTCATCACCGAGGGCGACGAGGAAGCACGTGCCGCTTGTGACCACGTCATAGAAATCCCCTCCTGCCCGCAGTATAGCTCCGTGGTTCCGGCCGCTGTTGCCCTGCAACTGCTCTCTTACCACATCGCCAGAATCAGAGGCTGCGCCATCGACCAACCGCGCAACCTGGCAAAAAGCGTCACCGTCGAATAAGCTACGAGGTGTTACAGCCTAGGGCCTAGAAGACCGAAAGGCCCTACAGCATCTTGGCGTCATCCAATCGTGGATGCCCATTCTTCAGATCATCGCGGCTAATGCCCTTGCCGCGGTTCATCTGATCCATGGCTTTGAAGGTTTCCACCATGCCGTGGATCGCAGCAAGCACGTCCGCAGTATGGCCAGTTTCAGAAATCGTATGCATGTTCCGAATGGGGAACCCAATCGAAGTTGAGGCACTGTCCACTCCAGCCAAGGAAGCTGCCATCGCGTCTGTGCCGGTATCACGACCTGAAAAATCAATCTGGTAGGGAATCTTGTTTTTCTGGCAGGCTTTCTCAATCAGCGTATTGAGATACTCACTGGTGATCGAGCCATTAGTCAGGCTGAAGCCCTTACCCATCGCAAGTGGGTTCATGCGCTTGGCGCCAATCCCGGGAGCGGCATCGTAGTCATGGTTGACGTCAGAACCAATCAGGATGTCAGGCTTAAGCTCGCCCGCAATCGCAGTGGCACCAAAACGACCGATCTCCTCGTGGGTTGCAATCGTATAGAGCAGACGCAGGTTTTTGAGCGGTGACTTTGCCAAGATCTTAGCAATTTCTGCCACCACAAAACATCCCAAGCCATTATCAAGATAGGCGCCATAATAGGTATCGTCAGAGAATCCTTTTTTGATTGGGCGGTTAAGAATGATCGGGTCGCCCGGGCGAATGCCAAGAGCTTCAATCTTCTCCTTACACTTTTCCCCATGCATCTGCAGCTCGAGATACATCATCTCAGGCTTGAGTCCCTTGTCCCCTGTCCTCTGCGCTGGCTCGGAGAAATGGATGGCACCGAGAGCTTCGATCGTGCCGCCCTCGATACAACGATAATTGCCGGGCTTCTTAGGATCTTGGCTAAAGAGTTTTACTTCATGACCAACCAGCGTGCATGGCAGGAAGGAATCTGTATTCACCCAGATCTTGCCATCGGCATCAATCTTACGCACCTGCATCCGGATCTTATCGGCGTGGCCAATGATCATTGCCGAGGTCATCTCGTCCTGCCCCGGGTGGGTGTCGATGACGATACCGGCATTGCCCTTGAACTGATGGATCGCCCAGGACTTCGGCATGAACTTCTCAAAATACGGCTTCAGCACCCCGTAGGACATCGCTGCCTCTAGGCCGATAGGGCTTGGAGCCCCAAGCACCTCACGCATGAATTCAAACTGATCCTTGGGCATGGATTTCTGCCACGCTTTTTTTGCAGAGGCCTTCTTGGTTGATTTTTTCGCCGTCGTTTTCTTTGCCATGTTGATAAATTATTAGTTTGTTAGGATGTTGATGCGTTGGATTGGATGTCTTTCCAGACCAGCCGGATGGCGTCTGGGTAAAGCTGGTGTTCCTCCACCTGGATGCGGGCATGCAAGGTGTCGGCGGTGTCGTCTACTAACACAGGAACCTTCGCTTGTAAAATAGTCGGCCCCGTGTCCATGCCGGCATCCACATAGTGAACCGTGCAGCCAGACTCACGAGCCCCATCTTGCACCGCCTGTTTCCAGGCCATCAGCCCAGGATAGGCGGGAAGGATCGAAGGGTGGATATTAAGAATTCTCTGAGGGAACACCTCCAGCAGTGGTGCTTTCACCAGCCGCATGAACCCCGCCAGACAGACGATGTCCACTGCCGCCGACTTGAGCTGCTCCGCTACGGCGGCCTGAGACGCATCTGGGAATCGTGTGCTATAGCCTCCACAATCAATCACCTCAGCGCGGATACCCGCCTTCTGAGCACGTTCAAGAATGTAGGCCTCTGGGTTATCAGAGAGCACCAGCACGATCTCCGCATCCAGCGAGCCATGCTCAATGGCATCCAAGATCGCCTGCATGTTCGAGCCAGAGCCTGAACCGAGCACGCCGAGTTTGATGGTTCCTTTACCCGTGGACATGCCGATACCTACTTGGTGGGCATGCTGCAGGCAATTCTAATTTGCCCGCTCGTGAAGCATGCAAACCTCAAGGTCGACCCTCCCGATTGAAAGGATAGCCGTTCGGCGCGATGAAATAGGGGCAATGATCCTTATCTGCCAGCACCATCACACAACGATCCATTTTTTCATCCGGTTTCCATTTCTCCAATTCCAAACCTGCTATGATCTTCATAGGGGCGGGCCAGAGCGGCTTCGGGATAATTTTCAGCAAGTTATTCTCCCCAAAATACTCAGCACACTCCCCTACATGCAGCCACTTGCCGCGCCGTCCATTCGGATTGAGAAACTCCGCCTGCACTGGGGCGGTTGCCTGCACATGATTAAAAATACACCCATGCACCAGCTGCTGCACATCAATCTCCTGCTCACGAAATGGCTCTGGCAGCAGATCTCGAAATTTATCCACCTTGTCCAACAGTACCAATTGGTGTGAGCGCATCTTCTCAAGCTTGCGAAAATAATGATCTCTGGCATCCGGCCCCGGTAGCCGCAAGCCGCTCTCCGTCTCCACAGCCAGATAGAATTTCACAGCTAGCTCAAGGTGGATTGTGCGCTCAGACACAAGATCTCTCAGTAGATAATCAAGCTCACCCAGCGTATGCCCCGCATCTTGCCGAATCGGTAAGCCCTTTGCTAAGACATCATATCGTGGGGTAGACTCAAGTAGCACCGCCAGCGCATCCTCATACAGGTGCCCGAGTTTTTGCTGCAGATTCAACGTGCATGATTCCCTCGGCAAAACCAGTGACTTGCATGGAAAGGTCGTTGCCTCCGGCAGATCAGCCAGCAGTGGCGGCTGTTCGATAAGACTCTGAAAAAGAGCCTCGGAAACGATGTCAGATGAGTGGTTCATTTCTATAGGGTTTCACGCATTGACTATACCTCTCTCTCGTCGATCTAGCATTCCGTAAATGAGTCAATGAACAGGTCACAACAACTATTTTTTGTGTGCCTTTGTCAAGAGACGGTCGACCGCGCTAGCTAAACGGCGTATCGCTTCTCTTGACTCCTGAGCACAGATGGCTGAATCTTGTGGCCATGAAAGACCCGCGCATCTCCCAGCTCGCTCGCCAGCTTGTCCGCTATTCCACCAATATCAAAAAGGGCGAGAAAGTCATGCTTCACCTCTGTGATGTGCCCGATGAACTCGGCATTGCCTTAATACGAGAGGTGCGCGCCAAGAAAGCCGTGCCCGTGCTCAAGGTCGAGCACGGTCTATTGGGCAGGGAGATGCTGCTCGGGGCCAGCGATGAGCAATACAAACTCATCGCCAAACACCAGCTCTCCGAGATGAAGGACATGGATGCCTACATCGCTATTCGAGGCTCTCACAATATCTGCGAGGCCAGTGACGTTCCAGCAGCAAGAATGAAAACCATGATGAACCACATGCGCAAGGTCATGAACCACCGCGTTGATCATACTAAGTGGTGCGTGCTACGCTGGCCTCATTCAGCCATGGCCCAGCAAGCGGGAATGAGCACAGAAGCCTTTGAGAACTTCTACTTTGACGTCTGCCTGGCCGACTACAAATCCATGCTGCCGGCGATGCGCGCACTGAAGCGATTGATGGAGAAAACCGATCAGGTGCACATCAAAAACAAAGGCACCGACCTGCGTTTCTCGATCAAGGATATCCCCGCCATTGTCTGCGGAGGTAACTACAATATTCCCGACGGAGAAGTGTTCACCGCCCCAGTTAAGAATAGTGTCGAAGGTCACATCACCCACAACGCCCCCACCGTCTATCAGGGTATCCCCTTTGATAACATCTACTTGGAATTCAAGCAGGGTAAAATCATCAAAGCCGAAGCCGGCTCCAAGACCAAGGAGCTTAACAAGATCCTCGATGCCGATCCGGGAGCACGCTATATCGGTGAGTTCGCCCTTGGCTTCCATCCTGGCATCAAAGAACCCATGCGTGACATTCTCTTTGATGAAAAAATCGCCGGCTCATTTCACTTCACCCCCGGCCAAGCCTACGAGGAAGCCGACAACGGCAACCGCTCGCAGGTGCACTGGGACATGGTGACGATCCAACGCAAGGACTACGGTGACGGAAGTGGGGGCGAGGTATGGTTCGACGAAAAGTTGATTCGCAAGGACGGCATCTTCCTGTCTAAGTCACTCGCCGGGCTGAACTATTGATAACAGGGCTGCCTACAAGCCAGATCCGACATCGATGGCAAACAGGCAGACATCATCGCCAAATTCGCCATCAACACTATGGCGCCGAGCGTAATCCACCAAGGTATCGAGTGAGGTTTCCAGGTCATCTTCGATGCCATTTTCCATCGTTGTGATAATGCGCTCGATACCTAATTCCTCACCAGCCGCATCCTCAACCTCGTGCAGACCGTCCGTGTAGACCAGTAGCCGATCGATCTCATCCAAAGAGATGGTGTGCGTGGCAAACACAGCCTGAGGAATCAAACCCAGAGCGGGGTTTGGCTTCGCGTCCTGTGGTTGCAGCAGTTTGCCTTTGCCGAGCCTGATCACGATAGGAGCTGGGTGGCCAGCACAGGAGTACTGTAGGGTTCCTTCTTTGAGATCGATAACAAAATAAATCGCAGTAGCAAACAAGGTTACCCCTGCCCTCTCGAAGATGGACACAAGGCCGTCATTGACCCCATAGAGAAACCACTCTGGACTGGTAGCTGACTCACGTTCTTTTTCCATCAACCCACGCAGCATGGAGACCACGAGGGAGGCCCTAACTCCGTGCCCCATGACATCACAGAGCAGAATGCCCATGCAGTGTTGTGAAATCGGAATGACTTCAAAAAAGTCTCCCGCCATTTCAGAGGCTGGGCAATAACGACAGCCTACGGTGACTTCTCGTTGATTGTCCTGAAGGATCAACCCGTCTAGTTCTTTAGGCAGTAAAGCTTGCTGAATTTCCCGGGCCAGTTGGAGCTCTTCTTCAATGGCTACATTGCGCTTCTGCAACTCATCTGCCAGGGCTCCCATTTCTCTCTGGGCATTGAATAGAGCCGTGATGTCTGTGGTGATACCAAAGGTGCCACATAACTCCCCTTTGCGATTAAGCCACGGCAGCTTGGAGGTCTCCGCCCAGGTCGTCTTGCCATCATCGTAGGTCTCTTTCTGAAGTGCCTTAAGCATAGGCACGCGGGTTTCCATGATTTCGAGCTCGTCTTTACGGCCCATGTCAGCATGTCTTTTGTCAAAGAAGTCCCGATCTGTTTTACCGAGTAGATCAAGCTCAGAAGCGGCCCCAAGTTTTTCAGCCGTTGAGCTGTTCGCGAGCACAAACTTCGATTCCGTATCTTTGTAATAAACATTAATCGGGATGTTCTCGATCAGTTCACGCAATCGATGCCGCTCTTCCTTGAGTGCCGTTTCCGCATTTTTTCTTTGTGAGATATCAATAATGGAGCCGACGATACGATACGCCATGCCATCGTCATCTCGAACCACTACCCCACGAATTCGGAGCCATCGCCACGATCCATTCGGATGCAAATAGCGGCAATCATGCGCCAAGGTGTCATCCCCATTTTTCCTGACAATCTTCTTAAAGGTGTCCCTTAACTCGGACAGCTCATCTTGGTGAAAATATCTCCTCGCTTGGAGAATAATGTTGGGCGCCTTGTCCGCAGGGTAGCCAAGAAAATCAAGCACACGGTCCGAGTAGTAAATTTCACGGGCACCCACATACCAGTCCCAGACTCCTTCGTTGGATGCTAACAATGCGAGCTCAAGCCTATCTTGTAAATCAGATGCCATCGGAGTGGTCACCGTAACAAACTACAAGTTATTATTCAACTTGTAAGACAGATTATTGGCCGCACAACTCACTGAGCATTCCCCACCCTGTCAGCCACCCTATCAGCCAGCACATCACCCGATCAATTCCACCTCTTTAAAATACTCCGGCTGGTGAAAGTCCGGCTTGGCTCCGGGCAATGCCGCAATCGATAAGAATTTTTGCTCAGGAGAATCAACGATGAAGGTGACATTGACTCTGCTTCCCTGACCAAAACTAAAATCCGATTTAAGAAAGGACAGCGGAATGGATGCCGCTGCCTGCCAGTAACCGTCGGCAGAAGTCTTGGAATAAGTTTTCACGCCGACAATCGGAATGTCCTCGGTGCAAGCCCTGACACGTGGGCCAACAAACTCAGCGCTCCACCACGCACCATTGGGCGCGAGGTTGAATTCAAGATAACGATCTGAATGTGCATCTTTGATAAACAATTCAGCAACATCATAGCGCCACAGAGCTTCGGCAAACTCACAAGGTTCCGCATCTGGAGAAATCAAAGCGCACTTCTCCCTCGCTGCTGAAAACCATAAATGGGTGCGGTCCATCCCCAGAGCAAAGGTGGCGGGCACAGCTACAGACTGACCATGCCAATCTCGGTCCACCATTGACCACTTGGGATCGTGCCCCTCCCAGCATAGCTGCTCCCTTTGTTGATCAATCCGCATAGCTCAATCTGTGCATCTCCGACAATTTTGCCAAAGCTAATTCGAGACTAAACCCAGTTACCTTATCTCGTTGCATGTTCATAAAGACGATCCTGCCAGTGTATTAATGCTCCAAGCTGAGGGCGCTTTTCACCCTTTCTAGGGCCTTTGGGAAAAGAAAGTGTGACATTTATTCGACATTAATGAAATAAACTGGTAAGTATTCCTTAAATATGTTGTGAAGACCTTGTCCTTTCTCGGACACTAAATCGACGCAAATCCACCGTATTTTCAAGCTCACCTTACATGCATACCATTGAATATATTGGTCCTCGGCCAAGAAAACCTGTGCGCAAATCATGGGGTGGCGGCTGGCTGATGGTTTTTCTTGTTGTCACGGCTGTAGGTATCGCATCTCACCCACTCATCACCAAGGTCTTAGCCGACAGAGCTCCCGTTACGGAACTAAAGGTGGACGAAACGGTATCCTGGCTTGAGCAGCACAGCGGATTCGGTAATCGGCTTGCCGCAGCGGCGCTCTTGCGCACGCACGAAGATATCACCTACGATGATGCTTATTACAATATCAGCTTCCCGATGGGCGATATTCCGAGTGATAAGGGCGTATGCACGGATCTCGTCATTCGCAGCTACCGCGCATTAGATACCGATCTTCAAAAGCTTGTGCATGAAGACATGCAGCTCAATTTCAGAATCTACCCTCAGCTCTGGAGCTTAAATCAGCCTGACGCCAACATTGATCACAGACGTGTCCCCAACCTGCAACGCTTCTTCAGCCGACACGGCAAAGAAATCCCTATCGAGAGCGAGGATGCCATCGCAGAAAACACGAGTTATGGAGATGTTATCGTCTGGAGACTGCCTCACGGTGACACCCATGTCGGCATCGTTGTTCCTGGTCCCGGTAATCGTAAACATGAAAAGTGGGTTGTCCACAATATCGGCTCAGGTCCACAGTGGGAAAACAAGCTGACAGAATATCAGATTATAGGTCAATACCGCTACTACGGCATGCAAGCTGTAGTTCAATATACTCAACGGTAAGCTTGCGGGCGCATTCACTCTGTCCACTTCGCAAGCGCTTTGTCTAAAGCCGCGGACTTGTTCACTCTGAAGTTCTCTCCCGCTTGCACGGTGGCCCGCTTGCCCGTGCCACTCTGAAGATGAATTTCAACAGGGGTTTCACCTGGGTGTTCTACAAGAATATTACGGATGGATTCCAAATCACTTTTGGTATGCCTCGCTAGCCAAAGATTGACTTGCACGGATGCATTTTGGCTGCTTTTTCGAGCTTTAAGCTCTTTAATCTGGGATCCCGTCAGGCTTAAGGTTTCGGTGCGGTCATCCACCTTGATGCTTGCCTTGAGACGGATAACCTTGCCGGACATTAATATGCCCGCTTCACGTGCAGGGCTGTAACTCTCTGACCAGCAGACCACCTCGCAGCTACCTGTGAAATCCTCGATATGAATAACGCCAAAAGGTTTGCCCGCGCGAGTGACCTTGTGCTCTACATAACGAATCATGCCCGCAAATGAGTGGCGTGTGCGCTTATCTTTAGTATCCAGTTCGTCGAGCAAGCCGATTTTCTCAAAGCGGCCTGCGTCGATTGCCGCTCGGTATTTATCCAAGGGGTGGCCACTTGTGTAGTAGCCAAGCAGCTCCTTCTCGTTTGTTAGACGCTCATCTTTAGGCCATTCCTGGGCATCAGCACCAGCGTGACCTTGATCGGATTCTTGCACCGCGCCAGCAAAGTCCATGGTATCAAACAATGAGTCTTGGCCTTGAGCCCTATCTCTCTGCGCTGAGCTCGCTGATGCTACCACCTGCTCGACACGCGCAAACATGCCCGCACGTGTCTCTCCGGTCCAGTCCATGGCTCCCGCCTTGACCAAGTTTTCTAGGATGCGCTTGTTCACGCTCCTTGAATCCAATCTATTGGAGAAATCGTCTAAATTATCAAAGATTCCATGTTGCTCACGCTCGGCAATCGCTGTCGCCATAGCACCTTCTCCGACATTTTTAATAGCCGCGAGTCCATAGCGAATGGCCATCTTTCCAGAGGGCGTCAACTCAGGAGAAAAACGCAACTGCGATTGATTGATATCGGGCGGTAGCACTTCAATATCCATGCGGTGACACTCCGATATAAAGACTCCAATTTTATCGGTATTGTTGAGCTCATTTGAGAGCAGGCCGGACACAAACTCGACTGGGTGGTTCGCCTTTAAGTATGCTGTCCAGTACGAGATATGGCCGTAACACGCAGAGTGAGATTTGTTAAATCCATAACCGGCAAAGCCAGCAATCTTATCAAATATTTTGTTGGCGAGCTCCGCATCAATGTCGTTAGTGACCTTGCTACCCTCAACAAAGATCTCACGCTGCTTCGCCATTTCTGAGGGTTTCTTTTTACCCATCGCGCGCCGCAGAATATCAGCGCCACCGAGAGTGTATCCCGCAAGCCTCTTGGCCGCATTCTGCACCTGCTCCTGGTAAATCATAACCCCGTAGGTATCTCCACAGATCTCTTCTAATAAGGGGTGCTCGTAGGCCACAGGCTTAATGCCTTTTTTGACCTCAATCATCTGGTCAATATAGTCCATGGCACCCGGGCGATAGAGTGCCAAAAGGTCAATGATATCATCAATCTTCTGAATGCCGTATTTTCGACAGGTTTCAACCATGCCTCCTGATTCAAGCTGGAATACACCCATGGTTTCGCCACGGTTCAAGAGTTGCAGCGTGGGCTCGTCATCAAGAGAGATGTTGTTGATGTCGAAGTCAGACGTGTGCTGCCTGATGTGCCCAACAGCATCATGAATAACCGTCAGGTTTTTGAGCCCTAGGAAATCCATCTTCAGCAAGCCAACCTCGGTGATGGCGTTCATATCACACTGGGTGACCACCTCTCCTTCGTTGCCCCTTGTCAGCGCACAGTGCTCATCGAGAGCCCTGTCACCAATAACGATTCCCGCGGCATGCACGCCGGTGTTGCGGTTCAAGCCTTCCAGCTTGACCGCATGGCTCCAAAGCTCCTGCCAAGTTGAGCTGTTCTCGATGACATCACGCAGCTCTTGCTTTTCCTTAAACTCATCTTGAAGTTTGATCCCTGGCTTGGTCTCAATCATCTTGGCCAGCATATCGGCATCGCCATAGCTGACACCCATCACCCGCGCCACATCGCGAATCACACTTTTAGCGCCCAAAGTACCATAGGTGATAATATGAGAAACGGAGCGCTCTCCGTATTTTTGTCGAACATACTCGATCACCTCAGGGCGGCGACTCTGACAAAAATCAATATCAACATCCGGAGGACTGACCCGCTCTGGGTTGAGGAATCGCTCGAAGAGCAGCCCAAATCGCATCGGGCAAATATCGGTAATTCCCATCGTATAAGCGACCAGAGAGCCAGCCGCAGATCCACGTCCTGGGCCCACAGGAATATCTTGATCGCGACTCCACTGAATAAAGTCAGCTGTGATCAAGAAATAGGAGGCAAAGCCAAGATCGTTGATGGTCTTGATTTCATAATCAAGCCGCTCATTGAGAACCTCCATCATTTCATCGGTAGAGACGTTCTCTTGCTCGGCAAGCTGTGCTAATTTATCTGCTGGATATCGCGACTCCAGGCCCTCAAAACAAACCTTGCGGAAATATTCCTCACGTGGAGTGCCATCAGGCGCATCAAATTGTGGGTATTTCTCTGAGCTCGTCGGATCTAGCTTAAGCTCAATGTTACACTTCTCTGCAATCTCCAGAGTTGCATCACAGGCCCCCGGAAAATCAGCAAAGAGGGCTCTCATTTCTTCTCCCGATTTGAAATAATGCTCAGCGGGGTAGCGCTTTCTGTTTTCGTCCAGCAGCAGCCTACCTTCTCCGATACAGAGCAGAACATCCTGAGCTTCAGCATCCTCTTTATTGAGAAAATGGACATCATTGGTAGCCACCATTTTCAGGCCTAGCTCCTCTGAAAAACTCTTCAGCTGTTGATTGATTTGCTGCTGGATTTCAAGCCCTTGATCATTGAGCTCCAGATAAAAATCATCGGTACCAAAAACATCGCGCAAGCCAATGATCTCCTTACGAGCGCCATCGACATCGTTACGATGAAGCCATTCATTGACGGCTCCATTGATGCAACCACTCAGACAAATTAGGCCTTCAGCATACTTGGCGAGGTGCTCCCGATCAATTCTTGGTTCGCCCAGGTATTCGCCTTCGAGGTGGCCAATGGTGACAAGCTTAACGAGGTTTTTCCAGCCCGTTTCATTTTTAGCCAGCAGTGTCAGGTGTGTTGAATTCTTGCGCCCTGGCACCTCTTTTTTATCACTCAATGACGCGGGAGCGAGGTAGATCTCACAGCCAAGGATTGGCTTAACTCCAGCGGCAAGCGCATTTTGATAAAATTCAATTGCCGCATAGAGGTTGCCATGATCGGTCATCGCCACAGCCGGCATTTCAAGCTTCGCAGCCGCGGCTACGAGCTCCTTGGTCCTCACGGTAGAATCCAGCGTAGAATACTCACTGTGGACATGTAGATGGACGAAGGGATGGGTGGACATGGTGAGTAGCAGTGGAGCGAGTCTAATGAGCAAGGTGCCGTTGGCAATTCACGAGTGCATTCAGACCGGACTTTTTTGTTCAGACCCTTTGAAAACGGACTGCTTGCAGAAGATGTCCGATTGACATTGTATTTTAAGAAGGTAAAATATTAGCGCTAGCTAACAAGCCGGTGTTCTCATCAAATGTCCGAACTCGACACCATCGACTTTCTTTGTTCGTCATGCAGCTGCAAACTTCAAGTGCCTGCTGCCATGGCTGGAGTCAGCGGGCCGTGTCCCAACTGCAACAGCAGCATTACGGCACCTTTACCTGCAGCTGCAGTCCTGCCTGCAACCCCGCCCGTAGCTCTGCTTACCCCACCAGCTGAAATCGCGACTCTACCGCCCAAAAAACTACCCGAGCACATCCCAGCGACGACAATACGGGCGACGGCTCAATTAATAAGGCAATCAACACAGGCTGATGAGCCCGTCGATAAACCGAAAATCAAGTGTCGTGGCTTTATACTGGAGGCTTCTGCTCCAGAGCTCAGCCATGAGAGCGTTCGGCCAAGCAGACCACGTTTATT
>DBBL01000089.1 GCA_002292185.1 Akkermansiaceae bacterium UBA985 | reverse complement strand
GGCTCAAAAAGCCGAGGAATATGGATCCCACGATAAGACCTTCGAAATCCCAGCAGATGGCACTGTTCGTATCATCGACACCGATGGCAACACCCTCATCGAGCACGACGTCGAACAAGGCGACATCTGGCGTGCTTGCCAAACCAAAGACGCCCCGGTCGAAGACTGGGTCAAACTAGCTGTCAATCGTGCCCGTGCCACCAACTCACCTGCCGTATTCTGGCTTGATGAATGCCGCGCTCACGATTCCCAAATCATTGCCAAAGTCGGCCAATACCTCGGTGATCACGACACCGATGGCCTAGAAATCCACATCATGACACCTGTTGAAGCAACCGAGTTCACCCTCGCGCGTTGCAAGGCAGGCGAGGATACCATTTCTGTTACTGGCAACGTTTTGCGCGACTACCTCACCGACCTCTTCCCCATCCTTGAGCTCGGCACATCTGCCAAGATGCTATCCATCGTACCGCTCATGAATGGTGGCGGCCTGTTTGAAACAGGAGCAGGTGGTTCTGCACCCAAGCACGTGCAGCAATTCAGCGCAGAAAATTATTTGCGCTGGGATTCCCTCGGAGAATTCTTAGCCCTAGCCGTTTCACTCGAGCATCTGTCAGCAAAATTCGGCAACGCCAAGGCTCAGGTGCTTGCCGACGCACTCGACGCAGCGACTGGGCAGTTCTTGCTCAATGACAAGTCCCCCACTCGTAAGCTCGGCGGCATCGACAACCGAGGCTCTCATTTCTACCTTGCTCTTTACTGGGCAGATGCATTGACCGCCCAGACAGTAGATGCTGATCTAGCCTCAATCTTCAAGCCCGTTGCCGCAGCACTACGGGACAATGAAAGTAGCATCATCGAGGAGCTCATTGCCGTTCAAGGATCCTCTGTCGATACCGGTGGTTACTACAAAATGGATGACTCACTGACCGGTGAGGCCATGCGTCCCAGCCAGACCCTCAACGATATCCTGGCAAATATCTGAGCCCTCGATATTACCCAGCTCACCCGTCCAATCAATCAAGCCAGCCTTCGGGCTGGCTTTTTCATGCCCGCAACCCCCCAAACATTGACAATCTATCCCGTTTCTGCCCACCTTTCTGCGGCTAATCAGATTAGCCACCCTCTCTATTTTCTAACACCAACTGTCTACTAATACCATGTATGATCTCATTGTCATCGGCGGAGGCCCTGCCGGATATGTCGGAGCCATTCGCGCTGCCCAACTCGGAAAAAATGTTGCCGTTATCGAAACGGATCGCGCTGGAGGCACCTGCCTCAACTGGGGCTGCATTCCCACCAAGGCACTTCTCAAAAATGCTGAGCTCTACCAAACGCTAACTAAAAAAGCAGACACCTTTGGTATTTCTTTCGATAATCTGTCCTACGATTGGTCAAAAGTAGTTGGCCGCTCACGCCAAGTCTCAGAACGCCTCGCAGGCGGTATCGAGTTTCTCTTTAAGAAAAATAAAATCGACTACATCCGTGGCTTTGGAGACCTCGTAGACAGCAACCATGTCGAGGTCACTGCCGCTGACGGCACCAAGCAGCTCCACGAAGCGGCTAACATCTTGGTTGCCACCGGATGCAAAAGCCGTGGACTGCCACCGCTACCATTCAATGGCACTTCCGTCATCAGCTCCAAGGAAGCTATGGTTCTCGAAAAACAGCCAGAGAGCATGGTCATCATTGGCGCTGGCGCAATTGGCGTTGAGTTTGCCTACGTTTACAACGCATACGGCACAAAGGTTACCATCATCGAGATGCAACCAAACCTACTTCCTGTTGAAGACGAAGAAATCGGCCAGGAGCTTCAAAAATCGTTCACCAAACAAGGAGTTCGTAACCTGACCAATACCAAGTGCGTAAACTTCCAAGATAATGGCGACTCGGTATCCATTGATGTTGAAGGCCCCAAAGGAAACGAAACCATCACCGCCGACGTTTGCCTCGTGGCCATTGGCGTTGCTCCCGTTCTCCCTGGTGGGATTCAGCCTGAACTCGATGAGCGAGGTTTCATCAGTATCGATGACCGCTACCAAACCTCTATTCCAAATGTTTACGCCTGTGGTGATATTTCTGGTCCTCCTTGGCTTGCCCATACCGCCAGCTTTGAGGCTGTTCAGTGTGTTGAAGGTCTTTTTGTAGATGGCCACACCCCACGTCAGGTCGGCAACTTCCCAGGCTGCACTTACTGCCACCCACAAGTCGCCTCGGTTGGCAAAACCGAACGCGCACTTAAAGAAGAAGGCATCGATTACAAGGTCGGCAAGTTCCCTTACGCAGCCAGCGGCAAGGCCCAGGCCTCCGCTGACGCCGAAGGTTTTGTCAAACTCATCTTCGGAAAAGAGCACGGTGAACTACTCGGAGCCCACATCATTGGTGACAATGCCACAGAGCTCATCGCAGAAATGGGACTCGCCCTTGAGATGGAGCTCACCACCGATGAGATCCACTCCACCATCCACGCGCACCCGACACTGGCAGAAGCTATCCACGAGGCTACGCTGGATGCCGACGGCCACGCTATCCACTTCTAAGCCTTCTCTAGGGATGCCTCATGGGTGATATCCCGATTCTCGGCTTTCTCACTGGCTACTTTCTTCACCTCGCCTACACCGCCGCCCGCCCGGATGGCACTCCGGTCATGCGTGTGAAAAAACAACCCGCCTTCTTCGAGGGCAAGTTCACCATCGAAAAACTCGCAGACCTCACCCCCCAAGAAGAACTCAATCTGATTTATTCCTTCCTGATGCTGCTTCTGCTTTAAAGAGATCGCGGTTAATGAATCATTCACTACTCTACATTTAATATGTCTGATCAACGTAAACCATTCCCCTTTGCCGACTTCGAATCCAAGTGGCAACAGCACTGGGATGAGCACAAAACTTTCCACACCCCAAACCCGGGTGACGAGGACTTTGACGCATCAAAGCCCAAGTACTTCATTCTTGATATGTTCCCCTACCCGTCTGGTGCGGGACTGCACGTCGGACACCCTGAGGGCTACACCGCAACAGACATCCTTGGTCGCTACAAGAAGATGAATGGTCACAACGTGCTCCACCCAATGGGCTGGGACGCCTTTGGACTACCTGCCGAGCAATACGCCATCAAAACCGGCCAACACCCGCGTATCACTACCGAACAGAACATTGACAACTTCCGGCGCCAGCTCAAGTCCCTCGGATTTGGCTATGACTGGGACCGCGAAGTCAACACCACCGACCCCAACTACGTCCGCTGGACCCAGTGGATTTTCCTGCAGCTTTACAATTCCTACTTTAACGAGGAAACTCAGAAAGCCGCTCCTGTCTCTGAGCTTGAAGCCCAAGGCTGGAGCCGCGAACAAATCGACGATGTCCGGCTCGCCTTCATTCATGAAGCACCAGTCAACTGGTCCCCCTCGATGGGAACCGTACTCGCCAACGAGGAAATCGAGGAATGGAAAGCCAAAGGCGAAACCGTCGAGCGCCGGCCACTACGCCAATGGATGCTGCGCATCACCAAATACGCGGATCGCCTCATCAACGAGCTTGAGCCCCTCGACTGGCCCGAATCCATCAAGCTTCTGCAGAAAAACTGGATTGGCAAATCCACCGGTGCCGAAGTCCACTTCGACATCCAAGGTCACCAAGTCACCGTCTTCACCACTCGGCCTGACACCCTCTTCGGCGCCACCTACATGGTTCTCGCTCCGGAGCACCCGCTCGTGCAGGACATCACCACCTCGGCCCAAAAGGAGGCCGTGGATGCCTACATCGCATCCTGCGCATCCAAGTCAGACCTCGAACGCGGCGACCTCAACAAAGATAAATCCGGAGTCCCCACCGGCGCCACTGCCACCAACCCTGTCAATGGCGAGCAAATACCTGTCTGGATTGCTGACTACGTGATGATGAGCTACGGCACCGGAGCCATCATGGCCGTGCCCGCTCACGATGAACGCGACTTCGAATTCGCTAACAAGTTTGAGCTTCCCGTCACCCAGGTCGTCGAGCCCAATAAGGGCTCAGACTGGCAAGGCTTCACCGGTAATGGAGTCGCTGTTAACTCAGGCTTCCTCGACGGCATGAAAACCAAAGATGCCAAGAAAGCCATCATCCAATGGCTTCGCGATAACAACAAGGGCACCTTCAAAGTGAACTTCAAACTTCGTGATTGGCTGTTCTCACGCCAACGCTACTGGGGCGAGCCCTTCCCCATCCTATGGGAAAATGGCAACCACAAAGCCGTGCCTGAATCCGAGCTCCCGGTGCTGCAGCCTGAGATGGACGACTTCAAACCCACCGGCTCCCCAGAAGGTCCGCTGGCCAAAGCCACTGACTGGATCAACTACTCAGAAAGCTCAAAACGTGAAACCAACACCATGCCTCAGTGGGCAGGCTCCTGCTGGTATTACATGCGTTACTGCGACCCCGGCAACACCGATCGATTCATTTCCAAAGAAGCTGAAGAGTATTGGTCTGGAACTACCGACGCCTCCTCGGCTACTGGCATGGTTGACCTCTATGTCGGTGGCACCGAACACGCCGTGCTTCACTTACTCTACGCTCGCTTCTGGCACAAGGTCCTCCACGACCTCGGCCACGTCTCTACCATCGAGCCCTTCCAAAAACTGGTCAATCAGGGTCTTATCCTGGGCGAAGACGGAGCCAAGATGTCCAAGTCCCTCGGCAATGTCGTCAATCCCGATGATGTCGTCTCCGAGTATGGTGCCGATGCCCTGCGTCTCTATGAGATGTTCATGGGCCCACTTGAACAAGTCAAACCGTGGCAGATGAAAGGGGTCGAAGGCGTCTCACGTTTCCTCGCTAAAGTCTGGCGTCTCGCTTTTGAGCAAAACCAAGAAGGGCAATGGGTGCTCTCTAGCAAACTTAGCGACGAGCAAGCTTCAACCGAAACGCACAAGGA
>DBBL01000122.1:11011-18439 GCA_002292185.1 Akkermansiaceae bacterium UBA985 | reverse complement strand
GTCGGCGGAGAAGAGGACGGTCATGACACTTCTGGCCTCCCTGCTGAGAAATTATACACCAGCACCGAAGACATGGTCCAGGTATACGAAACCCTCAATGGCATCGGCCGCTTCATGTTTGCTGCCACCTTTGGCAATGTTCATGGCGCCTACAAGCCCGGCTCAGTAAAACTGAAACCCACCATCCTACGCGACGGTCAAAATGCAGTCATGGAGAAATACGGTAAAGACGCTGAAATGGATCTCGTCTTCCATGGTGGTTCGGGATCAGAACTTTCTGATATTCGCGAGACCCTCGGCTACGGCGTCATTAAGATGAACATCGATACGGATACTCAGTATGCATTTACTAGACCTATCGTTAAACACATCTGCGAAAACATCGAAGGAGTGCTTAAAATTGATGGTGAAGTGGGCAACAAAAAAACCTATGACCCACGTGGTTACCTTAAAAAAGCCGAGCAGAGCCTTTGCGATCGCCTTAAAGAATGCTGCGACGATCTACTGTCCACTGGCAACTCGATCTACGGCAAAATTTAATTGATAAACACTTTAGATACAACGGCAATTCCTGTTACTGCAGGGCTTGCCGTTGTTTTATCATATACATCTTACACCTGAGCAACAATGTTTGGCCCAATTCAACTAGGCCTACAACTAAGCTCACTAAGCTACAAGAAACATGCCCAATAAACAACAAGACCATCCACTAGCCAATATCATGTGGAATGTTCTCATCCCTATCGTAGCCCTTAGCTTTTTAGGTAAAAATGGTGACAAGATCTGGCACATTGGCCCAGTGGCGGGAATGCTGGTTGCCGTCTCCCTGCCCGTAATCTATGGCGTTCACCATCTCATCAAAACGAGGAAGCCCAACTTCTTTTCCATCCTCGGCATTGTCAGTATTCTGCTTACTGGTGGCATTGCCATCATGGCATACAAAGACAACGGCACAGTAGACACCGCTGCCCCTCTATGGTTTGCATTGAAGGAAGCTGCCATCCCTTTTGTTTTTGGCGTAACCATCTTTGTATCCCATTGGACGAAAACACCCCTTATCAGAGTCTTTCTCTACAACCCTGATTTCTTCGATATTCCAACTATAGAAAAACGCATCAAGGAAAAATCTGCTGAAGCTGATTATAAGAAGCTCATCTTCTCAGGCACGCTGTTACTCGCCGGATCTTTTTTTCTAAGTATGGTGATGAACTACTTTTTGGCGCTTCACTTCCTTACAGAAAACACTGGCTCACAGGAGGACTTTAATGATGGTGTCGCTAAACTAACCGGCTGGGGTTTTGCTGTAATTGGCCTGCCCATGCTTGTTATTCTCATGGTCATTATGTGGCGATTGGTTTCCAGCCTGAAGAAAATAACAGGCATGCAAAACGACCAAATCTTATTAGCCCGCTGACAGATCACAGCGCTTTAGACGCCACTACCCTATACGAAAAAACCGGCAGCCTCACGATCAAGGCTACCGGTTAGTAAAGTGTTATGCGCTGGGTATCCTATCGAGATGATCTACCGAGCTTATCAAAAGTTAATCGACAAGGTTATCGATGCGAGAGGCTAGCTCTACATCAATTTCAGTCACACCTCCTACATCCGCCGTTTTAAGACGAATAGTCACCGTAAGGTCACGGATATCGATCTCGGGAAAGTGTTGAGCTTCATTAACAATCTCGGCGAGATCATTTACAAAATCAATACCCTCCATGTATTCTTCAAATTCGATGATGCGGGTGATGGCTTCGCCTTCAGCTTCCCATTCAGGGCAGCGCTTGAGGGCTTCATCTAGTTCGTCGGCTGGAATGATTTCTTCAGACATGGAATATAGTGGTATCGCAAATAAGCTAATTGGGCTTGCCCAACTTTGCTCGCTGTTGCATTGATTTGGCAAGCATGTTTCTTCATCTTTTTTGATTTTTTATAGTAATGGCCATTTGCAAACCGCCAGGTTTCTCTCTAAGCTCACTCATTATGCGACTGTTTATCTGCCTTCTTCTACCTCTATCTGTGCTACTTGCGAGCTGCGGCAACACTCCTGAAAAGCGTATTGAGCACAACCCCGAGCTGTTTAAGAAACTCACCACCAATGAGCAAAAATTAGTGCGCACAGGAAGAATTGCACGCGGCATGAGTAAACCCGCTGTTTTTCTCGCTATGGGTAACCCCGATCAAAAAACCTCAGGCATCCAACATGGCAAGAGCTTTGAGCGTTGGCACTACAATACAATGGTCCCCGTTTATAGTTACGGCTTAGCACCTTACTATGGATATGGCTACGGTTGTGGGCGCTATGGACGCCGCGGCCACTACCACGGCCTCAGCTTTCAACCCACAGTTCATTATGTGCCCCGTCATGGAGCCTCAGTGGAATTTATCAAAGATGAAGTCACCGGCTGGAGCAATGTCAGCAGGTAATCCAAGCTAAGGGCTCAGCTCGTCTAGCCGCCAACTACGAGCTTCAATCTTCAAGCTTGATACAAAAAAAGCTGGCTGCATATAGTATACGCAGCCAGCTTCGAAATTTTAAAACGACTCAATAGAGATACGTTTTCGAGACATTTAGTCCTCCTTCTTGGGAGCAGCCTTCTTCGCCGCTTTTTTGGCTGTCTTTTTAGCCGCTGTCTTCTTCACTGCCGTTTTCTTTACTGCCTTCTTGGCTGCCGTTTTCTTTACGGCCTTCTTGGCTGCTGTCTTCTTTACGGCTGCTTTCTTAGCAGCTTTTTTGGCAGTCTTCTTAGCTGGCGTAGATTTTTTCAGCGCGATGGTGGCTTTCACCTGATCTTTCTTACGCTTCAAATACTCTTTGCGACGGCTACGCTTGATGATTTTGTTATGTTGCTTACCCATGGGAAGTGATTGATGTGCTGGGGAATTAACGTCTGAAGGGAAAGCAAGCAAGCCCTAAATGAAGGGAATGGACATTCAGCTATTGGATACCGCACGCTTTTTGCCGGTCAAACGCAAGAATGTCTCATCACTCACCTCACGCGCAGCACGAATACAACCTGTGTTACTGGTGGGCATGGCCATGATTTGTTCTAGGCAGAACTTTTGTGCTGCTTCTGTTTCGAACTCCATACCAACAAGAGCACGCCCAACACGTTCTCCAGAATAGGCATAATTAAAATAGCAGAGGCTCGCTAGATCTTTAACTTCGGTCATAAACTGAAGCAATGCTCCTGCACGCTCAGGGAACTCAATATTAATAAATAGAGGATAGGAAAAAAGCTCTGCCGCATAATTAATGATACGATAGTCGACATCTTCATCCCTCGATACATCAATCGCTGAGACGCCACGCTGTTGAAGGACCCCGTCGAGATCGTCGTATTCCTGATCTGATCCGATCAAGCCTAATACGGGGTATTGCACAGCCGAATCAATCCTACCGTATTGCAAATCGATGATACTCGTCTCACGGGGAAGCTGAGTCAGAAAGTCAACGAGTGTGCCCCGCCCCTCTGGAATGGGAACTCGGAGAAACCTACGGTGTTTAGGACCTATCCCAGCACGATGGGCTATCGCCCCTAACTGGGCAAAATCCATATTTGCTCCGCTGACTATACACAGGACCTTTGCTCCAGGCTCAACTAGCCCCTCGTCAAAGTGCTTCTGAAAACCAGCCAAGGCCATCGCCCCGCTTGGTTCAGGGATAATACGAGAGCTCTCCCAGAGAGTTCGAATCGAGTGGCACACCTCATCATTCGTGACCGTAACCATGCCATCAAGTAGCTTCGAACAATATTCGTAAGTCAGCGTGCCGGCTTTTCTCACCGCAGTACCATCACAAAAAACATCAACATAATCCAGACTCACCGGATGCCCCGCCTTCATGGCCGCGGCCATAGAAGCTTGCTCAACACCCTCAACCCCGTAAATATTGACCTCAGGCCAATATTTCTTAAGCCAGCAGCTCAGTGCAGCAGCAAGACCGCCACCGCCTATAGCCACATACACGCGGTCAAATGGTCCATGCCCGCTCATCACGACTTCATCAGCTAAGGTCCCCTGCCCACCCATAACCATGACATCATCATAAGGGTGGACATATACGCCATCACATTGCTCACAAAAATCTCGGGCGGCATGACCGGCTTCATCATAAGTGTCACCGACCAGTCTGATTTCCACCATTTCTGCACCTATGCGCTGCACTTCACTACGTTTCACCTCAGGTGTCGCACGTGGCATATAGATGACAGCCTTACAGTTTAATGCCTTAGCGGCCAGCGCCACACCTTGAGCATGGTTACCTGCAGAAGCCGTAACAATACCTTGGCTCCGCTGCTCTTCAGTAAGTGCAGCCATCGCATTATAAGCTCCACGCCATTTGTAAGCTTTAATGGGACCTAGATCTTCCCGCTTTACCCATACCTCACAGCTAGATTCGGGTAATGCTAGCGGCTGCAGTGGCGTCACATCTCCAAGAGCATAGACGCGCTCACGCGCAGCAAGTATCTCTTCAAATAATCGATCTTGGTCTGGTGAACTCACGAAATCATTAATGTATGGAATAGGCTGGCAGAACAGCTCAAATTAATAGCTATAGAAACAAAAAACCCGAGGTGCTTGATGCTACCCCGGGCTTTGAAAAAACAATGCAAAATCGCCAGGTTAGTTCCCTTGATAAATCCAGTAAGAAACAGCAGCTACAATAAGTGCAGCAATGAATGCCCACAGATAAATAATGGTGCCGCCAGAGGCACGCTCACCCGTGTTCTTGAGGCGATCGTAACGTCCCTTGATTTTTCCTTTGCGCAGGAATCCATCATAGTGGCGCTGCAGCAAGTGAGTTTCGACCTGACGCATCATATCGAGTAAAACACCAACAAGAATCAGCAAACTAGTGCCTCCAAAGAATGAAGTCACCAAGAACGGTAGTTCCTTACCGATGATGCCACGAGGCATTTGAGAAACAATCCATGGAAGAATAAAGATAATGGTGAGGAAGATAGCACCCGCAAAGGTGAGGCGGGTCATTGTGAAGTCCAAAAACTCTGCCGTTGGCTTACCTGGGCGGACGCCTGGAATATAACCACCACTACGCTTGAGGTTCTCTGAAATCTCACTCGGCTGGAACATGGTTGCCACCCAGAAGTAGGAGAAGAAAAAGATCATCAGGCCTGCGACCAGATAATAAGTAAGCCCACCACCGGCTAGAGCATTTTGAATGTTCTGTGACCATTGTGCGGTAGGGAACGCCGACGAGAGAACAAATGCAGGTAATGATAAAATAGCCGTGGCAAAAATGATCGGCATCACGCCAGCATAATTGACCTTCAGTGGAAGATATTGAGTCTGCCCACCAAGCTGTTTACGTCCCATAACACGTTTTGCATATTGAACGGCAATACGACGCTGGGCTTGAGTGATGGCAATGACCGCGGCAATGACAAAAATGAGGAAGGCTACCAAGAAGACAAGGAAGGCGGCTGCTCCTACGCCAGCATCTGCACCTGAAACAAGAGTCTGCCATGTAATAACCAAGGCTCCTGGAAGGGCTGAAATAATGTTTACGGTAATAATGAGTGAAATACCATTACCCAAACCACGCTCAGTGATCTGATCACCGAGCCACATCAGTAATAATGTGCCTGTAACGATCGTCAACACGGTCATGGCGATGAATACAAAGCCGTGATCAGGAACGACCTCGCCAAATTTAGAAATTCCTTGAAGCCCGGGGATATTGCCCGGGTTTTTCAAACTAATAGCCAGTAAGTAACCCTGAACCAGTGCGATGATAATCGTGATCACACGGGTGTATTGGTTGATTTTTTGGCGGCCTCCGTCCTCACGAGCGAGCTTGGAAAGCTTGGGGACAACGGCGGTCATCAACTGCATCATAATAGATGCTGAGATGTAAGGCATGATACCCAGGGCAAACACGCCCATTTTTTGAAGGCCTCCACCAGAGAAGAATCCGAGCATCGCTCCTACGGCAGCACCGGGGCCACTATCGCCTCCGCTTTTTTGTTTATCTGCCAAATATTCGGCAATAACACTGGCATCAACTCCAGGGAGAGTTACGTGCACGCCCAAACGGACGATCACTACGATGGCTAAGGTGAAAAGAATACGCTCCCGAAGTTCGGGGACTTTCCATGTGCTCGCGAATGCTGAGATCATTAGAGTGCTATTATCAGTTTAATTATTATTGTTCAGATTCTGCATCGGCAGAACCCGTTTCCTTTGTCAAAGGGATTGTATGCACAAAGAGGAAATGCTCAAGCACTCCCTCTCCATGAATCGATTATTTCATGAAATGAAGCCCAGATTTACTCCGCTACTTTCTGAGCATCTGCAATAGAGCCTCCAGCCTTTTCGATTTTCTCTTTGGCTGATGCGCTGACCTTGCAGCCTTCAATAGTGAGCTTCTTAGCTAGGTCACCATTACCCAAAACTTTAACACCATCATAGGTCCCCTTAACAAGGCGTGCTGCCTTAAGAGTCCCCATGTTGACGGTGTCACCATCTTCAAAGCGCTCATTAAGTGAGGCAACATTGACAACGGCGATTTTGTCTTGGAAGCGAGTGTTATTAAAACCGCGCTTGGGCAAACGACGGTGAAGTGGCATTTGACCACCTTCGAAACCTGGGCGAACGCCACCACCAGAGCGAGACTTCTGACCCTTATGGCCACGTCCTGAGGTCTTGCCGAGGCCTGAGCTTTCGCCACAGCCTAGACGCTTAACACGGTGCTTAGCTCCTCGATTTGGCTTGAGATTATGCAAATTCATATCTTTGTATGTTTATTTTAAAGTTGATTGTAAGCGCTGATTATAGCGACTCCTTGACTTTTTTTCCGCGGCTGGCGAGGACTTCCTCACGAGTGCGGAGTTGAGATAGTGCCTTCAAAGTAGCTTTGACAACATTAGAGTGATTATTCGAGCCTAGAGACTTACCGAGGACATCAGTGATGCCAACAGCTTCACAAACGGCACGAACTCCACCACCAGCAATAATACCGGTTCCGGGGCATGCTGGCTTGAGTAAAACAACTCCACCACCGTGCTCTGCTTGCACTTCATGAGGAATCGTTCCATCAACAATTTTGATGCGGACTAGTGAACGCTTAGCGTCATCACTACCCTTACGAATGCATTCGGAAACCTCTTGAGCCTTACCGAAGCCAACTCCGACTCGACCTTCCTTGTCACCTGATACCATCAGGGCAGAGAAGCTAAAGCGGCGGCCACCTTTAGTAGCTGTAGCACAACGGTTGATGAAAACGACCTTCTCAGTCAGTTCCTTGCCGTCTTCAGTCATTGGTTTCGGAGGCGCTTGCCTCTGTCCACGTCCTCGTCCACGCCCACGTCCTCGTCCACGTCCACCTCCATAATCACCCCGGCCATTGCCTGAGTCATCAGAGGGTGCTGGTGTTTGAGTTGCCGGTGCTTGAGATGCAGGTGCCGG
>DBBL01000122.1:0-10982 GCA_002292185.1 Akkermansiaceae bacterium UBA985 | reverse complement strand
TGCCGGTGCAGTCTCTGCTTTGGCTTCAGGTGCTGGGGCATTGCTTGCCTCAGCTGGTGTGCTATTTTCGTTTTGATTATCAGCCATGATTTTGAAATGGATTAGAATTGAAGTCCGGCCTCACGAGCGGAGTCTGCGAGTGCTTTGATTTTTCCGTGGTAGAGGTGACCACCACGATCGAATACAACCTTTGAAATATTGGCTTCCTTGGCGCGGCTGGCGACAAGTTCACCAACCTTCTGGGCTGTGGCTTGGTTGGATGCTGCATTTTCTAGGCCCTTATCAAGACTAGATGCGGCACACAGTGTAACACCAGCAACATCATCAATGATCTGGGCATAGATGTGCTGATTGGAATAGCTAACAGCCAAACGGGGGCAAGTAGCGTTGCCGGAAACCTTTTTACGGATACGGCGATGAATCCGTTGGCGGACTTTTTTACGATTGAGAATGCTCATTGTTCTAAAATAGTTTTATGCTTTAGTAATTATGCAGGTTAATTTCGATTACTGAACGCTCTTACCAGCCTTACGGCGGACTCGCTCACCTACGTAGCGGACACCTTTACCCTTAAATGGCTCTGGTGGATAATAACGGCGAACTTCAGCAGCAAACTGTCCGACAACTTGCTTATCGATACCCTCCACCTTGATATTGGTGTTCTGGTCAACAGTGACCTGAATTCCCTCAGGAATCGGGTGTAAAATCGGGTGGCTCTTACCGAGACTAAGGTCAAGGTCCTTACCTTTCACCGCAGCACGAAAACCAACACCCTGAATCTCTAGCTGTTTGATAAAGCCGTTAGTTACGCCTTCAATCATGTTGCTAATCAAACTGCGGGATGTTCCGTGAAGTGCTTTCTGACGGCGGTGCTCAGTAGCACGTTTTACGGTAACGGTGCCTTCGGCTTCTTCTAATGAAATGCCTTCTGGCATTGTCCACTCAAGCTTTCCTTTGGGTCCTTCAACGGTAACGAGACCATTGCTGTCAGCTTTGACACTGACCTTTTCGGGAAGAGCGATATTTTTTAATCCAATACGTGACATAATGTTGTATTCCTAATTTGTATGTTTACGGGCAACGAATTACCAAACAAACGCGAGGACTTCACCTCCCAGTTTTTCCCTGCGAGCAACAGCACCGGTCTTGAGCCCCTTAGAGGTAGACACGATGGATATTCCCAGGCCATTGAGGACACGCGGGATTTCCCCCGCACCAACATAACGTCGTATTCCTGGTTTGGATACGCGCTTGAGATCTGTGAGAATGGGGTTTCCATTATCAGCATACTTAACTTTCACCTTGATCTCAGGGAACTTGCCTGTGGAATCTACCTCGTAGTTCCAGATGTAGCCTTCGTCTTTGAGGATCTTTGCGATTGCTTCCTTGATTTTGGAATGAGGGGCTTTGAATGTCTCGTTGCCTGCGCGTGATGCGTTCTTCAGGCGGGTGAGAAAATCAGAAATTGGGTCACTTAAAACTGCCATAGTGCTTGTAATTCTTTAAATTGTTAATCGTTGATTGCTGCGTGATAATTAAGCAGCATCGTCGGCTTTCTTAGGTTCACGGAATGGCATGCCGAGTGCCTTGAGAAGCGCACGCCCCTCATCATCTGTGTTTGCGGAAGTTACGAAAATGAGGTCAAAGCCAAGCTGACGCTTGATTTTATCGAGCTCGATTTCAGGGAAAATGGCTTGGTCATCAATGCCTAGGGCATAGTTACCACGGCCATCAAAGCTCTTAGGGGTAATGCCACGGAAGTCGCGAATATTGGGTGCCGTGATGTTGATGAAACGGTCCAAGAACTCCCACATGTGGTTGCCACGTAATGTAACACGTGCACCTACAGCTTCACCTTCACGCACCTTAAAGCTTGCTACACTCTTACGAGCGTATGAAATACTTGGCTTCTGCCCAGTGATCTTGCAAATATCTTCGATGGCATCCTCAACGGCTTGCTTACGATCGGAAGCGGAGCCAACGTGAGTTGTGACGACGATTTTTTCCAGGGCGGGGACCTGGTGTGGATTGGTGTAGCCTTGCTGCTCTTTGAGAGCAGAGACAACCTTCTCTTGGTAGTAGGATTGTAGTGTTGGTTTCATGGTATGCGGGTCAGCTTGTTGTTTGGTCGCTTAAGCGCTGGGGTTTTTGAACGACGTCCCCTAAGGGGCATCGAAAAATTAGTTCAGGAGATTTTTTTGACGTTGGAGATGGCAATTGGTCCATCTTGTTCGACGATGCCGCCGTCCGGATTTTGCTCCGACTTGCGGATGGCTTTTTTCATGACGCGAGCGCCCTCGACAACGACTTGGCCCTTAGCCGCGTTGACTGAGAGAACGGTGCCGCGTTTGCCCTTGTGGTTACCTGCGACAACCTCGACTTCGTCACCTTTTCTTACGTGTGTTTTTATACGCATTGTAAATAGAGTTAATAGTTTGATTAGAGAACCTCAGGGGCGAGTGATACGATCTTCATGTAGCGCTTGTCGCGCAATTCACGAGCGACCGGGCCAAAGATGCGGGTACCTCTTGGATTTCCGTCTTTGTCGATGATGACGATTGCATTGCTGTCAAAACGAAGCACAGAGCCATCAGCACGGCGTACGGGATACGCAGAGCGAACAACGACGGCCTTGACGACCTCGCCTTTTTTGATGCTTGCCGTCGGGATAGCTTCCCTAACGTGAGCTGTGATAACATCGCCTACACGAGCCACCTTGGTGCGCTTGCCAATGACGCCAATCATCTTGGCAACACGCGCACCGGTGTTATCGGCGATTTGAACTTTAGATTCCATCTGGATCATGGCAGTAAAATGTTTTGTTGGTTATTAGTGATTAATAATTACCGGTATTGCCGCTAAGCAATATACCGATGAATTAGTGAGTGAGAACTTCTTGGAGCTTCCAGCACTTCTTTTTAGAAATAGGCTTTGTTTCGATAATGCTGACCTTGTCACCTACTGCAGCCTCACCATTCTCATCGTGGGCGTAGAACTTCTTGGATCGCTTAATGATCTTCTTGAAGCGTGGGTGGGGCACGCGGTTGGTGTATTCCACTACGATGGTCTTATCCATAGATGTGGAGATTACAATACCGACGCGGGTCTTGCGGATACCTTGTGTTTTGGTTTCAGATTCGCTCATGATTGATAATGTTGAATGATTAGTTAATTAGCTTAACCCTGGAGACGACGCTCGGAGAGTGTAGTTTGCACACGTGCAACCTCGCGACGAACGAGTTTACGGCGTGCTGTATTTTCCAGCTGTCCTGTCGCTTGCTGCAAGCGGAGGGTGAGTGACTCCTGCTTGAGGTCACGCAGACGGCTAATGAGCTCCTCAGTGGTGAGCTCGCGGATTTCTGTGATATTGGACTGGGCCATGGCTTAAAAAATTGTTTGTAGGTTATCTAAGTTGTAAATCTTTAGCCGTGGTTTCCACGGACAACGAAGCGGGTAGGAACACCAAGCTTGTAGGACGCCAAACGTAGAGCTTCCTTCGCTGCTGTTTCTGAAACACCTGCAACTTCAAAAAGCATTGTTCCAGGACGAATCACTGCGACCCAAGCCTCGACAGCACCTTTACCTTTACCCATACGAGTTTCAGCTGGCTTTGCTGTGACAGACTTGTGAGGAAATACACGGATCCAAACTTTTCCTTTACGCTTAAGCTGACGGTTGATGGCAACACGGCAGGCTTCGATTTGACGATTGGTCATCCATCCGCGACCGAGGCACTGAAGGCCGAAGTCACCGAAGCTCACGGTGTTTCCGCGCTGGGCGTTTCCGCCGCGGTTTCCGCGATGAGACTTGCGGAACTTCACTCTTTTTGGCATTAATGGCATGATATTATCCTCCTAATTAAAATTTGTTAGTTATATGAATTTGCTAGTTAGCAGTTGTCGACTAGCCGTTGTTACGATCGTTACGTTCACGGCGTTGACCACCGCGGGGACGACCTCCGCCGCCACCTTTTTGTTCCTTTTCTTCCTTTTTGTTGATCCAGCATTTGATGCCGATGATACCGTAGACGGTAGCGGCTTCCGCGAAACCGTAATCAATTGGCACACGGAGTGTCTGAAGCGGCACTGTGCCCTCACGATATGATTCAGCGCGGGCAATATCAGCACCACCGAGGCGACCTGCACAACGGATACGAATACCTTCTGCACCGAATTCCATGCCTGTTTGAATGGCACGTTTCATGGCCCGGCGAAATGCAATACGGCGTTCGAGCTGAACTGCGACATTTTCAGCGACAAGCTGAGCATCGAGTTCAGGCTTGCGAATCTCAAGGATATCAATTTTTACCTGGCAGCCTCCACAGAGCTGAGAAATCTCATTGGTCATTCTCTCGATCTCAGATCCTTTACGACCAATCACAAGACCGGGACGAGCTGTAGAAAGTGTAACGCGGACACTGTTCCAAGCACGTTCAATGATGACCTTGGATATTCCTGACATATGCAGGCGCTTCTTGATATACTTCCGGATCCTTAGATCTTCATGAAGGTTATCGGTGTATTCTTTTCCAGTGGCATACCACTTGGAACGCCAGTCTTTATTGACTGCGAGACGGAATGAGATCGGATTGATTTTCTGGCCCATGGTTTTGTTTTTTAAATTTGGTTACTTGTCTTCGCCTTTGTCGTCCTCAGCGGGAGCGGCTTCTTCGTTTGCTGCCTCGGCCTTGACCTCAGCTACTTCCTCGACTGGTGCTTTCGCTTCTTCGACCTCCTCGACTGCTGCTTTTACTTCCTCGACGGCTTCTTCTTTCTTCTCTTTTTTGGCAGACTTCGCAGCAGCTTTTTTCTTTGGCTTAGAAACTTGATCACGCTTCTTAGGCTTGGATGAACGCTCACGTGGCTCAGGAATTTCTTCCTCATCAGTCAGCACAATATAGAGATGGCTCGTGCGCTTGCGGATTGCGCTAGCTGAACCACGAGCACGTGGCTTAAAACGCTTGAATGTTGGTCCATCACCAACAGTGGCTTCCTTAATTGTTAATTCATCAGCGACAAGCTCATGATTGTTCTCGGCATTAGCAACAGCACTCTTGAGTGTCTTGCCAACAAGCTGTGCAGCTTTACGTGGAGTGTATGCGAGTACATCAAGGGCATCAGACACTGGCATACCCTGAATGGCACGAGCAACGTCACGAGCCTTCTTAGGCGAAATGCGGGCGTATTTGTATGTGGATTTAACTTCCATCGGTTTAGTTATTTGTAAAAGTAGTTAGTTATCGTTGTGAAATATTTACGGAGGCGATGTCGCCAGACCGAACAGCTTCGTGAGATTCGTCTAGATGCGTAGGAAGCAAGCCGCTGAAGTCCTTGCGAACATCGGTAACAATAGCCTCTGCAACCTTCTGTTTGCCGCGCATAATAGTGAAAGTCATACCCCGTCGGACGGACTGATTTTCTCCTGCATTGACTACCAATACACCGCTCTCCGCGTCGATACTGATAATTTTTGCATGCTGCAGACTTCCTTGCGTAAGCTGAGGGCGCGGGTTCTGCCTTAATCCGAGCGCTACGTCAAGCTCTCGTATTGAAGTTTCCAAGCGAATCCGTGAATCAGGGTCAGCTGCGACGGCGGTGCGAAGATATTCCCGCATGTCCACCATGAGTTGCAGTGCCGCTTTTTCCGTAGCACGGTATTGCTTATCAATGACTTCTGTATTTTTTACAGCATCGAGGATAGCATCCTGGCCGCCATTGAGCAGATTGTCGCCTAGCGCAGCAAAGCGCAGGCGTAAATCATTTAATCCCCTACTCAATTCAGCCTCTCGATTCTTGGAAGCAGCAAGATCACGCGCAAGCGTATGATTGTATTGCTGGACTTTCTGCAGTTGGAGCTGAAGTTGACGGAGCTGAAGCTTTGCATCTTCCCCTTCGCCACTCTCTGGTGACTGCCCATTGCATACACACACCGCACCAAGGAGAAAAACTCCGGTGATAGCTGAGGTGATGCGATTTGCTGGGATCATGAGAATATCGAAAAAGTAAGTTTGCAGGTTCTTTAAGTAGTCGGATTAGCGCTTACCTATACCCCCGTGGGCTCTGAAGATACGTGTAGGCGAAAATTCGCCCAATTTGTGGCCAACCATGTTCTCGTTTACATAGACGGTCACGAATGACTTTCCATTGTGAACGTGGAATGTGTGTCCAACAAAGTCTGGAGTAATGACGGATTTGCGGCTCCATGTTTTGATGGGCTTCTTGTCTTTGTTAGCTTCTGCTGCATCAATTTTTGAGAGCAGCTTCTGGTCAACGAAAGCACCTTTTTTGAGTGATCTTGGCATATTAATTATCAGTTAAAGATTTTTTACTTCTTACGGCGTGAAACAATGAACTTGTTGGACGGTTTGTATTTCTTGCGAGTTTTTTGTCCCTTGGTGTGACCCCAAGGTGATTTGAGGTGTTGGCGACCACCACCAGACTTAGACTTACCCTCACCACCACCATTGGGGTGATCAACAGGGTTCATACACATACCGCGAACTGTTGGGCGTATACCCTTCCAGCGACTGCGGCCTGCTTTACCAGAGACTTCATTCATGTGGTCACGGTTGCCTACTTGGCCAATCGTGCAGTAACAGCTCTCATTAAACTTGCGGATCTCGCCAGAAGGCATTTTGACGAGTGCATGTCCACCCTCTTCGCGGTTGGATAGCACAGCTTGTTGCCCAGCGGAACGGGCCACCTTGCCACCTGTTCCAGGAGTCATTTCAATATTGTGAATAGCTGTTCCAAGCGGCACGTGCTTGAGTTGCATTGCATTACCAGGCTTAGGTGCTGCCGTTGCGCTTGAGATGACCGTATCACCAACACTGAGTCCAACAGGAGCCAAGATGTAATTTAACACACCGTCCTCATATTTAATGAGCGCAATGCGACAAGTACGGTTTGGGTCATACTCGATACTTTGGACAACCGCTGGAACGTCCACCTTGCTACGTTTAAAGTCGATAAGACGGTATTTACGTTTGTGACCACCACCCTTGTGACGGCATGTAATACGGCCCTGGTTGTTACGTCCACCGCTCTTCTTAAGTGGGCGAGTCAGACTTTTTTCAGGTGTCGTTTTGGTAATCTCCTCGTAGGATGGCCACTCTTTGTAGCGGTTTGATGGAGTTACTGGTTTGAATGTTTTAAGAGGCATAATACGCTATTGGGTTCGATGTTATCGTTTTTCAGCGGAAATAGGTTAATATATAGGGCGTGATCTAGAATTAGACGAGGTCAAGAGTTTCACCATCCTTGAGACGGACGATAGCTTTTTTCCAGTGTGCAGTGCGGCCTGCATCAGCACGGCGATTGCGCTTGCTCTTGCCACGGCAGTTAAGGGTGCGGACAGCGGCTACTTTCTTTCCAAAAAGTTGCTCAATGGCGCGCTTGATTTCGAGTTTGTTTGCATTGCGGTCTACCTTAAACACGTATTCGTTGTTTTCCTCCTGAAGAAGGGTGGCTTTCTCACTGATGAGAACCGTGTCGATGACCTGATAAATATCTTTCATAGTACGATTTGTAGTTAAATGTTTTAGGCTGTGCGGCTTGCTAGTGTTTCGTATGCGTCTTCGACAATGACCACCGTGTCAGCAAGGAGAAGCTGTTCGATGTTCATTTCAGCCGCGGTAATAAGTAAAACGTTCTTAACGTTGCGTCCGGCGAGATAGGTTTTGTCATCAAATTTTTCAGCCACCACAAGCATACTCCGAACATCGGCGATTCCTTTAACAGCTGCGGAAAATGACTTGGTCTTGCCGTCTTCGATACAAAAACTCGGCACGGAAATGACGCGCCCAGCACTGATGAGATCACCGAGCACCTTGCGTAGTGCAAGCTTACGTGTTCCCTTACTGACTGTTTTGGCATAGGAGCGAGGACGTGGTCCAAAGACAATACCACCACCACGCCACACAGGGTTTTTGTTGGTGCCTGCACGTGCACGGCCAGTTCCTTTTTGCTTCCAGAGCTTTTTATTAGAGCCCTTCACTTCACCACGAGTTTTCGTGCATGCAGTGCCACTACGGCGGTTAGCGCGGTAGGCGGTTACGAGGTCGTGCACGGCTTGATCACCCTTGGGGCCTTCGACCACCTGGATGTTCGCAGCTTGTGCGTCTTTAATAGAGAGTGTTTTTGACATGATTAGTTATCAGTTAATGGTTATCGGTTAATCAGATAATGTCCGGAAGCAGAGCCGCCGGTGGTTGCATTAGCTAGCAGATAGTGCTGTCTTCTTCACTGCAGGACGAATGACAACGTAAGCACCCTTGTGGCCTGGAACAGCACCAGATACGAGAATGACGTTATCTTCAGGGCGAACCTGAACGACTTTAAGATTTTGAACCGTGCGGCTGTAGACACCGTGACGACCAGGCATCTTCTTGTTTTTCCAAATACGTCCAGGCCATGTTCCTGCACCTACACCACCGGGACGGCGGTGCATCATGTGGCCGTGGGAGTCGGGTTGGCCGGCAAAATTGTAGCGTTTAACAACACCTTGAAAACCCTTACCTTTGGTGGTACCGATGACGTCGATCCATTGATTGGCCTCAAACAGGGCAGCACCAGGATGTGGTTCGTCGGTGTTGGGGATTTCTGCATCACTCTCAAAGCGAAACTCTTTTACGAGCTTCTTGGGTGATGTGCCATACTTGTTAAAGTGGCCACGCTTGGGGAGATTGAGACGGAATTCACGCTGATCGTCATATCCAACCTGAACAGCGGAGTATCCGTCTGTCTCGGAGGTTTTGATCTGGAGAAATTCATTGCCTGAAACATCAACAACAGTGACTGGTATCGATGTGCCAGCTTCTGTGTCAAATACGCGGGTCATGCCGACCTTTTTTCCTAGTAGTCCTAATGCCATGGTATTGGTAAAATTTGTGATTTAAAATGAATGATTAGTGATGATGTAACACTGAAGGTCAGATCTTGATTGCAATGTCTACACCGGCAGGAAGATTAAGCTTCTTGAGCTCGTCTACGGTGCGCGCTGTTGGGTCGACGATGTCGAGCATACGCTTGTGTGTGCGGATCTCGAACTGCTCGGCAGACTTCTTGTTCTGGTTTACAGAGCGGTTGACGCTGAATTTCTCAATGCGGGTAGGCAATGGAATAGGGCCGGCAACTTTGGCACCGGTGCGTTTGGCTGTTTCGACAATTTCCATAGCGGACTTGTCAATGGCGCGGTGATCATAAGCGCGCAGGCGGATTCTGATTTTCTGCTGTTGCATATCGGATTTTAGTTAGAGTAGTTAAGAGATGTTTTGTTGTCTTGAGATAGATAATTTAGCTAGCGTAGGCATACTCATTAGTGAGTTCGTCGACAATAGCTTGAGGGACCTGTTCGAAGCTGCGAGGCCTCATGGTGTAGTCAGCACGTCCGCTGGAAAGAGTTCTTACAGCAGTAGAGTAGCCAAACATTTCAGCAAGAGGAACGTGTGCCTTGAGCACAGCATGTGTAGGCTTATTCTCGATCACCTGGATTTGGCCACGTCGACGATTCAGGTCTCCCATAATATCGCCTTGGTAATCCTCAGGGGTGGTGACTTCTACGTCCATGACGGGTTCAAGTAGGATCGGCTTCGCATTCTTAAAGGCATCACGAACCCCTAGGATTGCAGCCATCTTAAATGCATTTTCGTTTGAGTCCACTTCGTGGTAGGAGCCATCTGTGATGTTGACGTGCACATCAACAACCGGGTAGCCAGCGATGATGCCGTTTGACATGGCGATGCGCACACCAGACAAAACGGAATTGATAAATTCTTTTGGAATAGCTCCTCCCACAACAAGATTGTCGATCGTGATTCCTTTTCCTTTTTCTTCGGGAGCAACGTCTAGGACTACGTGACCATATTGACCACGGCCACCGGATTGTTTGACCAGTTTGCCAACACCGTCAGCGGCACAACTAATGGTCTCGCGGTAGGCGATCTGTGGCTTACCGACATTGCACTCCACCTTAAATTCGCGCTTCATACGGTCGACAATAACCTCCAGGTGAAGCTCACCCATTCCAGAAATGATTGTTTGGCCTGTATCCTCGTCGGTTTTAACTACAAATGTGGGGTCCTCCTCAGATAGGCGCGCCAAAGCAAGTGACATCTTCTCTTGGTCAGCAACTGTTCTAGGCTCAACAGCCATCGAGATGACAGGCTCTGGGAAAAGTGGTGGTTCGAGCATAATCTCGAAATTCTGCTGACAGATCGTGTCACCCGTCTGGACATTTTTAAGACCTACGATAGCAGCTATGTCTCCTGCGTAACATGTTTCAATGTCCTCGTGCTTGTCAGCATGCATCTTAATGAGACGGCCGATGCGTTCTTTTTTACAAGTGCGCGGGTTGTAGACCATGTCTCCTTTTGAAACCATGCCTGAGTAAACGCGGAAGAAAACAAGTTTGCCGACGTATTTGTCTGCCCACAGCTTGAATGCTAGCGAACAGAATTTTTCGTTGTCATCAGTTTTAGCAAACACCTCTAGTGACTCATCATCCGGAGATTGTCCTTGAGCTGCTGGAATATCAAGAGGACTTGGCAGGTAATCAACTACGGCATCTACCAAGAATTGAACCCCTTTATTCTTGAAGGCGGAGCCACCTGCAACGGGAACAATCTGGTTGGCAATAGTGGCGCGGCGAAGTGCTTGCTTGAGGTCGTCTGTGGTGATTTCCTCTTCCATGAGAAATTTCTCACCCAGCTCCTCATCGCAATCACACAAGATAGATTGGAGCTCTTCGCGTGCGGCCTCTGCCTCAGCGAGAAGGTCACCCTCGAGGTCTTGGATGTCGAAAGTCGAGCCCATGGCATCATCATCCTTGTAGATGACTGCCTTCATGTTGAGCACATCAATTTGGCCCTGGAGGTTTTCTTCAGCACCAATAGGGATCAGAATACGGACGGCTTGAACACCGAACTTTTCCTTCACATCCTGAAAAACATTTTCAAAGTTAGCACCGGTGCGGTCCATCTTGTT
>DBBL01000157.1 GCA_002292185.1 Akkermansiaceae bacterium UBA985 | reverse complement strand
ATTTATTTTTAAACACGCGAAGGAATCGAAGAATAGGCACAGGATAAAAAAGACTACATACAGAAAAATAGAGTTAGGACAGCCCAGCGATGCCGTAAACGGCAGCAAATAGGCGCTCATCAATAAATTATACTTAAAGGAAAAATAAACATGAATAGACCACACTTCGTCAAAATATTATGCGTGATCGCCACGCTGTCACTGACCAGCCTTGTGCAGGCTGAAAACAAGGTATCCATCCTGCTCCCGGTGCAACTGGAGGCGGATGCCGGATATGATCTTGCCCTGAAAGAATTAGAATCCGTATTGGAAACGAAACGCTATCAGCCGACCATCCATTACCTGAAAGCAGACGAGCCCTTGCCCGATGGAAACAGGATTATGGTGGGTAATTTCAGGAAGGAAAAAACGATAGATTCCTCCCCCTTGAAGGAGGAGGCTTACCGGATTTCCCAGGCAAAAGAGAATGCCGCAAACGTCCTTAAAATTGAAGGGGATCGACGAGGCGGAATGTACGGTCTTTTCAAATTAGCCGAGCAGCTTCAGCTGGGAAAAAACCTTTGGGAGATCAGCATGGAAATGGCTCCCGAATTTTCCATGCGGATGTATACCGAGCTGGGGCAGTTGTTTGACTTGCCGTCGGTCGGCTACCACCTGTTTGAAGAGCCGTGGGTCAATCATGAACGGTTCGAAAAGGAAAAGGCAGAGCTCAAACGACTGATCGATCAGGTCGCGAAGCTCGGATTCAACACCTTCACCATCCTGCATGTGAATTTTGAGGACTACATCACCTACAAGTACCTGGATAAGGAAGTCTATGGCAAGGACGACGTCCACCATCTCAAGGCAAAGCAGTTTGCCAAACATCTGAAAGATATCATCGATTACGCCCACGATCGCCACATCGATGTATTCATGCAGGTGTATGAGTTTCAATACCCGCCGAAATTGGGTGAATTATACCAACTGGATCTTAAGAATCCGGATATGAAAACCATCATCGAATCCAAAGTCAAAGAGCTGTTTGAAGTGGTCCCTCTCGACGGGCTCGTGATTACCGCCACCGAGTCGCTGCCACGCTCGGGATACAAATCGGTGAAGCCTTGGGCAAAGTACGGCAAAGCTGGCGCCGGACAAATGATGACGATGTACCACAATGCCGGGAAACAAGTTGGCAAGAAGGTCATTTTCCGGTCCTGGATGATTGCGTATGGCGCGAAAGATTCGGATCAGGTGATTGCCAATACCCCCGAGGACGCACAGTTTGAAATCAAGCATACCGGCGATGATTTCTGGCTCAATTTTCCGCTTACCGATGCCATCGAGAACGGCCTGGGCAAAAAGCGTCCGCTCACCATGACCTTTGATGTTTTTCCGCAGTACTACGGGTGGTCGCGTTTACTCTGTTACCAGCAGCGCTTTGCCGAAGAGACCCGGATCGCTAAAGAGCATGGAGTCATCGGCATTCAGGCCTGGGGTGCTTGGGCACCGGGGTGTATCTGGGGCGACGCTCACCCCGGCTATTTGCCCAACGGTCAGTTAAAGTCGCAAGAGGCGTTTTTCATCGATATGGCCGGCCCCTGGAACAACTTCAGGATGTATAGCCGTGGCTTTACCCCCGGGCAGATGAATGCCTACCTCGTCGCGCGCCTCACATGGGATGTGAATTTAACAGCGGAACAAGTTGCCCGCGACTGGGGCGCCATACATTTCGGAAAGGAAAATGCAGCAGCTGTTGCTGAAATGCTCATGAACAGCCAGGCGGCGTTCCGTGAACTTTACCTGGGTGGAAAACATGAGTTTTCTAAGCACCCGACGAATTTCAAATGGACAACCATTGTAAATATCAATAAAGGCCGGATCGGGAAGATGTATAATAAATTGCCCTTAAGTCACATCCTGGAGCGGAATCAGGTCGCTCGTGAATACATAGCAAAAATGGATGATGCATTTGCCCGAGTCGATGCAAGCAAAGTGCCATCTAAGGAAGAGTATCAGGTGCTCAAGGAAGGCCTTGAAAAAACGCAGCTCTATTTAAATTTGTTTTTTAAATACCGCGAGATGTGGTGGCGCGGGCAAGACCTTAAAAAAGACAAAGCGGCTGCCAAGCAGCTAGAATATGAAGAAGCAACGGCTGCTTTTAATGACGTATTGGAACAATGGCAGAAATATCCTGAAGAGAGCAGATTTTGGGGCATTAATAAGAGATGCTTTAAAGGCGGTCGCCAACCCTGGAAAAGTGACGTGTTGATCCCCTTTAAACCGGAGAAGGTTGGCGAATAAGCCGAATGCAGGCGCCGCCAAATAGCCGCGCCTCAACAAAATATTATATCGAAATGTTGAAGGAGATTCACTGAAATGAAAAAGTTATTATTTTTACTCTTGTTACTATCATCAACCTTGCATGCGGAGGTGACCCTCCACGGGCTGTTTGGTTCCGGGATGGTTCTGCAGAGAGAAACAGAGGTTGCCATTTGGGGGTGGGCTGAACCCGGTGAAACGGTATCTATCACATGCAGCTGGAATAACACGCCGATCGCTCTTAAGGCGGATGCGAAGGGGGACTGGTCTGCAAGGCTTAAAACGGAGAAGGCCGCAGTGACACCATCATCGAAAATTAGGGACAGGAGAAATAATGAATAAACGAATCATTACAGGGTGGATGCTTTCTTTGAGCATCATGAGTGGCTTTGCGGCTGACCGCGTGGGTTCCGCCAAGGATGAGGCGAAGCCTGAAGAGGTGTGGGACGTCATCCGGCAGCTGACAAAACACGAATGCTCTGCTTTGGGGATTCCATCACGGATAAGGGCATATGGGGTAACGGCGATGCCAGTTGTTACAATGAGAATTCAAAAAGATCGACGAAGAATAGGATATAAGAAATATGAGTATTAAAATAAGTATTAAAAAAATAGGTTTAGTATGGGTCGCATTACAATCGAGTGTTGTTCTTGCTGCAGCTGCGGAGGAGTGGAGCGCGCTGCAGTTGAATTATGATGCTCCCGCAAAGGCGTGGACGGATGCACTTCCCGTGGGTAACGGCACCATGGGGGCGATGGTCTTCGGTGGCGTGACCGAAGAACGGATTCAGTTTAACGAAAACACACTCTATAGCGGCAAGCCACACAGCTATTCAAGACCAGATGCGCATAAGCATTTGGAAACGATTCGGGGACTGTTGTTCGAAGGCGATAAGAAACAGGCCGAGAGATTGGCCCGTAAGACATTCATGTCGGACCCGATTACTTTTTCGAGTTACTTGGCTTTTGGAGATCTGGAACTTGAATTTCCAGTGCCTGGATCGGTCTCAGACTACCAACGTAGTTTGAGCCTGGATGAGGCCTTGGTGACGACCGCTTTTAGCGCAGGCGGTGTTCGTTATAAGCGCACTGTTCTCGCCAGCTACCCAGACGGCGTGATCGTGGTCAAAATCGAGGCCGACCAGCCTGGAAAGATTCATTTTAAGGCAAAACTGACGAGTCCGCATACCCGATCAACACAACTGGCACAGGTTGATGCGAACACGATTCTCATGAAGGGGAAGGCTGACGATGTGCCCAGTAAAGCAAGGTCTTCTGGGATGAAAAGCTTTGTGGAGTTCGAGTCTCGTTTACGGGTGAGCGCCGAGGGGGGTGAAGTCAAGACTAGTGACGCCGGCATTGAAGTGCACCATGCGGATGCTGCCGTGCTGACTCTGGTGGCTGCGACCAGTTTCGAGAATTTCAGGTCAATTGACGGGGATCCGGGCGCAAAGTGCGCTCAGATGCTAAAAGCTGTTGCAGGCAAATCCTACCAAGATGTCCTCTCCGGCCATCAGGCAGATCACCGAGAACTGTTCCGGCGCGTCTCTCTGGATCTTGGTGGGGGTGACTCCGCTTCACGTCCGACCATTCAGCGGCTCAACAACTTCTCTAAGGACCCAGATCCTGCCTTTGCCGCGCTACTTTACCAATATGGTCGTTATCTCCTGATTGCGTCCTCTCGCCCGGGTGGACAGCCCGCCAACCTTCAAGGGCTGTGGAATGGAGAGAAGGTCGCTCCTTGGGGATCTCGCTACACGATCAATATCAATACGGAGATGAATTACTGGCCTGCTGAGATGACCAATCTCTCGGAGTGCCACACGCCGCTCTTTGACATGATTGATGATCTACAGATCACGGGCTCTGAGACCGCGAAGCATCTATACAAGGCCCCAGGCTGGGTGGTGCATCATAACACCGATCTTTGGCGCGGAGCCGCTCCGATTAATGCGGCCAATCATGGCATCTGGCCTACGGGTGGGGCATGGCTGACCACACACATGTGGGAGCACTATCTTTACACGGGCGATAAGCAATTTCTGAAGCAACGGGCGTACCCTGCCATGAAAGGGATTGCCGAATTTTTCGCCGATTACCTCGTGGAAGATCGGATCAATGGCACGGGCTGGCTCGTCAGTGGTCCCAGTAATTCTCCTGAGATTGGCGGGCTGGTGATGGGGCCGACCATGGACCATCAGATTATCCGAGAAATATTTGCCAGCACCGCGGAAGCCGCCGGCATCTTGGGCATCGATGCGGAATTTGCCAAAAAGCTGACGGCACTGCGCGCAAAAATTGCGCCCAATGAGGTCGGCCAAATGGGCACGCTTAAGGAATGGGTTTACAAAGAAGTCCCCAAGACCAACCATCGTCATATCTCGCACTTGTGGGGGCTGCATCCCGGTTCTGAGATCACACCGGATACCCCAGAGATCTTTGCTGCTGCCAAGCAGTCGCTCAACCTGCGTGGTGATGGCGCTACAGGGTGGTCACGAGCGTGGAAAATAAACTTCTGGGCGCGTCTTCGCGACGGAGACCGAATGAATACAGTGCTCACCGGCTTCTTTAACAATGCTAGTGAGAACAGAGGAGCAGGGTTTTATAACAACCTCTTCGATGCGCACCCGCCGTTTCAGATCGATGGAAATTTCGGCCTGACTGCGGGGATAACCGAGGCCTTGTTGCAAAGCCACCGTCGCGATGCGCAGGGGAACTTCATTCTCGATTTTCTACCCGCATTACCGTCAGCTTGGCCCAACGGCTCGATCTCAGGCATACGCGCCCGAGGCGGCTTTGAGGTCTCGATGGATTGGGCTGACGGTCAAGTGAAACGCGCAGAAGTGAAGTCACTCCAGGGNNGATCGTGCAGACTGATACCGGCGCCAGAATACTTTATCAAACAACCGAAGCTGGAAAGATTTATTCCCTGGGTGCAAAGGCACAAAAATAACCAAAGAACTACATTAAAAACATCCATGAAACTTTTTATTAAAACTACTTTTATCGCTCTAACGGGCCTAACTCAGGTTTCCCAAATTCCTGCTCAGGAAACCTTACCTGCGCTGGCAGATGGTAAGGCCCCGCAGAACTCTGAGCAGCTCTATAATCAGGTGAAACCACTGAGCCCAGAAGAGAGCATGAAGACAATTCAGGTGCCAAAAGGCTACAAGCTGCAACTGGTAGCATCTGAGCCGATGATCAAGGAACCAGTCGACTGTGTCTGGGATGCCAATGGTGATCTCTACGTCATCGAAATGACAACTTACATGCAAGATGCCGATGGCACTGGTCAGTCAGAGAAGAAGAGCAGAGTCATCAAACTGCAAGATACTAACGGCGATGGTAAGATGGATAAATCCACTGCATTTATTGATGGTCTACATCTACCACGCATGATCTTACCGCTCGATGACCGGATACTCATCTGCGAGACCGACACTCTCGATATTTACGCCTACCGTGACACCACAGGTGACGGCAAAGCTGATGAAAAAGTATTATTCTACAAAGGCGGCCCTAGAGACGAGAATCTTGAGCACCAACCTAGTGGTCTTATCTGGAATATTGATAACTGGATTTACATGACTAAAAGTAGCACCAGGCTGAGAATTCTAGATGGCAAACTAGTCGTCCGCAATGGCCAACATATCAATGCTCAATGGGGTTTAAATCACGATGATGATGGCCATCTTTCTGGTGGTTTTTCTGGTGCAGAAAAAAGTTTTGAGTTCTTTCAGACTCCACCAGTTTATGGACTGGCTAAGTTTCCTGATGAATTAGAAAAAGACTTCAACGTCGTCTGGCCAATAGATAATATCCCGGATTCTCAAGGAGGTGCACGACGTTTCAGAGCTGACAACACTCTCAATCACGTCACGGCCGCCTGTGGTCACGGTGTGTATCGCGGTGATTTGATGCCAGAGTTTTATGGTAATTATGTATTGGCAGAGCCAGTAGGTCGCCTCATCAGAATGGCAAAGGTCGACACCTCACTTGGCTTCCGTCAAATGCGTAACGTCTTTCCCAATTCTGAATTCATACGTTCTACCGATGCTAATTTTCGCCCAATCAATCTAAAGACTGGCCCCGATGGAGCCCTTTATGTTGTTGATATGTACCGCGGCATTATTCAAGAGAGTAACTGGACGAAAAAAGGATCATACATTCGTGGCATTATTGACCAATATGGCCTCGCAAAGAACAAGCAAATGGGACGTATTTATCGCTTAGTTCCAGATAACTATTCAGCAACGTTCAAGAAACCTGAAATGCTCAAAAAAAGCTCAAAGGAGAT
>DBBL01000118.1 GCA_002292185.1 Akkermansiaceae bacterium UBA985 | reverse complement strand
CCTCTCCTGTCCTCTTCTGCCCTCTCCTGTCCTGCGCTATCGTGCCAGATCCCCTACGCGATGTGCTGACTGCCCTATGAGAGAGGTTCGCCTCAAGCTTGGTGCCAGCATAAGATTCCATTTTCGCGCGATTTTACCATCGCAATTTTCCACTCGGTTATTAGGATTTTGACTTGTGACTCCTAAATATCCGACACGCTTCCAAAGTAAAACCATCTGGCGAGCTCTCACCGGCATTGCTATCCTGGTCATCGGCATCCTCATCGTCGGACTTATCTGGCTCGCTGGAAAAACCCTCGGCTATCTTCAACCCGTCCTCGTGCCTCTCGCCGTGGCTGGTATTGTCGCTTATTTACTGGACCCGATCGTCACCTGGCTACAGCACAGAGGTTTATCCCGACTCAAGGCCGTCATTACGGTATTCGCCTCATTTGTCATTTTACTCACTGCTCTTGGCTTCTTGATCGCCCCTCCCATTGCCAAGCAGGTCTCAGACGCTTTCCACGACAAAGAGGAAATAGCTCGCAAGGCAACAACAGCCATGACTGAGGTAAAAGATGCTCCATGGCTCAAGCCGCTGATTAATTACGCCTCTGAGAAAGTAAACCCAGAGACAGGAGCTACGCATATTGAAACGGAGGCAATAACCACCGACGTGGTGGTGCAAACTGCCAATGGTGATGCCTACGCCAAACCCGACTACCAGTATCGCTGGCAGTTTCTGATCTCCAAGTATGCTGCCCAAATCGCCCAGACAGTAACCGGCTGGTTCAGCGAAGGCTCGTCGAAAATATTGGGCATGCTTGGCCTTACCATCGGCTTCGTCATGGCACCCATCTATCTTTATTACTTCCTCAAGGAAAGCTCTAGCATTAAGGCACACTGGCACGAATATGTCCCCTTGAAGGCATCACGATTCAAGAACGAAGTCGTAGACTCTTTGCAAGAAATCAACGGCTACCTGATTTCCTTTTTTCGTGGCCAGATGTTGGTAGCGTTTATCGACGGGATTTTGGTTGGTATCGCGTTATGGATTTTCGGCCTGCCCTACGCGCTTGTCATTGGCCTAGCCATGGCCGTGCTTGGCGTGATTCCCTACATCGGCAATATCATTTGCTTAATACCCGCATGCCTTATTGCCTTTGTTCATTTCGGCCACATCGATAATCAGAACTTCCTCGGCAGTAGCCCATGGGCGTATGTCCTTGCTGTCGTCGCTATCTTCCTTGTTGTGCAGCAAATCAACTCTTTGCTGACAGCTCCAAAAATTGTTGGTGACTCGGTGGGACTACACCCCATGACCGTCATCTTCTCGATGTTGTTCTGGTCACTTTTACTCGGCGGATTTATCGGAGCTCTGCTAGCCGTCCCTATGACCGCAGCGATCAAAGTATTATTCAGACGCTATATTTGGGAACGCAAAATGCAGGAGGAAATAAGTCCCGTGATCGCTGAGCACCCTGAAGCTGAAACTACTTCATGAGATTTCAGGGGAAGAAGTATCCAGCATAACACTCTTACCCACCACCGAAGCATCGTGTCCTCCGATCACTTATTCCACACTCACTATCCTTTAAGATGAAATTCATTTATTCCACTCTCCTAGTGCTGACAATAAGCACTGGGCTACTACATGCCCAAAATGACCTCTTCAGCACCAGTGATGACACCGCAGAGGATAGCTACACTCAGGCCTCCATCATCTCAGAGCTCGAGCAAGCCACGCCGGGAGACATCATCACGATTGCTATCCAACTCGAGCATGCAGACGGATGGCACGCCTATTATCAGAACCCAGGCGGCCCAGGACTCCCACTCGAGTTTGATTGGCAGCTGCCCACTGGCTATGCGCTTACTCAGCTTTATTGGCCGACTCCAGAGCTCTATCAGAGTGAAGGCGTTCAATTCTACATCTATCAAGATCGATACACCATGCTGGCTGATATTTCTGTGCCCTCGACCGCAAAAGCTGGTGACCAAGCTAAAATCAGCGTCACCCCTACCTGGCAACTCTGTGACGACAAAGGCTGTGCACCACCAACGTCAAAAGAGCTCATGGTCACCCTCCCCATTGGCGAATCAAAAATACTCTCTACGGAACATGAGAGCCAATTCCACCTCGCACGATCACAACTCCCAGAAAGCAATCAAAGCTGGAACATAGAGGCTAAAATCAAAGCGGCTGATCTAGTGCTCACCATCAGCAGCTCAGATGGCAGTGTCGCTATCGTCGACTCGCTGCACTACATCGATAACGCTGGCCTCACGGACTCGAGCAAGCCACAAGTGCTCAACGATCGAGGTGACGCCTACATCCTCAAAGCCCCACTAAGTGCGTCCGCCAAGCCCGGCAGCAAGATTGAAGGCATTCTTATTTTTGACGGTCAAGAAGCGGTGGCCATTAGCTCAGCTTTATCGAACCCCGCAGCCGAAGCCCTGGGTTCCGAAGTCCTAGGCGCCGGCGGTGAAAAAACAAACTCAGCCGCTCACGGTATTGGCAACAAAGCTCCAACCGCTGCCGAAATTGCCGCAGCAGCAGAGCTCTATGACGCCGAGCAAAAAATCGACTTCGTCCTACTCGATGGCTCCAAGGAAAAGGCGCACAGCTTATCAACAGCTCTTGGTTTTATCTTCATCGGCGGTTTACTGCTCAACCTCATGCCCTGTGTCTTCCCCGTTCTCGGGCTCAAGGTGATGGGCTTCGCCCAGCAGGCTGGCTCTGAACCTCAAAAAATCAAAATCCACGGCCTTGTTTTCATGGCGGGAGTCGTTGTCTCGATGTGGATCTTGGCCGGCATCATTTACATTCTCATTTTCAGCTTCGGACGTGACATCAACTGGGGCGAGCAACTCACCAGCCCTATCTTCCTGGCGTCAATCATCATGCTGCTCTATCTGTTTGGCCTTAATATGGCAGGCGTGTTTGAGCTCGGCACTTCCCTGACTGGGGCCGGTGGTGATCTTCAGACAAAAAAAGGCTACTCAGGATCATTCTTCTCAGGCGTGCTGACCACACTGATTGCGACACCGTGCAGCGGCCCCTTCCTAGGTTCAGTCATGGGCTACACGCTCAAGCAGCCACCACTACAGGGCATGGTCATCTTCACTATCTTTGCTCTCGGTATTTCATCCCCCTATGTGATCCTCGCTTTTTTCCCGAAGCTCATTAACAAACTACCCAAACCCGGTGCATGGATGGTGACATTCAAGCAGCTGATGGCCTTTGCCCTCTTCGCCACGGCCGCTTACTTCTTCCAAAGCTTTGCAAAGATCACCGGCACTGGCGGCGCTTCATGGCTGCTGATGGCCGCTGTTGTTATTGGCCTCGCTGTATGGGCATACGGCCGCTTCGGCACACCCTACACGCCCAAGCTTAAAAAGTTCGTATGGGGCACGAGCTTCCCTCTGCTTGTCGCGACAGGAGCTTTCTTCATGACCAAGTCGGCCACTGAACAACGAGCTCCAGAAACACCCCTAACTGGCTCATCATGGTATCCTGGTGTGGTCGAGCTGAACCGATCCAAAGGGCGTATTGTCTGGGTTGATTACACGGCAGATTGGTGACTACTCTGCCAACAAAATGAGAGCCGTGTGTTCTCATCCGACGCCGTTGAGTCGATACTCAAAAAATACAATGTTCTGGTGGTAAGCGCTGACAACACGGACGGTGACCCGATCATCAAAAAAGACATGGATCGCGCTGATCGCAAATCCCTGCCAACCAATCTAATCTATCCAGCTGACCCCTCAAGACCCGCCATCATGCTTCCCGAATATCTCACTCCCGATATTGTAATCAAGGCCATCGAATCGGCAGCGGGACAATAACACCAGGCACCCTGATCGCGCACTATTTCCGTGCGTTGTCTAATCACCATGCATAGCATCAAAGTATGAGTAGCGATTCACCTTCAGTTCCCCGTTTAGTTCAGGATGACTGCTGGCTCGAACCCTACGCAGATCACATCTCTTGGCGCATCGACCGGCTTCAAGAGCAGCTGCAATCAATCAATGCAGAGGCAGGGAGTATTGAAGAATACGCTCAACTGCATAAGGAGCTCGGTATCCACTACCATCAAGCTAAAGATGCCTGGTCCGTGCGGGAGTGGGCACCTGGCGCGCACTATGTATCGATCATCGGAGATTTTAATGATTGGGACAGCAGCCGCAACCCTCTGACAAAAGGTCCAAACGGCATCTGGGAGCTTGAGCTAGACGGCAAGTCTCTGAAGCATGGCGATACCATCAAGTTACACATTTACGGTGCTGATGGATCCGCACGAGACCGCATTCCCGCGACGATTCACCGCAGTGTTCAGGATGAGACCACCCATGACTACTCCGGCCAGATCTGGCAGCCTGAGAAGGACTACTGCTGGGAAAACGAGTTTGACCCATCCTCAATAGGTGCGCCGCTTATCTATGAGGCCCACGTCGGCATGGCCGGGGAAGAGCCTCGACTTCATACCTACCGAGAATTTGCTGATAACATTTTACCACGGATCCAGAAACTAGGTTATAACACCATCCAACTCATGGCGGTGCAGGAGCATCCCTATTATGGTTCGTTCGGCTATCATGTGTCTTCCTTTTTTGCTGCTTGCTCGCGCTTCGGAACTCCTGAGGACCTGAAGTATCTCGTCGACAAAGCTCACGGAGCAGGCATTGCGGTCCTGCTAGATATTGTCCATTCCCATGCCGTCAAGAACCTGGCTGAGGGGCTGAATGAATTTGATGGCACCGACCACCAATATTTCCATGCTGGCATCAAAGGAGATCAGCCGCAATGGGACTCAAAGTGCTTTGATTACAGCAAGGATGAGGTTCGCCGTTTTCTACTCTCCAATGTTCGCTACTGGCTCGAGGAGTTTCACTTCGACGGCTTCCGTTTTGATGGCATCACCTCCATGCTCTACGAGCACCATGGCAGTGTCGACTTTGACCACTACGATAAATACTTCACCGATGGCGCAGATGAGGATGCCATCCTCTACCTCGCACTGGCCACTACACTGTGTAATCGACTTCGGCCAGGGGCACTACTCGTAGCCGAGGACATGAGCGGCATGCCAGGCTTATGCCGGCCTACTTCTGAGGGTGGCATTGGATTCACTCACCGGCTTGCGATGGGTATTCCTGATTACTGGATCAAGCTGCTCAAACACAAAAAGGATGAGCAATGGAACCCCGAGGAAATGTGGGGGGTGATGACCAACAGAAGATATGGCGAAGCCAATATTGCCTATGCTGAGAGTCACGACCAAGCGTTGGTGGGAGATAAAACCATCGCCTTTCGCCTGATGGACAAGGAAATGTATTGGCACATGGATACTGATGATGACCACGAAGTCATCAGCCGAGGCATTGCCCTGCACAAAATCATCCGCCTTTTTACTCTGATCTCAGGCGGCGAGGGCTGGCTCAACTTCATGGGTAACGAATTTGGACACCCTGAATGGCTCGATTTCCCCCGCGAGGGCAATGACTGGTCTTACCACTATTGCCGCCGCCAGTGGTCGCTGGTGGACAACGTCAAACTGCGCTATCAGCAACTCAATGCCTTTGATCAGAACATGATCAAATTAGCCAAAAAACACAATCTCTTGGCCTGTGACCCCGCCCAGCAGCTCCACGTTCACAATGACCACCAGGTCTTGGCTGCTGAGCGTGGCAATGTGATTTTCATATTTAACTTCAACCCGACTCAGTCCTTTGAAGACTACGAGCTCAATATTGGCCGCCAAGGGGATTACAAAATCCTACTCAACAGTGATTCATCAGAAAACGGCGGTTTCGGCAGAGTAGACGAGTCCTTGAGCTACCAAGCAGACAAGCACGGTAAATTGCGCCTCTATCTACCAAATCGCTGCTGCATGGCTTTGATTGCCCAATAAGCCCCTTATTTGAGGCTTTCACGATTGCCAAAACCAAAGTTACCAGCTAGATCCACTGCCATGGCAACTGAAACTTCTTTGATTCTTTTTAAACCCGATGCGATTGAAAACAATATCGTCGGCAGTGTACTTGCTCGCTTTCAGTCCGAAGGCTTCATCATCCGTGGCATCAAAATGATGCAGCTCGATGACGCTATCCTCAGAGAGCATTATTCCCATGTAGCGGATAAGCCTTTTTTCCCTGAAATTACTGAGTTCATGAGCCGCACGCCCGTTATCGCTCTTGCACTTGAGGGCAATGACGTCATCGACCGCGTCCGTAATCTACTCGGACCTACCAATTCCAATGAAGCCCCTGAGGGCACCATTCGCGGTGATTTCGGCAAGGATATGATGGTCAATGTATGCCATGCATCAGATGGCCCTGAAGCAGCCGCCGAAGAGCTCGCACGCTTCTTCAAAGAGGACGAGCTGTTTTCCTATTAATTTACTGTATACATAAGCCTTTTTCATAAGGTCTGCTGGATATTCCGGCAGACCTTTTTTTTGTTTTTAGCCCCTACTTTCGATGTCGGGATTCGCCTAGGTTGGCTCTTGATTATTCATCAACTACCATCTAGTTTGTGCTGCGTTGTTATCAGCAATCAAATTTTATGAGTTCATCCACATGCTCCCTCTGCCATTTTTGGCAGTCATCCATCGGAAAAAAAATCGTTGTTGCCCTCACTGGCGCTTATCTCGTTTTTTTCTTAGCAGGTCACCTTGTCGGCAACATGCTCATCTATCAGAGCTCTGAGGCATTCAATCACTACGCTGAATTCCTTCACACCATGCTTCACGGCTGGGGTATCTGGATCTTCCGCATCGTCATGCTTGTCGCCTTGGCCTTACACATCATCGCCACGATTCAGCTCACCGCTGCCAACCGAGCTTCGAGACCCAGCCGCTACCAGCATGATGCCACGATGGTGGCCTCCCGCTCATCTCGGATGATGATATGGAGTGGCCTAACGGTTCTCGTGTTTTTTGTTTTCCACATCTTGCACTACACGGTCCGCGTTCAGAGCGATCTCCAAGTCCTTGCAGACTTCAAGCAAAACTGGGCAATGACCATTGCAGGATTCCAAAACCTGCTTGTCGTTCTGTTCTACATTCTTGCCATGGCCTTGTTATGCTCACACCTTTCCCATGGCGTGGGTTCCATTTTTCAAACTCTCGGATTGCGCACTAAGAAAACAGCAAAGGGAATCCAACTCTTCTCGAAGGCTTACAGCTTGATTATCTTTGTTGGTTTCATCTCCATTCCCATCAGCGTGTATTTCTTTGGCCTAGGCAAAAAAGAAATGGAAGCCACCAAGGCAAAGGTCGAAGCTGCGGTTCAAGCTGGGCTCACTGAACTACCCGAACAAGACAACGCACACTAAGCCACCCCCACCAACGGCTCACCCACCAACTTCTCATTATCATGTCACTAGATAGCAAAATACCTGAAGGCCCGATCGACCAGAAATGGACCAAGCACAAGATGGACTCCAAGCTCATCAACCCTTCCAACAAGCGCAAATTCACCGTCATTGTTGTCGGCTCAGGACTGGCAGGCGGCTCTGCCGCTGCTTCCCTTTCAGAATTAGGCTACCAAGTAAAATGCTTCTGCTACCAAGACAGCCCACGGAGAGCTCACTCTATTGCGGCTCAAGGGGGCATTAATGCTGCCAAAAACTATCAAAACGATGGTGACTCGGTTAATCGTCTCTTCTACGACACCGTCAAAGGTGGTGACTTCCGCTCTCGCGAGGCCAATGTGCACCGACTTGCTGAGGTATCGAGCAACATCATCGATCAGTGTGCCGCGCAGGGAGTTCCTTTTGCTCGTGAATACGGCGGCCTACTCGACAACCGCTCCTTTGGCGGCGCTCAGGTATCACGCACATTCTACGCACGGGGTCAGACTGGACAGCAGCTACTCATCGGTTGTTACCAAGCACTGCAAAAAGAAATCTCCAAAGGTGGCGTGGAAATGCATACCCGCACAGAAATGATGGATGTCGTGCTTGTAGATGGCCAAGCCAAGGGAATCGTCGTGCGAAACCTCGTTACTGGCGAAATTTCATCTCACGCTGCGGACGCTGTCTGTTTGGCAACAGGTGGCTACGGCAACGTCTTTTATCTATCGACTAACGCCATGGGTTGCAATGTTACCGCAGCTTTCAAAGCTTATAAGCGTGGTGCCTACATCGCCAATCCCTGCTACACTCAAATTCACCCCACCTGTATTCCTGTCAGTGGCGACTATCAGTCCAAACTCACGCTGATGTCAGAGTCACTCCGTAATGATGGCCGCATCTGGGTTCCCGTATCGAAGGAAGATGCAGAAGCTATCAGAACGGGCAACAAACACCCAGAGGACATCGCAGAGGAAGACCGTGATTATTACCTAGAACGCAAGTATCCATCATTCGGCAACCTTGCCCCGCGTGACATTTCATCTCGGGCAGCTAAGGAAGTCTGTGACGAAGGTCGCGGAGTAGCTCCCACAGGACTCGGCGTTTATCTTGATTTTAAGGACGCGATCGAGCGTCTCGGCGAAGACGTAATCCGGTCACGCTACAGCAACCTCTTCCAGATGTATGAAAAAATCTCAGGTGACAACCCCTACAAGACACCGATGCAGATTTTCCCAGCTGTTCACTACACCATGGGAGGTCTCTGGGTAGACTATAACCTACAAACCAGCATCCCAGGCCTACACTGCCTTGGTGAGGCCAACTTCTCGGACCATGGAGCAAACCGCCTCGGCGCTTCTGCTCTGATGCAGGGACTCGCAGACGGATACTTCGTCCTGCCAACAACCATCGCCAACTATCTTGCCGATCAAAAACCAGGCAGCATTAATACCGATATGGATGAGTTCACCCAAGCCGAGTCAGCGGTGAAGGAACGCATCGAGCAACTCGTCAACATCAATGGTACCCGCACTGTAGACAGCTTCCACAAAGAGCTCGGTTTGCTCGTTTGGGAACAGTGCGGCATGGCCCGCAGCAAGGAAGGTCTTGAGATGGCGTTGAAACGTATCCCCGAAATCCGTGAGGAATTCTGGACCAACGCACGCATCCCGGGAGACGCTGACGGAATCAATACAGAATTAGAAAAAGCCGGCCGAGTTGCCGATTTCCTCGAATTTGCTGAGGTAATGTGCACCGACGCCCTTAACCGCGAGGAATCTTGCGGGGGCCACTTCCGCTTGGAATATCAGTTCACTGAGGACTCCGATGAAGTCAAAGTAGGCAAGACCCAAGCCGGTGAAGCACTTCGCCGTGATGATGAGTATGCCTACGTTGCCGCATGGGAATTCAATGGAGTCGGTATCCCGCCCACCCTTCACAAGGAAGAACTTGAATTCGAAAATGTTCACCTCGCCATTCGAAGCTACGCCTAGATCGAGATCATTCCCACTCTTCTACTTCCACTATTTATCCTTCAACCTGAAATTATTTCCCCATGAACTTAACACTTAAAGTCTGGCGTCAAAAAAGCGTTCATGATGACGGCCTTATCGAAACCTATCAGGCCAAAGACATTCCGATCGAAGCCTCGTTTCTGGAAATGCTCGATATCGTCAATCAGCGTGTCATCCTTGATGGCGGCGAGCCTATCCACTTTGACTATGACTGCCGTGAGGGCATTTGTGGTCAGTGTTCACTCACCATCAACGGTATCCCCCACTCCAAGGAACGAGGTGTCACCGCTTGCCAATTACACATGCGTAAGTTTAAAGATGGCGATACCATCTGGATTGAACCTTTCAGAGCTAAAGCCTTCCCCCTTCAGCGCGACCTCATGGTTGACCGCTCTGCCTTTGACCGCATTATCGCAGCAGGTGGCTTTATCGATGTGCGCACCGGATCAGCCCAGGATGCCAATAACTTACCTGTCGCCAAAACTCGTGCGGATTCAGCCATGGACGCTGCCGCATGCATTGGCTGCGGTGCCTGTGTAGCGGCCTGCAAAAACGCAAGCGCTATGCTCTTTGTCTCAGCCAAGGCTGCCCACCTCAACCTGCTTCCACAAGGAGCACCTGAAAAAGACAAGCGTGTGCTTGGTATGGTGCGCCAGATGGACGCTGAAGGTTTTGGCAACTGCACCAATCTCTATGAATGTGAGGCTGTTTGCCCGAAGGAAATCAGCACTGAAAACATAGCCCGCCT
>DBBL01000153.1 GCA_002292185.1 Akkermansiaceae bacterium UBA985 | reverse complement strand
CAAGAAAAAGTAGCAGGGCAAAAAAAATCCTAGGAAGAAAATTCCTAGGAGAGAACGGCTAGACTGTTCAGAAAAAAGGGCCTTTGAAAAATGAACCTTTTAAAAAAATGGTACACCCGAAGGGATTCGAACCCCTGGCCTCCTGATTCGTAGTCAGGCGCTCTATCCAGCTGAGCTACGGGTGCACATCTTTTTGCCAAACGGCGTGCGCGGAAAAAGCCACAATACTGAGATAAGGTCAAGCCAACGCTGAAAAAAACTTCGATTTCTGACTGCATCGATGATGGCCAAGCACGATTTCTAAGATCGATGCCTTCTTAGCCTTTGAGAGAAGCGGGGAGCTGGCTCGGGTTGGGGTAATGAAACTGTTTACCCTCATAATTGCGCAGCGTGACACCGGCCTCGTCGTTTTTGACCACATAGTCTGGGTTGATTGGGATTTTACCGCCACCGCCGGGACCATCGATGACATACTGAGGGATGGCATAGCCGGTGGTGTGGCCACGTAGTCCCTCGATCACCTCGATGCCCTTGCTAATACTCGTGCGCAGATGTGCGGAGCCCTCGATGAGATCACACTGATAGAGGTAGTAGGGGCGGACTCTGCACATCAGCAGCTTATGAACGAGCTCCTTCTGGATTTCGACAGAATCATTTACCCCTTGTAGGAGCACGGATTGGTTACCCATTGGGATGCCAGCGTCAGCGAGGCGGCCCAGAGCATCACGGACCTCAGAGGTCAGCTCGCGGGGGTGATTGACGTGGATGGAAATAAAGAGAGGGTGATACTTTTTGAGCATCTTGCAGAGATCATCGGTGATTCTTTGGGGAAGAAAGACTGGGATGCGTGTGCCGATGCGGATGAATTGAATATGCGGGATCGCATGCAAGCGGGAGATAATGCGCTCCAGTCGATTATCGGAGAATAGCAGCGCGTCGCCACCAGAGATCAATACATCACGGATGCCCTCATTCTTCTCCAGGTATTCGAAGGCGGCCTCCCATTGAGTCTCAAGCTTTTGATCAGACACGCCCGAGACCACTCTGCTCCTCGTGCAGTAGCGGCAGTAAGCAGCGCAGCGATCTGTGACCAGAAAGAGCACACGGTCAGGATAGCGGTGCACCAGGCCGGGGACAGGCATGTGGCTGTCCTCACCACAGGGGTCAGACATCTCGGCGGGGTCGGTAAGAGTCTCCTCAATGCGTGGAATCATTTGCCGGCGGATCGGGCAGTTAGGATCCTCTTTATCGATGAGGTTGAAGAAGTGCGGCGTGATCGCCATGGCGAGCTTATTACCAGAGAGCAATACGCCGGCGCGTTCCTCCTCGCTGAGATCAATGTGTTGCTCAAGTGCCTTCAGTGAAGTGACACGATTCTTGAGCTGCCACCTGTAGTCTTGCCAGTGATCACTATCGGTATCTGGCCAGAATCCTGGGGCGTAAGAGGGGAAGGTGGTGGGTTCGATGTTGGGCATCGCCGTTGATTCTAAGTGTAATTTGTTATTTGTCAAAAAGAGTCCCTGATCTTTCTGGTGTGGATTTTCTCATTTGGAGTTTGGCGTTTTAGCACTGCACGGCTATGATGGATGCAATGTTTTCTGAGGCACTTCATGACATTTCCCGGCCAAGCTGTCTTGCGATTATTGCTGAGCTGAAGCGATCGGGGGGATTGGCTATTCCGGAATTAGCCAAGCTGCTGGACATGAGCTACATGGGGATTAAGCAGCACTGCATCCGCCTTGAGGAACAAGGATACCTGAAAGCATGGCGCGTGCCCAGAGTCGAGGTCGGGCGTCCACAGAAGCTCTATAAGCTGACCAAGAAGTGTGACGAGTTATTCCCAGATGGTGGAGTGCAGCTCGTTTTGGATCTGCTCGAGGGAGTAAAGTCTACCTTCGGCGAGACCGCTCCGGAGAAGTTACTCTATCATTACTTTGAGAAAGAAAGAGACCAGTGGATGAAGGCCGTTCGGCCGGGTAAATCTCTGGTTGAAAAGGCAACTCGATTTGTCGATGCACGCATGAAGGCGGGCCATTTTTGTCACTGCCATTACACAGCGGAGACCGGCTTCATCATCGAAGAGTATCACCATCCGCTCAGCGAGGTGTTCAAACAATACCCGGGGCTTAAGGTCATGGAAACACGCATGATCGAGCAGGCACTGGGTACGAAAGTGGAGCGTAAGGAGGAGAAAGGGAGTCAGGGCGTAAAGTGCACGATTTATAAAATTAGCACTTTAGGGTAGCGCTTGCACGCCTCCTTGCCTTCGGCGGAACCGTTGTCCGCTGCTTTTCTATAGTGCATGTTTGTCTTCGTGCAGAAAAGGTTTGAAGTCTTGGGGCTGAGGTTTGAAGATGCGCGCGACGATGAATACCTTTTACAATGCCTTTGATACGGAGCGGATGGAGGACTGGGGAAGTGGGGCGGATGATTTCCGCACACCTTTTCAGGTAGACCGTGACCGGGTGCTGCACACGCCGGCATTCCGCAGGCTACAGAGCAAGACCCAGGTATTCTGGAGTGGTGAGTATGACTTCTACCGCACCCGTCTCACCCACTCCTTGGAAGTGGCCCAGATCGGCAGGTCGATCTGCCACTGGCTGGGGCATAGCTCAGAGCTACTACGGCCGGACTACTTCATTGACCCCGAGCTTGTCGAGGTGGTGTGCCTTTCCCATGACCTTGGCCATCCGCCCTTTGGGCACGCCGGGGAGCGCAGCTTAAACTACCTGATGAAGGACTATGGTGGTTTTGAAGGCAATGCACAGACCTTGCGCCTGCTGGCAGATCGGATTTTCTCGGTGAAGCGCACCGGTATGAATCCCACACGCGCATTTCTCGATGGCATCCTCAAATACAAAACCCTCTGGTCAGAGCTTTGTAAGGATGGCAAGACACCGCACAACCACTTCATCTATGACCCTCAGGTAGGGCACCTCTCATGGGCAATGGGGGAGATGGACTTTCCCGCGGAGCTGACTCCCGGCAAACGGCGCGATAGTTTTAAATCGATCGAGTGCCAAGTCATGGACTGGGCAGATGACACCGCTTACTCGCTTAATGATCTAGCAGACAGTGTCAGAGCAGGTTTTTTATCGGTCACTAAGATCGAAGCCTGGGCAGAAAAATCCGGAGAGTCCACAGGGCAGGGCACACCCTTGGGAGACCTCATCAAGGCGATCAAGGGCAACCGGGTCGAGCCTTTTGCAGGAAAGCGCATCGGTAAGTATATCCAAGCCGCCAGCCTGCGTGAGGAGGTGAACTTCATGAGTGCCACCAGTAATCGTTACCGCTACGTCGTGGACGTCGACGAGGAGACCTGCCAAGAGTCAGCCTTATTCAAGCGGCTCGCTTACGAGGTGGTGTTCCTCTCTCCCGAGCTGAAGCAACTTGAGCACAAGGGCAACTACATCCTCGAGCGTCTTTGGGAGGTCTTCAAGGCTCGCTACATTGAGGGTAAGGAAATCTCCGGCCAAGACTTTCAGCTGCTTCCGGATGACGAGGCTCAGGAAATTGAATCCACTGAGGATGCCAACGAGCGTGCTCGTCTGGTGTGCGATTTCCTTGCCGGCATGACCGATGGTAATGCCACCCGCCTCTATAAACGCCTCTTTGTGCCTGATTTCGGCTCGATTGGGGACTTGGTAAGCTGATCGGGCGCCCTGCGCGGACGCAGGGCTTGAATTTGGAATAGTGAATTTGGAATTTGGAATGAATGAAGCCACTACGTGGCAGTTCGAGTTGGGAGTTCAAGTTCGAGTGGGGAGGCCACCTGCGGTGGCTGCGCGGCTGTTCTTAGTTCTGCCGTAGGCACCCCGACAACGTCGGTACCTGATCTCCGCCATCATTCATCAGAAATCCTTCATCAGCCCGCTCAGGGCTAGTGGCAGTTTAAGTAAGCAGTTGAAGTTTAAGTTGGGGAGGGCGCCTGCGGCCACCGACGTTGATACTCGCCGCCTCACGGCTCGCACTGCTTCGCAGCACGGTCACTTCGTTCCCTGTCGATCTCGTTCCACTCGGTTGTCGGGGCGCGCGGGGGGATAGATCATGACCGGCGGTCATGCCACCCACTCTTCCATCTTCTATCTTCAATTTCCCATCTTCAAAATCTCCCTCACCAGTGGTGGGCCGTGGTAGATGAAGCCGGTGTAGAGCTGGACGAGTCTGGCGCCTGCGTCGAGTTTGGCTTTGGCGTCCTGGGCGGTCATGATGCCGCCGACGCCGATGATGGGGACTTGTTCGCCGAGGTGGCTGTAAAAGGCCTGAATGACTTCTGTCGAACGTAAGGTGAGGGGAGCGCCGGAGAGTCCGCCAGCCTGGGTTGCGAAGTCACAGCCTTCGACTTTGGTTCTGGAAATCGTGGTGTTGGTGGCAATCAGGCAGTCGAGGCCACCGTCGAGGAATACTTTGGCGAGATCGGCGATGTGTTGGTCCTCAAGGTCGGGGGCGACTTTGATGGCGATGGGCACCCGGCGTCCTGTCTCACCAGTTAGGAGCTCTTGTTCGCTTTTCAGAGCCTCGATGAGTCTGGCGGTTTCATCTGCTGCTTGCAGGTCACGCAGTCCCGGGGTGTTGGGGGAGGAGAGGTTCACCGTAATATAGTCTGCTACGTCCCAGGCGCCACGAAGACAGGCGAGGTAGTCCTCAGTGGCTTGCTCGTTGGGCGTGTCTTTGTTTTTGCCGATGTTAAAGCCGACAATGCCGCCGTTTTTGCGGAAGGTGGATGAGGCGGCGACGTTGCTGGCACCACTATCAATGCCGGAGTTGTTAAAACCCATGCGGTTGATGATGGCTTCTTCTGGGATGATGCGAAACAGGCGCGGCTGTGGGTTACCCGGCTGCGGGCGCGGGGTGATGGTGCCGATCTCCACGTGGCCAAAACCCAGGCGGCCGAGCGCGTCAATGCAGCGTCCTTCTTTATCAAGGCCAGCGGCGAGGCCGACGCAGTTGGGGAAGGTGAGGCCCATGCATTCGACGGGCTCACTGGCAGGTGCCTTGGGGGTGATCAGGCCGAGGAGGCGAAGCTTTTCCAGCCAGCGCAGGCTGCCCAGGGAGATGTCATGGGCGAGCTCCGCATCGAGGCGGAAGAGGAGGTTGCGGGCGAGCTTGTATTGATGGCTGGTCACAGATAAAAAGTTGCTGTTTGCGATCTAGCCTCTTGAGGTGAACTAGTAAAGTGTCTTCCGCGGCTGCTCAGGATTGTCCTCCTCGTGCATGCGCTCAAAGTCACCCTGCTCACAGCAGCGCACAAATCCCTCGGTGTAGCCTTTGAGCCTGTCCCAGCTGAGGCGGATCTGGCGCGCCTCGTCCTGGGTGATGGAGTTGTCCTGAGCGGCGTGAGAGATGCGCTGTAGCATGGCGGAGAACTGGCTGACAATTTCATTGGTCGCTGGCAGCATGCCGTAGTCATCTTCTTTTTTGCTCTCTGGGTTTTCTACGTAGTAACCGTCACACTGTTCACAGAGCCACTCGATGATGGGTGTGTGCTGGGTATGATCGTAAATCTCGATGATGCGGTCGAGTGGATTACGGCTGCCTGATCCGGTGTCGGATTGTTCCTGCGCCCACTTGTAAACGAGTGAGAGGGAGACTCCTAATTCAGCAGCTATGTTTTTCGGGCTGGTATTTTCAAAAGCAGATTTCAGCACTTCGTGAGATTTCATGGGTCTTAATCTGAATGTTTTTATGACAGATGGCAAGAGCGCGAGAGGGGGGCGAGGAGAAGTTTTTACGCGCAGAAGATATTTTTTTTCATGAATGCGAATGATTGCGTTGATAAATAGAATGATTGCAGGTATTAATGGGCAGACCTGTTTCTTGGTCTTTATTTTTACATAGTTGTGACACCCAAACCTGCAGAATCTTACAAAGTCATGCTCTTGCTCGCGTCGGCGGTGCTGGTGCTGACGGGTATGTATTTCGCCCGTGATTTTTTCATTCCTGTATCGCTGGCGTTCTTTTTAGCGGCGGTGAGTTTCCCTATTACCAACTGGCTGAGGGAACATAAGGTGCCCCGCTTTTTTTCCGTGATGATATCCGTGTTGGTGGTGGTTGCCTTTTTGTCCGGAGTGATGGTGGTAGGATTTCTACTGATCAATGACTTGGCTGAGGGTGATCGCTTAGAGCAATACGGTAGTAAGCTCTATGAGGCAGCGCTCTCAGGTGGCGCGCAGCTCGAGCAGCTTAAGATCGAGGGGGCACAGGAAGAGATTAAAAAGTTTCTGACCGCTGAGCAGATCGGCGACTTCTTTAAGGAGAATATCACCTCACTCTTGGGAGGTGTGATTGAGACGCTGAAAAGCTCATTTATCGTGCTGATTCTGTTGGTGTTCATGCTTAGCGAGGCACGCATGTTTGGCCGCAGGTTTGAATCCATTGTTGAGGCTCAGGGGCCCAATCTTCAGCGCATGCTCAGTGCTACTAAGGACATTCAGAAATACCTGGGTATCAAAACAATGATCAGTATTGCCACCGGTGTGCTGGCGGGTTTGCTCTGCTGGGCTGCTAAAGTAGATTTCCCATTGTTGTGGGGCATTGTTGCCTTTGCCCTTAATTACATCCCTGCGATTGGCTCGATCATTGCAGGCGTACCACCTGTGATCCTCGCTCTGCTCACCCATGACATCAAGCATGCTGTGGTGATCGCCATGGGATATCTGGTGATTAATGGTTTCTTAGGTAATTTCCTTGAGCCGGCTTTATTGGGCAGGCGCTTTGGTTTGTCCACGGTGATCGTAGTTATTTCAGTGCTGTTCTGGGGTTTCCTTTGGGGGCCTGTAGGCATGCTCTTGGCGGTGCCATTGACGATGATTTTCAAAGTGGCTCTCGATAACAGCCGTGAGCTTCGCTGGCTAGGTGTGGCGATCAGTCAGGGTAAGAACCAGTCTCCAGAACTTGAGCGGCAGATTATCAAGGAGTCTACCCAGGCTCAGAAGAAGAAGGAAAAAGACCAGCAGGATAGTGCCCAGCAGGAGGCAGAGGCCAAGGTAGTGGAGGATGCTGCCAATGCGCTGAGGGCAACGGGGGATCAGTAAATCAGTCAGCCGCTAAGCTGAGGCTCTGATTGGACTCTCCATTAAGCTCTTCTTTAAGCTCTCCCGTGATTAGCTGCGCTTTTAGAAAACCGCGATTTAGGAAACCGCGATTTTCTCCAAAGACGCTTCCACATGTTTTTGGCAGCTTTGTGCAAAGCTTTTCACGCTGATGTCTTGATCACACTCATTCTCTAAGCAGGTCATGAGAACATCATTGATGCCGCAGGGGGTGATGGAGGAAAATCCCTGAAGGCTTTCTTTGGTGATGTTGATGGCGAAGCCGTGCATGCTGATCCATTTTTTGACACCGACGCCGATGGAGGCCAATTTCTTGTTGTTGACCCAGACGCCTGTGAGGCCATCGCGACGTGTGGCTTGCACACCATATTCAAGGCAGGTCTCAATGAGAGCCTCTTCGAGGGCGCGGATATAGGCATGCAGATCTTTGCCAAGGGGGCGTAAGTCAACAAGGGGGTAGCCGGTGAGTTGTCCCGGACCATGGTAGGTCGCTTGACCGCCTCGGTTGGTCTCGATGACGGGATAGGGGAGGCTCTCGGTGTGCTCTCCTAGCGAGCTGGTATCACGCGTTCTGCCAATGGTGTAGATGGGTGCGTGTTCGAGGCAGAGGAAATGGTTCTGCTCATCGCCAGCGAGGATGCCCTCAACGAGGCTGTGCTGCATTTTCAGTCCTTGATCGTAATCAATTCCTGAACCTAGCCATTGGTGCCTCAAGTGCATGCTGCTGGGGTAGTGGCTGCGGGCTAAGGAAACAAGTCTCGAATGCTGAGTTGAGCTGATCTGCTAAGGCTGTGGATGAAGCTTTTTAGTTTGATTGTCTTAAATAATGGCTATGCTATATATAGTGTGAAAATCACCAAAATACACCATATGTGCTATTTTTATGCTATTTGGCTTGGAGCGGTCTGGATGGCAGTTATATTGATTCCCTGCAGAGCTTGTCCAGCGGGCTAGCATTTGCATGGTATTGACCCACTGTCGCTAACCTTAAAAACCCTACCTGTTTACACCTGTCACTATTATGTATCTTAAATCATTAGACCTCCACGGATTCAAATCCTTTGCCGATAAAACCAAATTTGAATTTCACCCGCACGGAGTTACGGGAATTGTTGGTCCAAACGGATGTGGTAAATCAAACGTCGTGGATGCAGTCCGTTGGGTGCTGGGTGAGACATCTGCCAAAGCTCTGCGAGGAGGTGAGATGGCGGACGTTATTTTCAACGGCACGGATAAGAGTGGCACCAGCAAGGCGCGCGCGGCATTGAGCATGGCCGAGGTGACCATGACCTTGGCTGATTGTGAAGAGACTCTGAAGGTGGACTACAATGAGGTGGCCGTTACTCGCCGTGTCTTTCGTGACGGTAAGTCTGAGTATCGTATCAATGGTAGCTTGTGTAGGCTGCGTGATATTCATGAGCTGTTCATGGACACGGGCATTGGCCGCACATCCTACTCGATCATGGAGCAGGGTAAGATCGATATGCTACTCAGCTCGAGACCAGAAGATCGCCGCATGGTCTTTGAGGAGGCCGCGGGCATTACTAAGTTTAAAAAGGAGAAGAAAGAGGCGCTGCGCAAACTGGAATACACAGAGGCAAACTTACTGCGCGTTTCTGATGTTCTCGCTGAGCAGGAGCGCAGGATGAATTCTCTCAAGCGTCAGGTCGCTAAGGCGCGTCGCTATCAAGAGCTGGCCACCGATGTGCGTGTGCTAGACTCACACCTTAGCCACCGTAAATACACTCAATACACGGCTGAACTCAGCGAGTTGGAAAACTCGATCCGCTCACTGGAGGTGAGAGAGAATGAGCTGGAGGTAGGTCTGCCAGAGAAGGAGCAGGCAGTGGTTCAGGCGCGTGATGCAGCCCAGAGTCTTGAGGCGGAGCTCTCTGAGATCAGGCAACAACTCAATCATCACACCAATGCTGCGAGTGCTGCAGAGAGCCGCATCGCATTCAACAAAGAGAGACAATCCGAGCTGGAGGCACGCGTTAACCAAAATAAGGACGATATCCTGGAAGCTCAGAAGAAGCTCGATCAGCAACTGCTTGATTTCGAAGAGGCGGAGCAGACTCTCAATAACCTAACGACAAGGATCGAGTCACAGCAGAATTTATTGGCCGAGCACGAGGCCCATGCACAGAAGCAGCGCAGTGAGCGTGAGCAAAAAGAGACGCTTGTCCGCAGCCTGCGCAGTGAGGCGAATACCACGCAATCAGTGATTGCTGCCAGTCAGGCAAAAATCGAGAGTGTGCTCACTCAGATGGAGACCAGCCAAGAACGCTCCCGTAAACTGGCCGAGGAGAATGAACGTCTAGAAGGGGAGCACGAGCAGGCCGTCATGGAGCTGGACGGTATCACGACTGACTTGGAAAGCCGCAGCGCAAAGCTTGAGACATTTGAGCAGGAAGTGGCAGCGGCAGACCGTGCCTTCCAGCGCAGCCGTGGTGATCTTGATGCCTCCCGTGAGCAGGCGTCCTTGGCTCACAAGGAGCTTGCCAATGTGTCATCCAGGATGGACGTGCTGCGCCAGCTCGTTGATAGTGGTGAGGGTTTTGAAAAGGGCACGCAATCGGTCATCAAGGGACTGGATGAGCCTGAGTTCTTCAACAACGGCGTGCGCGGTGTGCTCGCAGGTCTCATTGAGGTGGAGAAGGATTACACGGCAGCGGTTGAGGCGGCACTTGGTTCTCATCTACAGGCGGTTTTAGTAACGGATTCCAACTACGCACAGGCAATCATTGATCGTCTCACAGAAAAGAAACTTGGTGAGGCTGCAATCATCCCTGAGGACTTTGTAGCGGCAAGTGCCGCAGGTCAGATGATGACGGTGCCAGACGGTGCTGAGACGTGGGCAATGGATCGTGTCAAGGCAGACCCTAAGGTGGCCGCCGTCGTTGAGAGTCTGCTCTCAAAGGTTCTTATTGTGAGTGATCTCTCTACCGCGATGAGCATGCGTGATGAGCTTAAGGATATCACTCTGGTCACACTGCGAGGTGAGGTGTTTACCCCTGAGGGTTTGATCACCGGTGGAGCAAGTTCGGGAGATCAAAGCTCTGTGCTCGATCGCCAGAATGAGGTGCGTGATCTTGAGGTCCAGGTGGCAGAGTTAGAAGGGGTCGATGAGGAGGCTCGTGAGCAGCTGGCCAAGCTGGAGAAGCTGGTCACGGAAAATCGTGAGGCCGCCGAGCTTGCACGTGAGCGCTTACAAAAAGCACGCGTTGAAGAGTCTACTCTGCAAGGGCAGTTTACCCTGGCGAGCCGTGAGGTTGAGTCACTCGAGAGCAAGCTTGCTGGTGTTGTCTGGGAAATCAATGATATCAAAGAGCGTGAGCTTAGTGCCGTTACCGGCCGCGAAAAACTTGAGCAGGATCTGACTACAGCTCGTGCACGTCTTGAGCAGTTAGAAGAGGATCAGTTGAAG